>NZ_JBIVHB010000021.1:0-106593 GCF_044748965.1 Cupriavidus sp. NPDC089707
GGCGGTGCGCGTGTGGCAGGTCGGGGAGTTCCGGGGCGGACTGATGGTCAACCACCACGGCGAGCCGGTGGCCATCATTCGTCCTGCCACGGTGAAGATGTATCCGGGACTCAGCCACATCTATGAGATCGAAATTGACCTGTCCAGGCTGCCGGGTGGGGCGGGCTTGAGCGCCATGCACACGTTCGCCTGGATGGTGCCGGTGCCGCATAAGTATGCGCAGCGCCCGGAACTGGCGGGCATCGAGATGTGGGAGTACCAGGACCAGGTCATCCTTGATTTCCTGGACCGGCAGAAGGCCAATTCGCAGCGCAATCATTATCCCAGCCTGTACGAGTTTGACCTGTCGTCAGAATTGCCAGGCAACGCACTGCCAAGGCAGATCTCGGACAGCAATCATCGTCTGATGGCCTGGCACCCGGTGATCCGCGGCAAAGCCGCGCAACTCAGGATTGGCCATCTGTCCGATGTCCATGTCAACGTGCGCCAGAACGCGCTGGCAAAGTCACCGGCCCATCTGCTGGAACTGCCCGGCGGCGCTGCCGCGCCTGGTACGCCGGACTCCCCGCCCGCTTCCCGCCTGTGCAACAGCTTCGAGGCGCTGCATGGTCTCGTGAATCGCTTTGCAACAGGGGACAATCAAATGCCCAAAGCGGATGCGCTGGTCATCACGGGGGATTTGCTGGACTTCAACCGCAACCTGGACCCCGGCGCCGTACCATCGAACAGCATCGGCGAACAATGGAAGGCCTTCAACGTCCTGAACAAGATCCGCGATGGCAGGCTTTACAAGCGCGGCATGGACGACATGCTGGTCTATTCGCTGCTGCGCCACGCCTATCGCGACCTGAACCTGCCGGTGTTTCTGACCACCGGCAATCACGAGGCTTATCAGGTGCCCTATGGGATCTCGCCGCGCCAGAACGCCTGGGTGCTGGCTGCCGGCGTGCTGGAGGACGAAGGCGGCTTCGGCAATGCACCGCATGGCCTGCGGCCAGTCAATCTCGGGGCCGCGGGCCTTGTCAGCGCCGCAGCCAAGTACAAGGGCATGGCCGGGGCCGGCAAGGACGTTGATCTCACCCGCAACCCGACGGATGTCTACGCCGACGCACGCCGCGCCAGCGACTTTGTCGAGGCGAAAGCCAACGATGGCATCGCCGCCGATCACAACCTGACCCTCTACGAGGCCTGCCTGGCTTATGGACCGACCTACCCCCAGGTCCTCACCGCCAGGAACTTCGATGCTGGCCACTACGACTGGTTCTTTACGTTGTTCACGCCGCTCTCCGACTGGCGCCATGTCTATGGCGGACAGTGCATGCTTGGCCTGGATTGGGGCACGGAGGAAGAATACGTCAATCTGTCGGGCTGCTTGCCGCTACAGGCCGACAAGCAGGGCACTGGCATCTTGCCGCGCGCCAAACAGGCCATCAGTGATGCGCAGCGTGTCCTGCTGGACTGGACAACCCGCCTGGCCAAAAGAAAGTACAGGGCGCAGATGCTGCTCTTCTCGCACTTCACCTTCGTCAGCTACGACCTCAAGGTGGCATTCTCCGCGCCCGACCGCTGGATCGTACCCGCTGATTCACTATCCGAGAAAACCATGCCGGGGGAGAACAGCGGCGGCTGGAACTTCAACAACATGGGCACCTGCGAGCGCAACGTTCGCTGGTTCTTCGAGAACTGTGCCAACCAGTCCAGGAACGGCGGCGTGGACGTGCATTTCAGCGGGCATTCGCATCGTGCTGGGGTCTACACCACGGCGCGCAGTGGCAACGCCGTGAAGATCGAGAGCGCCTTCGATCCGGGATTGCAGCCCGCGCATGCGGCCAATGCCATTGAAGCTGGCAAGACCAAGTTCATTGTCAGTTCCTGTGGCGGACCGATCGGCGTGCAGAACCTGAACGACGAGCTGGGCGGCTGGACTCTGACCCCGCCTTCGGGCACGCTCTACGATCCATCGGCCAAAGTCCCCTTCCGCCAGGTTGCCTATACCAAAGGCAGCGCGCAACCGCGGCTGGCGGTGGCGCTGGATTATATGCACATCAGCAAGATCGAGCTCGTGCTCCATTGGGAGCCCGCCAAAGGGAATAGCCTTTTCATGGTCGTCGGCCCGAAGACGCACCGGCTGGCGTGCATTGCGGGGGTTCGGTTGTGGGGTTTTGGCAAGACCGCGAATCAGCCTGACGGGGGATGGATTCCCTTTGATACCGTGCTCAAGTTCCGGCACATCGCTGGGAGCTCAGCCTTTGAGAGCCCAGCCGCGGCACCGCAAAGCGGCATCTATGAGATGACACTGCCTGCCGGCAGGCAGGCTGAAATCGCTGCGTTACAGAATCCGCTTCTGGCGGATACCACCCGCTGGTTCTGTGAGGTCAAGCTCCAGGCGCCCAAGGGGCTCCCGGCGGATCATTTCAAGCTCGACCCGTGGTTCTTTCCGGTCGACTTCACCACTTGGAAGACTGCCTGGAAGGGTGGTCCCAGGCTTGTCCCAGTGTTGCGTCGGCGGTTGGGCGAGCAAGGGGAAGTGCCGGATTGGGATTGGCTACACGAGACGCTGAGCAAGAGTCGGTATCCCGACCCGAGAATTGCCACTCGCGTAGACAGATGAGCACCCGCCGCCAGTTCCTCGCCATGCTCGGCATGGCCAGCCTCACAATTACCGGATGCACCCGAATGACTGCCAAGAACATCGAGGCCATGCCTCACGAGTATGCCTTGCTGATGGACCCCGCCAAGCGCCGTGCGGCATTGGGCGACCAGCGGTTGAGAATCAGCGGTGCCGACTTCGGTTTGGGTGGCACGGACTTCTATGACAAGGCGTGGGAGAATGTCCACTTCTATGACTGCATCTTCTATGGAGTCATCCACCTGTCGCTGATCCAAAACTGCGTCTTCGAGCACTGCCAGTTTCCGGGCTCGAACTTCCAAGCCCGTACCATGGAAGATGTGCTGTTCGCGCGCAGTGACACGCTGGGCGGGGCCTATCTGATGGCGGCTGGGGGCAAGAATGTGCGCTTTGTGGAATGCGATTTTGGCGCCAAGAACCCAGACGTGAATCAATACGGCTCCATCTACTTCAACGGAGATGTTTCATACGAGCGCTGCACCGGCCAGTACATGGATGTCAGTGGCGACAGCGTCGTTATCTACCGCGACTGCAAGTTCGGCAGCGTCGATTTGAAAAACGGCACGTTTGAAAAGGGTCAATGGATTTATGCCACTGTGACGATCGAAAATTGCACCTTCAAGGGCCGGACAAGATTGTCCCGCTCGTCCCTCACCGGCCTCACGATCCGCAACAGCCAGTTCGACATTCTCAAGATCGGCCTCTCAGACGTGCAAGGCGACGTGCTGATCGAGGGGGTTCAGGCGCGCGCCATGGTCGACATGTTTGAGAATGCGCGCTCCATCACCATCCGCAACAGCCGGTTCCGGGGTGTCAGCATCAGCCCCGAAGGATACGAGGCGCGCTATCGCTCGCTCGATTGTGGTATCTCACCTGAGAATCGGAAGAACCTGAGATCCGTTGTCCTGGAGAACATTGAATGCGGGCGGGATGATTGGGGAGTGAACGACATCGTGGACAACAAGCTGACCAACATCTCCCGAGGCTGCCAGATCATGGGAGGGTATGACTCCACGGTCATTCGCCATTGCACGATCCCCAATGCTTCTCTCATGCTCGAATCCGCCAGCGTCCTGATCGACAAGTATGAAGGAGAAAAGGCCAGCTTTGTCACCAGCAAGATTGGCTCGTTGACTCTGCGTGATACCGCCATCGTCAAGGCCATCGATTTCACCGGCGTCCAGGTACAGAAGCTCGACGCAAGCGGACTGGTGCGCTACACCGGTCAGCAGATCGTGACCAAGGACAGCAATATCAACCTTTGAGGTGGTTGGCGTGGGGACGACAGACAAATGCCCAAAGGGAATGAGCTGGTCATCACGGGATCGTGAAGTCGCCGGATTTCCAGCACGCTGAAGGAATTCGCGCGCCGCTTCCAGGATGAGACGGTGAAGTTCGCGAAGCTGGTGAAGGACGGCAAGGTGACGATCGAGTAAGCGCCGCCGGCGGTTTGCTCCCTCTCCCGCTTGCGGGAGAGGGAGCGCCCAGAGAGTCTTCCCAGACGCCAGCTCAATCCGGCTTGATCTGCGCCCGCGCGATGATCGGCTTCCAGCGCTGCTGCTCCTGCGCAATAAACCGCGCAAACTCCGCTGGCGTATTGCCCACCACGATGGCCGCATCCGCGCTCAGCCGCTCGACCGAGCTTTGGCTCTTGACTGCCTTGATGGTCGCATCCGCCAGCTTGTCGGCAGCCGGCTGCGGCAGTGTTGCGGGCGCGAGCAATCCATACCATTGCGTCATCTCGAAGCCGGGATAGCCTTGCTCGGCCACCGTCGGCACATCCGGCAGTTGCGGCATGCGCTGCGTGGTGCCGGTGGCGATGCAGCGCACCTTGCCGGTCTTGATGAACTGCAGGATCGCCGGCGCGCCCACGGCGGCCGCTTCCAGCCTCCCGGAGAGCAGGTCGGTGATCTGCGGACCGCTGCCGCGGTAGGGCACGTGCGTGATGAAGGTGCCGGTCGCTGCCTTCAGGTATTCGAATGCCAGGTGCCCGGCGCTGCCATTGCCGGCGGAGCCGTAGTTGAGCTTGCCGGGCTTGCTCTTGGCCAGCGCAACGAATTCCTTCAGGTTCTTCGCCGGCACGTCGGGATGCACCACGTACAGGCTCGGGACCTTGGACAGCAGCGAGATCGGGCGGAAGTCCTTGACCGGATCGTACGGCAGCTTGGGGAAGATGAACGGGTTCACCGCCAGCGTGCCGATGTGGCCGAGGATCAGCGTATGGTTGTCTTCTGCGCGCGCCACTTCGCCCATGGCAATATTGCCGGCGGCGCCTGGCTTGTTTTCCACGAAGACCGACACGCCCAGCAGCTTGGTCAGCTCCGCCGCGGTGGAGCGCGCGACGATTTCCGAGCTGCCGCCGGGCGCGAACGGCACCACCAGCCGGACCGGCTTGGACGGCCACGCCTGAGCGCGGGCGAGCGTGGGGAAGAGGGCGCTGGCGCCAAGTGCTGCCGTGGCTTGCAGCAGTTGGCGGCGGACGGGGTTGATGCGGGTCATGTGAGTCTCCGTGAATGTCTCAGTCGTTGTCGCGCGGGAAGCCGATGCCCGCGATCATTCGGGCTTGACGTTGCCGTCCTTGATCACCTTGGCCCACAGCCGGGCCTGGCCGTCGATGAACTGCTGCGCCTGTGCCGGCGGCGCGGCCACCACCTCGCCGCCCAGTTCGGCCACGCGTTGCCGCGTCTCGGGGCTGTGCATGACCTTCTGCAGCGCGTCCGCGAGCCTGGCGACGATCGGTTCGGGCGTGGCCGCCGGCAGGAAGGCCGCGTTCCACTCATAGACTTCATAGCCGGGCACGCCGGCCTCCTGCATCGTCGGCACGCCCGGCAGCGCGCTGGTGCGCTGGTGGCTGGTGACCGCCAGCGGCTTGAGCTTGCCGGCCTTGATGTGCTGCAGGCTCGAGGCAACGTTGGCGAAGAACAGCGGCACCTGCCCGGCGATGACGTCGGTCATGGCCGGGCCGCCGCCCTTGTAAGGTACGTGCAGCAGGTCCACCCCCGCGCGCTGTTCGAACAGCGCGCCCGCCAGGTGCTGCGCCGAGCCATTGCCGGAGGAGGCAAACGCCACCTCGCCCGGCTTCTGCTTCGCCATCGCCAGCACGTCGCCGACCTTGGCGGCCGGGAAGCTGGGCGTGGAAACCAGCACATTGGGATAGCGCGCCAGCACGCCGACGGGCTTGAACGCCTTGGCCGGATCGTAGGGCAGCCTGGCATAGAGACTGGGATTCACGGCGTAGGAAGAGGCGTCGACCATCACCGTGTAGCCGTCCGGCGCCGCCTTGGCGACATAGGCCGCGCCGATCTGGCCGCCGGCGCCGGGGCGGTTCTCCACCACCACCGACTGGCCGAGTTCGCGGCCGAGGCCCGGCGCGATCAGCCGTGCCATCAGGTCGGCGCCGCCGCCCGGCGGATACGTGACCACGATCGTGATGGGCCGGGACGGCCACGTGGCCGCGCTCTCGGCTGCGTGCGCCGGTGCAGGTTGCAGCAGGATGCCGGTGGCGCCAATGGCCGCGGCCATCGCCTTGATGGAATGCATGAAACTGTCTCCTCGGATGCGGATCGGGTATCGGATGGCTAGCGGATGTCCGCCGTATAGCGAAAAGCAAAGGCATCGCCCCGGGTCAGCCGGTATTCGATGCAGGTGCCGCGCAGGTCGAAGGCATGCCGGGTCACCACCGCGCACGGGTGCGCATCCGGCAGTTCCAGCAACTCGGCCTCGTCATGCGCCAGCGTGCGGAAAGTGACCTCGTCGACCGCGCGGTGCACGGTGATGCCGCACTGGCTGCCGAGCAGCGGATACAGCAGGTCGCCCCATTCCCATACCGGCAACTGCTGCAGCGCTTCGCAACGCGGCAGCGGCAGCCAGATCGATTCCAGCAGGCGCGGCTTGTCATCCAGCCAGCGGCGGCGCGTGATCGCCAGGCCGCGCGCTCCGGATGGCAGCCCGAAGCGTTGCGCCATGGCCTTGTCCAGCCGCGCGGCGCGGCACGACAGGATCTCCGAGCGGGGCACCGTGGCGGCGCCGTCGGCGCCGCCGAAGCGGAAGAAACGCATCAGGCTGGCGCCGGTCAGGCCCTTGCGCACAAAGGTGCCCCGGCCCTGCACGCGTTCCAGCAGCCCTTCCTGTACCAGCACGGCGATCGCCTGTCGGATCGTCCCCAGCGCGATGCCGAACTCTTTCGCCAGTGCGCCCTCGGCGGGTATCGCCTCGCCCGGCGGCCAGTCGCCGGAAATGATGCGCGCCTGGAGCTGTGCGGCGATCTGGCCATATCGGCTCAGGCCGGCCGCGCTGGTGATTTTCTGAAGCTGGTCAATGTCCGCCATCGGTTGTCCATCGGTCTGGAACCGTGCTAAATTGTTATTCATATCCTCTAGAGGACTAGAATACTGACGCGGGCTTGCTTCCCCTATCCGGAATTACCCGTGGACACAGCAGGGCAGACCAATGAATCAAAGCGCAACCCCGGTGGTGGATTGCCACTTCCATATCTTCGATGCCGGCCCGGCAGCGCCCTCCGCCCGCTATCGGCCCCCATACGCCGCCACGCTGCCGGACTGGCAGCGCCTGGCCGGGGCGCTTGGCGATCCGTTCGGGGTGGTGGTGCAGACCAGCTTCCTCGGTACTGACAACACGGCGCTGCTTGCGGCGCTGCGCGCCATGCCGGCGCGGCTGCGCGGCGTCGCGGCGGTCGATCCTGACGTATCCGATGCAGCATTGCGTGAGCTGGACGATGCCGGCGTGCGCTGCATCCGGCTGAACCTCTACCGCGATCCCGGCTGGCAGCGCATCGGTTCAGCGCCGTGGCGCGCATTGTTCGCGCGTATCGCCGCGCTGGGCTGGCATGTCGAGCTCCATACGGACAACGGCGACGGCAGCGCAATGCTGGCCGCGCTGGATGCCGCGCTGGGCGAGGGGGACGTACCGGTGGTGCTAGACCACTTTGGCAGGCCGGGCGCCGCGGGAGTGGCGGATCCGGTGTTTGACGTAGCCGCTGCGGTGAGGGGACGCCGGCAGGTATGGGTCAAATGCAGTGCCCCGTACCGGCTGGTGGCGCCGGCGGCGTGGCGCGAACTGGCGCAGCGCTGGCTGGAAGTGGTCGGCGCCGATCGGCTGCTTTGGGGCAGCGATTGGCCGTGGACCAATCATGAAGCCGGGGAGCGGGCGGGAGAGTGCAGCGAAATCAGCCGCTGGACCGGCACCGCGCTGCCGGATGCTTTGCTGAACGAAGCGCTGCGCTGGCGCAATGCCGCGGCGCTTTACGGGTTTGCGATCGCGCCAGGGGCGGCGGACTAGCCCGCCGGCTTTCGCGGCTTGCTGCGGGTGGTCTTTTTTGCGCTCGTGGCCCGCGCCGCTTCGTTCTCGGCCGGTGCACCACCGCGATGCAGTTGTTCCAGCCACGCCATCGCCTCGACATACGAGAAAAACTGCTCCAGGTAGCCTGGCGACAGCTTGTGCATCAGCGTCAGCGCACGATGCACGAGGTGGTCGGAATTGAGCGGGCCGGCATTGCCCGGCAACTGCGCCTGCGACTGCCGCAGCTGGCGGCTGACACTGACGCGCGACCACGTGTCGCGGAAATAGTCGACCAGTTCCGGCTCGGGTTCGGGACGCAGCGCGCGCACCGGTGCGATGGCGCGCGGTGCAAGGGCGGGTTCAGCGGCGCGGTCGGCGGCGCGCGCATGGGCCTTGATGTAGCTGACCAGGCTGGCAAGCGTGCCCGCCGCTACCGCGGTTGCATCCTGTGCCGATGCTGCGGCCGCTTCGCGCCGCGCGGTGTCATACGCCACGGCCTCGCGGTAGCTTTCGACCAGCGCCGCCAGCCGCGCATCCAGCATCTGCCGCACAGCGCCATCATGGTCCGCCGAACGCCGCACCAGCGCTTCGATCAGCCGGAAGCGCACCGGATCGACGCCGGCGGCATCGCTGTCGCGCCAGGCGTCGAGCTGCGCGCGCGCGCTTGCGGCGACGTCTTCAGCCACGAGGCTTCCCCGTTCCCATGGTCACGCGCGGCACCGGCGCGATTTCCACACGCCGGTTCTTCGCGCGGCCCGCGGCATCGGTATTGGCGGTGACCGGCTGCTGCGAGCCGAATCCCGCCGAGAACAGCGACGCGGGAGGCACACCCGCATCGATCAGCGCGCGCGTCACGGTCAGCGCGCGCTGCGCCGACAGCTCCCAGTTGTCGGCGAAGCGGCGGTTGCTCTCGCGTACCTGCTGGTCGTCGGTGAAGCCGCTGACCATCAGCATTTCGTCGCGCGTGCGCAGGTAGGCCGACAGCGGCGCGGCCAGGCTGCGCAACAGCTCACGGCCTTCGGGCTGCAACTGGTCGGAGTTCAAGGCAAAGAGCACGCTGCCGCTGATGCCGATGCGGCCGTTCACCAGCGTCACCCGCCCGGCGGCGAGCGGGCCGGCCAGCGCCTGCTCCAGCGTCTGGCGGCGCTGCGCCTCTTCCTGCCGCTGCCGGACCTCGTCCTCAAGCCGCGCCGACAGTTCGAGCTGCACGCCGATGACGCCCAGCAGGACCAGCACGAACGCGCCCAGCAGCACCGACATCAGGTCGCCAAAGACTGCCCAGGCCGGTACCGTCGGCTCGGTGCCCGCGTCGATGTCATCGTCCTTCATGCCGCCTCTGCGCGCGCTGCCTGCCGGCCGCCCAGCTGCTGCAGGTCTTCCAGGATCTGCTTCTGCGACAGCATGCTGAGGTCGACCACCTCGCGCGCCTGCGCCACGTAGTAGGCCAGTTGCTCATCGCTGCGCGCCATCGACTTGTCGAGCGCGGCCTCGATGCGCTGCAGCTGCTCGGACAGCTTGTCGTTGGACGCGCTGAACATCTGCACCGCCACGCCGAAGGCTTCGCCCAGGCTCGCCACTTCGACGGCGCTGCCGGTGACCTGCGCCGCAGCCTGTGCCAGGCGGCCGGTCTCGGACTCGACCTGCTCGGTGAAGCGGCCGCCGACGCGTTCCAGCAGCTCGGACGTGGTCGCGAGCAGCGTGTCGACTGCGGCGCGCTGGCCGGTGGAGGCATGGTTCACGGCGTCGAGCAGCGTCCCCAGCGTTTCCAGCATGCGGCTGCGTTCTTCCAGCATGGCATTGTCGCGGGCTATGCCTTCGGTGAGCTTCTGGCGCAGTTCGGCGATGACTTCGGCCGCGGCCCTGGGGGCTTCGGCGGACGCCTGCATCAGGCGCGCGACTTCGGCGATGGTGCCGGTTGCGTGCGCCTCGGCCTGCGCCGTGATGTCGCGCACGGTCTGCGCCAGGGTGTCGCAGATCTCCTGCTGGCGGCTGGCGCTATGGTTGCCGGCTTGTTCCCATTGCTTGCGCAGCGATGTGGCCATGCTGTCGAGGTGGCCGGTCCAGGCCGCCAGGCGCTGTTCGTCGCGCGCGGCCAGTTCGGCCTGCAGCGCGGCGGCGGCCTTGGGTGCCTCGGCGGCGGCCCGCACCAGCCGCTCGATCTCGGCGAGCGTGCCGCTGGCGTGCGCCTGCGTTTCGGTGGAAATCGCTTGTGCGGTGTGCGCCAGGGCTGCGCAGATTTCCTGCTGGCGGGTGGCGGTCTGCGCGCCGGCCTGCTGCCATTCCTGGCGCAGCGTGGCGGCCATCGCGGCAAGGGCTTCGGTCCAGGCGGCCAGGCGCTGTTCGTCGCGCGTGCTGAGTTCGGTCTGCAGCGCGAGAGCGGCCTTGGGCGCGTCGGCCGCGGCCTGCACCAGCCGGTCGATCTCGGCGATGGTGCCGCTGGCGTGGGCGTGCGCCTGTGCCGAGATGTCGCTGGCGGTCTGCGCCAGCGCGGCGCAGATTTCCTGCTGGCGGCTCGTGGCCTGCGCGCTCGCCTGTTCCCATTGCCCGCGCAGTCCGGTGGCCATGTTGCCAAGCGCTTCGGTCCAGGCGGCGAGGCGTTGTTCGTCGCGCGCGCTCAGTTCGGCCTGCATGGCCAGCGCGGCCTTGGGCGCGTCGGCGGCGGCCTGCACCAGCCGGTCGATCTCGGCGATGGTGCCGCTGGCATGGGCCTGCGCCTGGACAGAGATGTCAGTTGCAGTCTGCGCCAGCGCCGTGCAGATCTCCTGCTGGCGATGCGCCGTTTGCTCGCTCGCTTGTTCCCATTGCTCGCGCAGGCCCGTAGCCATGGCGCCGAGCGAATCCGTCCACGCGGCCAGTCGCTGTTCGTCGCGTGCGGCCAGTTCGGCCTGCAGCGCGAGCGCCGCCTTGGGTGCGTCGGCGGCGGCCTGCACCAGCCGCTCGATCTCGGCGATGGTGCCGCTGGCATGCGCTTGCGCCTGCGCGGAGATCTCGCGCGCGGTCTGCGCCAGCGTCTCGCCGATTTCCTGCTGGCGGCTCGCGGCCTGCGCGCTGGCCTGGTCCCACTGCTGGCGCAGCGCCTCGGTCATGCTGCCGAGCGTACCGGCCCACGCGGCCAGGCGCTGTTCGTCATGCGATGCCAGGCCCGCCTGCAGGTCGGCATGCGACTGGCCCACGGTGCGCACCAGCGACGCTGCCTGCTGTTCGAATGCCGCCGTGGCGGCGGCCAGCGCCTGCTGGTTGTCGGCGGCGAGCTTCTCGCCAGTGCGGGCGTGCTGCGACAGGGCCTCGGTCCACGCCTGCGCGGTGCTGGCGGAGGTGGTTTCCAGGCGGGCCGCCACCTGCTCGATGAGGCCGGCCGAACGTTGCTCGAACGTCTGCGCAAAGCCCTCGAGCGCGCCGCGCAATGCGCCCGCCAGGGCTTCGTTGCTGCGCTGCTGGCTGGCCAGCGCCTCGTTCCAGATCCCGGCGACGCCGGCGGTCGACGTCTCGAAGCGCGCCGAAATGCCTTCGAGCTGCTGCTGCACGGATTGCGTGACGGCGTCGCGCATGGCGGCGGTCTCGCGCGCCAGGCCCGCCATGGTAGCTTCTACGGCCGGCTGGATCGCCGTCCCGGCGGCGCGCGCGCTGTCGGCAACGCTGTCTTTCAGCGATTGCCCGACCGAGGCGGCCAGCTGCGTATACACCGCTTCGGTCTTGCCGTGGAAGGCTTCCTGATTGGCCGCCAGGCGCTGCGCCATGGCCTGGTTCTGCTGTTCCATGGTCGCCATCATGGCCTGCAGCCGGTCGACCAGCGCCGGCATGGCATCGGTCTGGCGCTGCAGCATGCGGAACGACTCGTCGCGCTGGTGGCTGCGCGAATAGGGGCGCAGCGTGCTGGCAATGCGCGCATCGAGCGCCTGCGCGGCCTGCACGCGTTCGCGCCGGCACAGCGCCGACAGCAGGCCCAGCATGGCCGACGTGGCCACGCCGGCCACCGAGGTGCCGAAGGCGAAGCCAAGCCCCTTCACCGGTGCCGCCAGCGACGCGCGGATCGCCTGCAGGTCGGTCGCGGTTTCCAGCGCCATGCCGGTGCCGCGCAGCGTCGACACCATGCCCAGGAACGTGCCGAGCATGCCCAGCAGCACCAGCAGGCCGACCAGGTACGGCGTCAGCGCCGGACCCGGCAGCGCCACGCGCTCGCCCTCGACGCGCAGGCGCACGGCGTTGCGCAGCCCTGCGGGCAGGCGCTCCAGCCAGCCATCCAGGCTTGCCGGCGCCTCGGACAGGCCTTGCACCGCCTGCGCCAGCCCCAGCGTGGCCTGCCGGTAGCGCAGCAGTTCATGCGCGCCGGCCACGTAGCAGGCGCCGATCAGCAGCGTGACCGACAACGCCAGCGCATTCGAGCCCGCATAGCCGGCGGCAATCCAGCACACGGCCGCCAGGCCCGCCAGGAAAACAACAAGATGGAAGAAGTATCGGTTCATGGTGTCCTGGTCAGCTGCCGCGCAGGGCGGCGAGCAATCCTTCGACGGGTTGGAAGCGTATGTCCAGCTCGGCCAGCAATACGCTTTGCATATCTTTGCGAAACACGGCCAGCCACGCGCCGGGCGTGGCCGGCGCCGGCGCCGCGGCGGCCTGCGCTTCGGCCAGCGCCGCAGCTTCCGCCTGGCGCAAACGCTGGAAATGCCCTTCCAGCAGGGTCGGCACGCTGCCGAGCACGCTTTGCTCGCGCGCGCCCAGCACGCGCTCCATCACGGCATCGACCATCGCCAGCCGGGCCATGTCCGGCGCGCGCGTCGACAAGGCCGCCCGCAGCCGCCCGCGCAGCGCGCCGATCGCGGTCTCCATGGCCTGCTGCTGCGACACGTAGCGGTGGCGATAGATGGCGTAGTCCACCTGCGCATCCACCGCCTCTGCCAGCGCCGATGGCCGTCCAGGGCCGCGCCTGCGCGCCGTCAGGGCGTTGTCCCCGGCGATGGCATCGGCCAGCGCCCCGCGCACGCGCGCGCACTCCTGCTCTTCAGCGGTGGCGCCGGAGGCATGTGCGACGGCCGGCGCCGCGGGCGGCCCGGCTTTCAGCGCCGCCGACAGGGCGATCGCATCCGGCCAGCCCAGCCATTGGCTCAGCTGGCCGGAAAGTGACGTTGCAGGAGGTGGGGCGTCGGCGTCGGTCAGGCGCGCCAGCAGCCGGACTAGCGTCGGACCGCTGAAACCTGTGCGCCGGGGCTCTTGGGACATACCGCGGGATTAAAAAAGCCAGCAGTTTACACGCCTCGGGGAGGGAGACGGCAGTATCCGGGGGGAGGGGAGCGGCGGCATCGGATGCCGCCGTGGGCGGGCCGTGCTGTTCAGCAAATCCCGCTGGTCATGATTCCTGAACATGCCGCGGAAATGAACAGCGCGGCACAGCCCTTCAGCGCTTCAGGCCGCGAGCTTCTGCAGCGACGCGACCGTGCGGATGCATGCCTGCGCCGCCTCGCGGCCCTTGACCACGAAATGCTCGGCAAAGAAGCGATGGTGCTCGTCGTGCTCGTGGAAGCTCTTCGGGGTCAGCACGGCCGAGAACACGGGGACTTCGGTGTCAAGCTGGACGCGCATCAGGCCGCTGATGACGGCATCGGCGACGAATTCATGCCGGTAGATGCCACCGTCGACGACAAAGCCGCTGGCGACGATGGCGGCGTACTTGCCTGACCTGGCGAGCCGTTGCGCATGCAGCGGGATTTCGAAGGCCCCGGGAACATCGTAGATGTCGATGACATCCGCGGTGACGCCGAGCTTTGCCATTTCGGCCACGAACGCGTCGCGCGCGCGATGGACGATATCGGCATGCCACTGGGCATGGATGTAGGCAATGCGCTTGCCGTCGGGGAAGGAAAAGCCGGCCGCGGGTGCGGTGGCGCGCTGGAAAGCGGAGACAGGCTGATTCATGGTGTTCCTGTACGGATGGAGTTGGCCAGAATCAGGGCGCACGAGACTTGCCCCCGTGAAGACGGGGGGCATTGTGGCTCGCTCTCTTTCATCCGGACTATCACCGTCGGCTTCGGATTTGAACCGAATCTGCTGACCCCGGCATGTGGGCATGCCGGGCGCTCGCGGGCTTGTGCGTCAGACGCCTTCACCGCCGGTAGGGACTTTCACCCTGCCCTGAGAACGTTGCCGCGTTGTGCTTAGTTGTGCGTTCAACGCGGCGGGGGAATCATACCGCAGAGTAGCGTTCGGCGTTGGCGGACGCTTTTGTCAGGGGCACGCAGCGGTCAGCGCCTGCACCGGAGCCACCGCCAGCGCCGCCAGCAGCCTGAGCGCAGCCACCTCGGCTGCCGACCAGATGGCGCGGTCGGCCAGGTAGTTGAAGGTGCCGATCACCGAGCCCTGGCAGCACAGCGGCACGTTGACCACCGCCGTGCAGCCGAGCGTGCGGATCACTTGCACGTCGTCGAACACCGCCGCCAGTGCGTCATCGCCCTCGCCGACGAAGACTTCGCCACGCTCCAGCAATTGCCGGCGCCACGGGCTGTCGCCCTTGGTCTTGTGCCCGCCGACCGGGTAGGCGCCGGTGTCCGAGGACCATAGCCGTTCGATCCGGTGCACGTCCGCATGCCAGGCATTGATCGTCAGCAACCCGGGACCGAGCGTGCGCAGCGTGGCCGCGCCGATGGCATCGAGCGCCGCGGCTGGTCCGCGCGCCTGCCGCAGCGCGTCGCACAGCAAATTGACCTGCGCGATCAGCGAGCCAGGGTCTTCCAGCGGTGCACCGGCTTGCGGGACGGGGGGCAGGGCGGAGTGCGTTGGCTGGCTCACTTCACTCCCCCTGGATGCCCAGTTCGCGGATCAGCTTGCCGTAGCGGTCGGCATCGCGGCGCAGGATGGTGGCGAACTGCTGCGGCGTGGAGGTCGCGGTTTCGACGCCGATCGCGTTCATCTTGGCCTTCACCTCAGGCAGCGCCATCACGGTATTGATCTCGCGATTGAGCCGCGCCGTCAGCTCGGCGGGCATGCCCTTGGGCCCGAAGGCGCCGTACCAGACTGCCAGCTCATAGCCGGGCAGGGTCTCGGCCACGGTCGGCACGTTGGGCAGCAGCGGTGAGCGCTTGCTCTCGGTCACGGCCAGCAGGCGCAGCTTGCCCGCCTTGACGTGCGGCAGCGTCTGCGTGCCCGCCGAGAACAGCAGCTGGGTCTGCCCGGCCACGGTATCGACCACCGCCGGCGCGCCGCCCTTGTACGGCACGTGCAGCATCTGGATGCCGGCCATTTTCTCGAACAGCACCGCGCTGAGGTGGTTGGTGGAGCCTGGCCCTGCGCTGGCGTAGGCCAGCTTGCCCGGATTGGCCTTGGCGTAGGCCACCAGTTCCTTGACGTTCTGCGCCGGCACCGACGGGTGGACCACCATGGTGTTGGTCACGTACGCCAGCAGGCCCAGCGGCGTAAAGTCATCCACGCCGCGGAACGGCATGTTGGACATCAGCGCCGGGTTCATGGCGTGGGTGCTCATCGAGCCGACCAGCAGCGTGTAGCCGTCAGGCCTGGCGCGGGCCACCATGGCCGAGCCGATGTTGCCGGATGCGCCCGGCTTGTTGTCGACGATCACCGGCTGGCCGAGCGAGCGCGTCAGGTGCTCGGACAGCACGCGCGCCAGGATATCGGTCGAGCCGCCGGCGGCCCACGGCACGATCAGCGTGATCGGCTTCTGCGGCCAGGCTTCGCTGGCGCCGGCCGGGGCCGCCAGGCACATCGCCAGCGCGGCCACGCCGCCCAGCAGGGTTTTCAGTACTGCGCGCATTTTCCTTCCTCCTTGGTACTGGCGCGGACCTGATGCGGTCCGCTGTCATGCATCGAATTCGTCAGCGACACCTCGGTCAACGGCCCACGGCGTAGCCCTGCATGCCGCGCGGATTGGCGCCGGCGCGCAGCACCAGCCGCCCGCGTCCGTCGCGTTCGCGCGAGCATGCCGACATGCGGCCTTCGGACCAGGGTTCGCCTACGCGCACCTCATGCCCGCGTTCGCGCAGCGCCGCCAGTGTTGCCGCCGGGAAGCGCGATTCCACGCTGATGCGGTTGAGCACGGTCTGGCGCGGCCAGAACGATGCCGGGAAATGGTCGATATGCCAGGCGGGAGCGTCGATCGCTTCCTGCAGGTTCATGCCATGCACCGCATGACGCAGGAAGAATGCCAGCGACCACTGGTCCTGCTGGTCGCCGCCCGGGGTGCCGAACACCATGTAGGGCTCGCCGTCGCGCAGCGCCAGCGACGGCGACAGCGTGGTGCAGGGGCGCTTGCCGGGGGCCAGCGTGTTGGGCAGGCCAGGCTCCAGCCAGGTCATCTGCAGGCGGGTATTGAGCGCGAAGCCGAGCGCCGGGATGGTCGGGCTCGACGACAGCCAGCCACCCGACGGCGTGGCCGCGACCATGTTGCCGTGGCGGTCGATCACGTCGATATGGCAGGTATCGCCGACAAACAGTTCGCGTTCGGCCCATTCGGCCACCGGCGGCAGTTCGGCAAAGGTCGGTTCGCCCACGCCGAAGCGCACGTCGGCTTGCCGCAGCGTGCGCTCGGCCGCGCCCAGGTCGGGCAGGCGCGGCGCAGTGCCGTTGAGCGTGCCGGGATCGATGGCCAGCGCCGCGCGCTCGCCGATGCGCTGCGCGCGCGCGGACAGGTAGCCGTCGTCGAGCAGCGCGGCAAGCGGGCTCGGCGTGAAGTCGGGATCGCCGTACCAGGCCAGGCGGTCGGCCATGGCCAGCTTGGTGGCTTCGGCAATGCGGTGCACGAATTCGGGAGAATCGGGCGCATGCCGCGCCAGCCCGGCGTGGCGCAGCATGCCCAGCTGCTGCAGGAACACCGGCCCCTGGCTCCAGATGCCGCACTTGGCCACCGTGTAGCGGCCGAAGTCGAGTGTGACCGGGTTCTCTTCCTCGGGGGTCCAGCCGGCCATGTCGTCGTAGCGCAGCAGGCCGGTGTGCTTGTCGCCGGTGGTGTCGCGCACCGGCGTGTTGCGGCAGTAGGCGTCGATTTCCTCGGCGACGAAGCCGCGGTACCAGCAGTCCAGCGCGGCGTCGATCTGGGCGGTGCGGCTGTTGCTGCGGCGCTGGGCATCTTCAACGATGCGGGTGTAGGTATCGGCCAGCACCGGCAGCGTATGCAGGCTGCCGGGGCGCGGCACCTTGCCGTCCGGCAGCCAGGTGGCCGCCGAGCTGTGCCATTCGTCGCGGAACAGCGCCTGCACCGCCAGGATCGCGCGCGAGATGCGCGGCACCAGCGGGAAGCCGTCGCGCGCGTAGCCGATGGCGGGCGCCAGCACGTCGGCCAGCGACCACGTGCCGTGATCGCGCAGCATCGTCAGCCACGCCCCGAAGGCGCCGGGAACGGCGGCGGGCACCAGGCCGATGCCGGGCATCAGTTCCAGGCCCTGCGCGCGCAGCGCGGCGGGATCGGCAAGCGCCGGTGCCGGGCCCTGGCCGCACAGGGTGCGCATGCGGCGCTCGCGCTCGCTCCAGAACAGGATCGGCACTTCGCCGCCGGGGCCGTTCAGGTGCGGCTCGACCACCTGCAGTACAAAGCCGGCCGCCGCCGCGGCATCGAAGGCATTGCCGCCGCGTTCGAGCACGCCCATGGCGGTCTGCGTGGCCAGCCAGTGGGTGGAGGCGGCAACGCCAAAGGTGCCGACGATTTCGGGACGGGTGGTGAACATGGATTGCAGCTCCGGTGATGCGAGCCAGTATAGGATTGGGAAATAACCGCGAGCGTCTGATTAGTTATTGTTGTATTACGCTTTGGTAATATGACCCTTGCGCCCCGTTGCAGGATTCCCGTGTCCATTGCCGCCTCCGACAAGCTGGTCCACAACCTCGTCTCGCGCCTGCGCCTCAGGCACCTGCCGCTGCTGCTGGCGCTGGAGCGCCAGCGCTCGGTGTCGCGCGTGGCGGCCGAGCTGAACCTGTCGCAGCCCGCCATCACCAAGACCCTGCGCGAGATCGAGGACATCTTCATGGTGCCGCTGTTCACCCGCACCCGGCGCGGCCTGGAGCCCACGCCCACGGGCCGGGCGGTGCTGGCGCATGCGCGGCTGACGCTGGCGGATACCGATGCGCTGGGGCGCGAGCTGGCGGCGATCGGCGCAGGCATGTCGGGGCGGCTGCGCATCGGCGTGATCCCGTTCATCAGCCGCGCCGTGCTCGATGCGGCCTGCAGCTTCGGCCTGACGCAGTCGCCGCGGGTCTCGGTGCTGGTGCGAGAGGGCACCACCGACGAGCTGGTGGCGGCGCTGCGCGAACATGAGCTGGATTGCGTGGTGGCGCGGACTTTCTACGCGCCCGGCGCGGACATCGCCCAGCAGCCGCTCTACCGCGAAGAGCCGGCGCTGGTGGTGCCCGCCGCGGCCGCCGGCCGGCTCGGGCGCGGGCTGCTCGACTGGCACCGGCTGGCCGAACGCGACTGGATCCTGCCGCCGCCGAACACGCCGATCCGGCGCACCATCAACACCATTTTCGCGGTGGCCGGCGTCGCGCAGCCGGTGCCGATCGTCGAGACCTACTCGATCAAGACCATGGCCACACTGCTGCGCAACCATGCGGCGGCCACCACCATCGTGCCGCGCGCGGTGGCCGGGGAGCTGGTCGAAGGCGGAGGCGCGGCGGTCTTGCCGCATGCACTGAGCTGGGACTTGCCGCCGGTGGGGGTGATGTGGCGGCGGCAGGCGCTGGAGGACGATGTGGTGGTGTCGCTGGTGGCGGCGTTGGGGACATTGCGGTGGGAGGAGGGATAGGGCGCCGGCTTTGCGCAGTCATCAGAGCTTGCTACCGCCCCCCGCATACGCTCCCCTCTCCCGCGCGCGGGAGAGGGGCGGGGGAGAGGGCCGGCGCATCCACGGAGTGCAGCGCTTCAGTGCTGCCAGCGCCCGCCCTCTCCCCCGGCCCCTCTCCCACTTCGCGGGAGAGGGGAGCAAACCACTGGCGGGCCTGCGGCGTGTCGGCGATCATAAGCAACTTTGCGTCCCGCAATACCTTCAACCCCAACCCGGAGAAAAACCCATGCGACTCATCGGCATGCTCGATTCCCCCTACGTCCGCCGTGCCGCCATCACGCTGCGCCTGCTGGGTTTGCCGTTCACCCACGAATCCATCTCCGTGTTCCGCACCTTCGACCAGTTCCGCGCGATCAACCCGGTGGTGAAGGCGCCGTCGCTGGTGTGCGACAACGGCGTGGTGCTGATGGACTCGACCCTGATCATCGACTACGCCGAAGCGCTGTCCGGCCGCAGCCTGATGCCGGCTGCGCTGGAAGAGCGCCAGCGCGCGCTGCGCACCATCGGCCTGGCGCTGGCGGCCAGCGAAAAAACCGTGCAGCACGTGTACGAGCACAACCTGCGGCCGGCGGAGAAGGTGCACCAGCCGTGGGTGGAGCGCGTCGACGGCCAGCGTGCCAGCGCCTTTGCACTGCTGGAAGACGAGATCGCCCGCATGCCCGTGCCGGCCGATGAGACTGCCGTGAACCAGGCCACGCTGACTGCCGGCGTGGTGTGGACCTTCACCCAGGCGCTACTGCCCGGTCACGTCGACCGGGCGGCGCACCCGGCACTGGCGGCGCTCGCGGCGCAGCTGGAAAGCTTCACTGCCTTCACGGCGCTGCCCCACGCCTGACAGCTCGCGGGAGCCCGGTCGCCGATTGCGGTAAGCTTCTGACGCACCCATCGCTCCCGCCTGGCCGGCTTTGCCGGGTGACGCCGCCACCACAGGCAGCGCCCCGGCGCCCAATGCAAGCCGCGCCATGTCCGCAGACCATGAACCACGACCGATCCATTGCCACCCAGATCGTTGCGCTGATCCAGGCCGAAGGCCTGCCGGTCGGCGCGCACCTGCCGGCGCAAATGCTGGCCGACAAGCTGCGCGTATCGCGCTCGCCCGTCAACGAGGCGCTCGCGCTGCTGCACGAGAAGGGCGTGCTCACGCGCGAGAAGAACCGCGGCTTCTTCCTGGCGCAGCCGGTGGCGGCGCCGGCAGCGGAGTTTGCAACGCAGCTGGGCCTGGTCGAGCCCGACCCGGCCACCGCGGCGTATTTCCAGATTGCCGAAGACCTGCTGCAGGGCACGCTGGAAACGCAGGTTTCGGAGCAGCACCTGCGGCAGCACTACGGCCTGACCGCCACCCAGCTCGGCACCGTGCTCAAGCGGATTGCGCAGGAGGGGTGGGGCGAGCGCAAGCCTGGCTATGGCTGGGAGTTCTCGTCGATGCTGACCACGCCCGATTCGCTGCTGCAGTCCTACCGGCTGCGGCTGGCGCTGGAGCCGGCCGCGCTGCTCGAGCCCACCTACCGGCTCGAGCCACAGGCCATCGAGCGGCTGCGCGCCGCCGAGCGGCACCTGCTGGAAGGCGGCATCGAGACCGACAGCGCCGACCAGCTGCACGACCGCGGCGTGCGCTTCCACGAAACGCTGGTCGAGGCGTCGGGCAACCCGTTCTTCATCGACACCATCCGGCGCGTCAACCGCGTGCGCCGGCTGCTGTCCTACCGCTCGATGCGCGACCGCGAGCGCTATCCCGAACACGCCAGGCAGCACCTGCACGTGCTGGACCTGCTCGCGCGCGAGCGCAACGAGGAAGCCTCGGAGGCGATGCGCGAGCACCTGCAGCACACGCTCAACGCGCTGGCGCAGATCAGCCGGCTGCTGGAGCCTTGACGGGCTGCGATCATCAGGTCTGTGCCGATATTGCCGAGCCGATGATGGCGGCTTTGAGCTTGCGCGTCATAGGGACTCTCCTTGGATAGATTACTCGACGCTGGCGCCGCTGGCCTTGACCAGTGGGGTCCAGCGCGTGCTTTCGCTGGCGAGGAAGGTGCCGAACTGCTGCGGGCTCATCGGCATCGGATCAAGACCCTGGTCGGCAAACCGCTTGGCGACTTCCGGGGCCTTCAGTGCTTTCAACGCGGATTCGTTGAGCCGTGCGACCACGGCATCGGGCGTGCCGCTGCGCACCACCATGCCGAACCACACGCCGGCATCCAGGCCGGGCACGCCCAGCTCGGCCAGCGTGCGCACATCGGGCAGGCTGGGCGAGCGCTTGCTCGACGCGATCGCCAGCGCCTTGACCTTGCCGCCCTTGATCAGCGGCGAGGTGGTGATGACCGGGTCGAACATCATGTCGACCTGGCCCGCCATCACGTCCTGCAGCGCGGGGGCCGAGCCCTTGTAGGCAACGTGGGTGAACTGTCCACCGGTCTTGTCACCGAACAGGCCGCCGAGCAGATGGCCGATCGAGCCGATGCCCTGCGAAGCGTAATTGACCCCGTCCGCGCGCGATTTGGCCAGTGCCACCAGGTCCTTTACCGAATTGGCCGGGCTGTTCTGCGGCACCACCAGTACCAGCGGCGAGGCCGCCAGCGCCGTCACCGGCTTGAAGTCCTTGAGCGGGTCGTACGAGAAATTGCGGTACAGGCCCGGGTTGATCGCGAACATCTCGGTGGCCGCGACGAATACCGTGTGGCCATCCGGCTCGGCGCGCTTGACCGCCAGCGCGGCGATCTGCCCGCCGCCGCCGGGGCGGTTTTCCACGATCACAGGCTTGCCGAGGTCGCTCTGCATCTGCTGCGCGACCTGGCGCGCGATCATGTCGGTGATGCCGCCCGCCGGGAACGGGACCACGATGGTGACGGGGCGGTTGGGGAAGGCAGGCGCTTGCGCCGTGGCCGCACCGGCGTTGCCGGTCAGGGCGGTCAGGGCGGCCAGGGCGGCGAAAGCGGCGCCAATGGCGAAGGGGGCGAGCAGCCTGGCGATCAGGCGATGGTTGCGATGGGGGCGTTGCATGGTTGTCTCCGGTTTCTCTGTCGTTATGGGTTGAACGCTTCGGCTGGCGTGTCAGCCCTCGGCGAACCTTGTGCGCACGGTGCCGACGCTGGTGATATGCGCTGCATAGGTCTTGCCGGCCTGCACCGGCACCATCGGCCCGAGCGCCCCGGTCAGCACCAGGTCGCCGGCGCGCAGCGGGTCGCGCAGGCTGGCGAGCTTGCGCGCCAGCCACACCGCGGCATTGAGCGGATGGCCCAGGCAGGCGGCGCCATTGCCGTGCGAGACGCGTTCGTCGCCGCACCGCATTTCCATCTCCACCGCCTTCAGGTCAAGGCCAGCCAGCGGCACCGGCACCGCGCCGATCACCACCAGCCCGCTGGACGCGTTGTCGGCCACCGTGTCGACATACGAGATATCCCAGTTGGCGATGCGGCTGCCGACCACCTCGATCGCCGGCAGCACGTAGTCCACCGCGCCCAGCACATCGAGCACGGTGGCATCGGCCAAGTCGAGGTCCCGGCGCAGCACCAGCGCCACCTCGGCCTCGACTTTGGGCTGCAGCGTGCGCGCCATCGGGATCGGCTCGTCGTCGCCGTAGACCATGTCGGCGAACAAGGTGCCGAAGTCGGGCTGGTCCACGCCAAGCTGGCGCTGCACCGCGGGCGAGGTCAGGCCGATCTTGCGGCCGACCACGCGGCGTCCGGCGGCCTGCCAGACGGCGACGTTGGCGCGTTGCACGGCATAGGCGGTGGCGGCGTCGTCCGCGGCGATCTCGCCGCGCAGCGGCGCCACCGGCGCGCGTGCGCGTTCGGCTTCACGCAGTCGGGCGGCGAGGGCGAGGATGGTTTCCTGGTCGGGCATGGCTGAGTCCTTGCGATGGGTTTGGTGCGCGGTCACGGGAAAAGGGGGCGGGCAGGGGCGGCGTGCATCAGCGCAAAGCCGGCAATCCATTCCGGGATCGGGCGGTAGTAGTCCAGTTCGGCGCGGTAGGCGCCGCTCGCGGCGAGCGCGGCAAAGGCGGCAATCCAGGTGCGCACCTCATGGGCCGACTTGCCGGCGTCGCGCGTAATGCCGTCGTTGGTCATGCCGTCGACGCGGGTCAGTTCGCCGCTTGCGAGCAGCGCCAGGAACGCGTGGTCCCAGTCGGGGTTGAGCGCATGCAGGTGGCTGTCGCCGCCGGTAAAGGCCCGTGCCGCGGCCACGGTGCGCTCCTGACGCGCCTGGCGTGAGGCCGGCGGCGGGTTGCGTCCCGCGATCAGGCGTTCCGCGACCTCCGCGCTGGCGCCGGCGATCTCCGGCACCGGCGGCTCGTGCGAGATGCCGCCGGAACCGACCACCAGCACGCGCTTGCCCAGGCCCGACAGGTAGCGGCCGATGGCATCGCCCAGCAGCCGCGCGCGGCGGCAGCTTGCCATTGGCGGCGCGACCGAGTTGATGAAGACCGGGATCACCGGGTAGCGGTCGAGCGCGCCGGTCAGTACCTCCAGCGCTTGCGCGCAGCCGTGGTCTACCTGCATGCGGTACGACACGGCCACGTCGAGGTCCTGCGCCATCACCGCTTCGGCCAGGCCGAGCGCTCCGTCCTGCGGTACGTCGAGCGGACCGGCGAGGCTGTTGAAGTCGCCGATGGCGCTGGCCGCCACGCCCACGCAGAACGGCGGCATCACGTCATAGAAGAAGCCGTTGTAGTGGTCGGGCGCGAACACCACCACCAGCTCGGGATCGAAAGCTTCGACGCGGGCGCGCGCAGCGGCCTGCAGGCGCTCCACTTCGGCCACGATTGCCGGCGCGGGGTCGTAGTAGCCGTGCAGCGGTGTATGCGACAGGCATTCGAGATGGATTGGCATGTCAGGCTCCTGCGGCAAGCTGCCGGGCGGCGGCCTGCGTGTCGTACGCAGGCGCGGCCGTAGGTGCGACGATAGGGGCGGCGGCACGCGTGTCGGATTCCTCTGCAGCCGGCATGCGCAAGGCCAGCTTGCGTGCCAGCGCCACCACTGAATCCGAGACCTGCTGCGGCGAGCACATACCCGCGACAAAGCGGTCGGGCCGCAGCAGCACCACCGAGTCGGGCTGGTTGCCGAACCAGTCCTTGAGCCGGCTGTCCACGTCACCCACGGCGATCACGCCATCGGGCACGTCGTCGCGGTAGTCGAGCTGCGGATCCGGCTTGGCCAGCACGAACACGCCGCCGAGTTGCCGCCACACCGCGCGTGCCTGCGCCGTCAGGCCGAAGGTGGGATCAGTGCCCCAGCCCACGATGGCAAAGCGGTTGCCGATCACGTCGTCGAGGCGCTCGACGGTATTGGCTTCGGTGCGCACCAGCGGCTGGATGAACATGCGGCCTACCGGCGCGTAAGCCGCATAGCCAGCCGGATCGCGGCCATGCACCAGCCGGCCGACCAGCGATTCGCGCTTCTCGCTCATCAGCCCCAGCAGGCGGCCCAGCGCGGAGTTGCCCGAGCGCTCCAGCCAGCGGGCCAGCAGGCCGGGATGCAAGCGGCGCTGGCCTTCGGGCAAGAGCACGACACCCTGCTCGTAGCGCGGCATCGGCTTGAAGCGCATCTCGACGAAGTACTGCTTGACCGAGGGGAAGCGGTTCAGCACCTTGGTGAGGCCATCGCGCAGCGCCGAGCCCGCGCGGCTGGCAGGCGCGAAGATATCGCCCGCCACTTCCGACAGGTGGATCATTGAACGCGCATGGGCGCGGCGCTCGGCGGTGTAGGTGTCGAGCAGCGCAGCGCCGGCCTGGCCTTTGACCACCATCGCCAGCTTCCAGCCCAGGTTGCTGGCGTCGCGGATGCCGCTGTTGTAGCCCTGGCCCTGCCATACCGGCATGATGTGCGCGGCATCGCCCGCCAGCAGCACGCGTCCGGCGCGGAAGTCGCGCGCCAGGCGCGCGTTGTGGGTATAGACGCGCTTGCGGATGTAGTCGACCTTGTCCGGGTCGGCGACGACTTTGCGGATCAGCGCGGCCATGTTTTCGGGGCGCGACAGTTCTTCCTCGGTCTCTCCGGGCATGACCATGAACTCGAAGCGACGGATGCCGTGCGGCAGCGCGGCCGACACATAGGGCCGCTCGGGGTCGCAGTGCATGTAGATGTGCGGCGTGCCGATCGGGTCGTTGCGCACGTCCACCACGATCCACTGGTTGGCCTTGGTGCGGCCTTCGAACGGCATGTCGAGCGTACGGCGGACCAGGCTGTTGCCGCCGTCCGCACCGACCATGTAAGCGGCGCGGATGCGCACCGGCCGGCCGGCTTCGTCGGCGGCATCGACCTGCACGCTGCGCTCATCCTGCGTGAACGACGCCACGCTGTGGCCGAGCAGCGTGCGCACATGGGGGAAGCGCTGCAGGCCCTCGAAAAGGATGCGGTCGGCCAGCGGCTGGATGAAGGCATTGCGGCGCGGCCAGCCGAATTCGTCGGTGCGCGGCTCGATCGACGCAAAGCAGCGCCCGCTCGCGGTGACGAAGCGCATCCAGTGATTGGGCGTGGTGTGCGGCAGCAGCGTCTGCGCCAGCCCGACCGACTGGAATACGCGCAGCGCTTCATCGTCCAGGCCGATGGCACGCGGATAGTCGATGATCTGCGGGAGCTTTTCCACCAGTACCACGCTGACGCCCTGCAGGCCGAGGATATTGGCGATCATCAGGCCGACCGGCCCGGCACCGACGATGGCGACATCGCAATCGACAGTGTCGGGACGAGCGTCGCCGCCCGCCATGGCGATGGCGTGGGTCATGTCTGTCTCCGTTTTGTGTTGTGGTGTCCGGGAGTGGCCCCGGACCGTCAGGGATGCGCGCAGCCCAGTCGTCAGGGATGCGCGCAGCGCATCAGACCGTGGAGGCCTCGGGCACCGGCTTGCCGAGCAGGAAGTTCAGGTGGATGCGGTTAAAGGTCTCGGCATCCTCGAACTGCGGCCAGTGGCCGCAGCCATCCATCACCGTGAACAGCGCGCCGGGAATCATGGTGGCGATGCGCTGTCCTTCCGACACATCCGCGGTGGGATCGTCGGAGGTCCACAGCACCAGCGTCGGCGCCTGGATGCGGCCGTAGTCGTCGGCCCGCAGGATGTTGCGCTGGCGCGTCTCCATGTCCTGCAGGATCATGTTGCCGCGCTGCGCCTCGACCATGCCGGGCTGCGCATAGATCGCCTGGCGCGTGGCGACGAGGTCGTCGAAGACCTTGGACTTGTCGGCCATCAGCCATTCCACGCGCGCCTTGATGAAGTCCCAGCTCGGGTCTTCAACCGCGCGCATCGACAGTGTCTTCAGGCGTTCCATCACCACGGGGTCTGCCTGCGAGCCGCCGGCGGTGTTCAGTACCAGGCGCTCGACGCGCTCGGGATGGTCGATCGCCAACTGCGAGGCGACCCAGCCGCCCAGCGATTCGCCGCTGAACGAGGCGCGCTCGATGCCGAGCGCATCGAGCACGCGGATCACGTGGTCGACATAAGCAGACACCTCGCGCGGGCCATCGGGCTTGTCGGTCCAGCCGTGGCCGATCATGTCGATGGCCCAGACGTCGAAGTGCTCGGCGTGTGCCTTCAGGTTGCGCACATAGGCTTCGGCGTGGCCGCCAACGCCGTGCAGCAGGATCAGCGCGGGTTTGCTGCGATCGCCGGCGTGCAGGTAGCGTGTCTGGATGCCGCCGGCATCGAGCCAGCCCTGGGTGAAGCTGACGCCGCGCAGGTCGGCCCAGATGCTCTGGAACGGCTTGGCGGCAGCGGTGGAAGTAGTGGGGGCGGTAGGGCCGGCGGCCGGGGCGGCTTGCGTCGACATTGGTTGTCTCCAGGTTCTTGGCAGGGTGCCTGCATTCGGGGGGCTTGCTTTGCACGGAAGTCTAGAGACCGCGTTGCTCTGGGGAAAAAAAATGTGCAAACTGTGCAAGGAATGCACGGCATTGATTTAAAAGGATTTTTTATGTCGCTGGAGCGCGATGCCATTTACGCCAATGTCAGGGGTCTGACGCGTGGCCTGGATGTGCTGCGGGCGCTGAACCGCATGGAAAGCGGGCGCGCAACGGCCCAGCAACTGGCGCAGGAGACGGGTCTGCACCGCACCACGGTGCGGCGCCTGCTGGAGACGCTGGTGGCGCAGGGCTTCGTCCGGCGCAGCGAGTCTGACGACACCTTCCGCCTGACGCTGCTGGTACGCGCGCTCAGCGAAGGCTTTACCGACGACGAGTGGATCGCCACCACCGCCGCCCCGCTGATGGGTGAACTGCTGCAGCAGGTGGTGTGGCCCTCTGACCTGACCACGCCCGACGGCGACGCGATGATCATCCGCGAGACCACGCACCGCTTCAGTCCGCTGTCGTTCCACCGCGCCATGGTCGGGCGGCGGCTGCCGATGCTGCTGACGGCGTCGGGGCGCGCCTACTTTGCCAACTGCACCGAGGCCGAGCAGGAGAGCATCGTCGCGATGCTGCGCGCCGGTGCCGGCGGCGAGCGCCAGACCGCGCTCGCCAGCGATGCGCAGTTCGTGCAGAACCTGGTGAAGCGCGTGCGGCAGGACGGCTTCAGCACCAATCATGGCGACTGGAGCGAGCAGCGCAATATCAGCGCCATCGCCGTGCCGTTGCGTGCGGGGGAGCGCGTGCTCGGCAGCCTGAACGTGGTCTACCTGTCGCGCGCGCTCAAGCCGGCCGAGGCGGAAGCGAAGTTCGTGGCGCCGCTGACGAGCATTGCGGGCAAGATCGCGGCGGGTCTGGCTGCCTGAGCGGACGGCGCCGCAGCCGAATAGTCGCCCACCGCACCCATCCCGCTACAGCACGTTCACATCCGCCGTGCCTGCTGCCACTTCAAGCACTCGCGTGCTCGCAGTCGCCGGCAGCGCCGGCGCGACGCCATCGCTGACGGCCTTCAGCGTATGGAGCGTGCAACTGAGCTTGTCCGGCGTCAGCGTCACCAGCGAATACCCTTCCGCGTTGGTGTCGGCGTGCCGGATCCACGAATTGAAGGCGCGCAGCGTGTTGTCGAACGCATTCACGAGCACCCCGCCTACTTCGCTGTAGACCAGCTCGCGCAACGCGGCAAATGCCTGGTCGTTGTCGACGATGGCTCGGAACGAGCTCAGCAGCGTATTGCTCGACAACCCAGCCGTGACCAGGTCGACCATCACCGGCGTGGGCGACGCCGCATCGTAGTCGTCCATCACCTGCCCGCAGACGAACCCATGGATGTCCCCACTCAGTGCCACCACGTTGCGCACGCCGTTGTTCTTCAGGAACGCCATCAGGTTCTTGCGTTCGGCGTTGAAACCATCCCACTGGTCGGCATTGAGGATAAAGCGGTCGAGCAGCGCGATCGCCGGCAGCCGGCTTTCGATCAGCGGCCGGATGTTGGCATCGAAGGCGGCCGCATCGATGCCGGCCTGCGACAGCACGTTGCGCAGTGCGGCGTACGCCAGGTTGGCATAGGTGCCAGCCGCCTTGGCCGCGGCCAGGTCGCTTTCCAGCGCGCTGGCGATGGCCGATTGCAGCGATGACAGCGCGCTGTTGGCCTGCACCAGCGCCCGCGCGATCAGGTCGGCGACGGCCTTGGTGATGTCGACCTGCATGCGCAGCAGCGACAGCTGGTTGCCCCACAGCTTCCACGCGGTATTGGCGCCGCCCACGCGGTCCTGCCACCAGGCGCGCTGCGTGTCGCCGAGCATCGATACCGGCGTCAGCGCATTGCCGGCGTCGCTGATCTTCTGCGCCTCGGTGGCGGCCAGCGTCCCGGCGGGCACGAAGTACAGGCTGCCGACGGCGCGGCCGGTGGATTCCTCCGGGATGATGTGGTCGGCGCGGTACAGGCGCTCGTCGGTCATCAGCAGCGTGGCCAGGTTGCCGAAGGTAAAGGCGCGGTAGATCTGGATGTTCTGGAACGACGGGTTGCTGGTGTCGAGGCTGACGTCGGCGGGCAGGTATTCGAACCACGCCTGGCTGGCGGCGCGCCGGCGCGCGGTGCGCGGGGACAGGTCGTCGTCCGAGTCGTAGGTCTGGCGGTCCTGCCAGCAGTTGTCCGAAAACTCATGGTCGTCCCAGATCGCGATCATCGGGAAGGCCGCGTGCAGCGCCTGCAAGCGCGTATCGCTGCGGTAGCTGCGGTACAGGTAGCGGTAGTCGTCGAGCGTGGTGGCGTAGACGCTGCCATCCGGCAGCACCGTGCCGTTGGGCAGCTGCAGCGCGGCGTGGCGGTCTTCCACCAGGCCGGCGCGCGCGCCGCCGGGAACGGCTTCGTAGATGTAGTCGCCCACGTGGACGATGAAATCGAGATCCTGCTGCGCCAGTTCTTCCATGCCGGCCCAGTGGTTGGCGTTCCAGTCCTGGCAGCTGACAAAGGCAAAGCGCAGCTGCGGCAGCGGCGTGCCGGCCGCAGCGGCGGTGCGCGTGCGCCCCACGGTGCTTGGGCGGTTGCCGAGCAGGAAGCGGTAGTAATAGCGAGTGCCGGCGGTCAGGCCCGTGACCTTGTTGCGAATGGTGTAGTCCCATTCCGGACGGGCCATCAACGGCTCGTTGACCAGCAGCGATTGCGGCGGGAAATCCTGCTGGGTCGAGACTTGCAGGCGCACCACCACGGGCCGCTTGCCGTTGTTGCCTTCGACGCGGGTCCACACGACCACGCTGTCAGGCCGGGGGTCCCCCGAGGCGACGCCGTGTACGAAATTGAAATTTTCCGGATTGCCGGTATCGGGCTCATCGTCGCCGCCGCCCCCGCAGGCAGTCAGTCCGCCGGTGGCGATCGTGACGGTCATGAAACTTCCCCACTTCAGGAACTGGCGTCGATCCATGATCGCTCTCCTTCTCTCGGGTTGCGGAGCGCAGCCGCAGCCCGGACGCCGGAGGGCATCAGTTTTTTGTGGGAGGCGGGACTGCTTGTTGCATGGATACTAGTGGCCGGCTTCTGTCTTCGCTGTCGGTCAAGCGCCGACATCGAGATAGGAAAAGGATGACTGGTGCCGCGACACATTGTGCTCGGCCTTGCCAGCGATGATTCGTCAATGACTGGCTAAGAACCCTTTTCATTATGAAATGGGTTCTTAGGCACGTCGCGCTGCGGCGCGCCGTCATAGGTCCACAGGAACTGGCGCGGGATCGGTCCCTTGTTGCGCCCGCCCTGGCAGGTCTGCTCCCATGCGTGCGCGAGAATGCCAACCGAACGCGACAGGCAGAACAGGCCGCGCGCCAGCGGGGCGGGAAAGCCGAGCTCGGCATAGATTACGGCGGTGGCGCCATCGATATTCATCGGGATGGCTTTGCTGCGTCCAGCGGACAGTGCCTGCTCGATCGCGCGCGCGATCGACGCATAGCGTCCGGTGACGACGCCATCGGCAGCGGCTTGTTCCACCAGCGCAAGTAGTCGTGGCGCGCGGGGATCGACCGGATGGAAGCGGTGGCCAAAGCCCGAAACGAACTTGCCATGCAGGTCGCAATAGCCATGCAGCGCCGCGGCGACGGCATCGTCCATGCTGCTGCCGGCGTCGATGCGCGCGGCGACATCCTCGTAGAGCGCCACCGCCTGTTCGCCCGCGCCGCCATGCACGTCGCCCAGCACGTTGACCGCCGACGCCATCGCATTGTTCAGCCCTACGCCGCAGGTCGCCGCCATGCGCGCGATGGCAATGCTCGGTGCTTGCGGGCCGTGGTCGACGGCGGCCACCAGCGCCGCGTCAAGCAACTCTCCCTGGCCCGGCCCCGGCAGTTCGCCGCGCAGCATCAGCCAGATCATCTGCGCGAACGAGACGCGGCCGGTCAGCTGCTCGATGGGATAGCCGCGGTAGCGGATCTCGCCGGGCTTCATGTCGATGATGCCGGTGTGCCACCAGTCCTGCGACAGGCGCTGGCCCGGATCCATGTCGTGTTCGGCGGGGTTGGTGTGTTGGCCGATGCCGCTCATATTGCGCGCTCCTGGCTGAGTTGGTCGATGTCCGTGTTGCTGTAGCCCAGGTTTTCCAGCACCTGGCGCGTGTGCTGGCCCAGTTCCGGCGGTGGCGTGTCCACCGCCGGCGCCTCGCGGTTGAGCTTGAAGCCGGTGCGTAGCACGCGGATGTCTCGGCCCACGCCCGGCACTTCGGGAAATTCGCCGATCATGCCGCGGTCGCGCACCTGCGGATGCGCCAGCGTGTCGGGCACATTGAGCACCGGGCCGGCGGGGACACCGGCGGCGTTCAGCAGCGGCCACCATTCGGTGGCGGGCCTCGTTGCCAGCTCGGCTTCCAGCGCTTCGGTCAGTGCCGCACGATTGGCCAGGCGCGCCTGCCGCTGCGCGAAGCGCGCATCGCCAGCCAGTTCGGGACGGCCGACCACGCGGCACACGGCTTCGAACTGCTCCTGCTTGTTGGCGGCGATATTGAGCAGCCCGTCGCCGGTGCGGAAGGTGCCCGACGGGCTCGCGGTCATGTTCTCGTTGCCCATCGGCACCGGGGCCTTGCCGGCGATCAGGTGATTGGAGACCACCCAGCCCATCGTGGCCAGCGTGGCTTCCAGCATCGATACGTCGATGAAATAGCCCTCGATGCGCTGGTGGTCCGCCAGCGACGCCGCCACGGCAAACGCGGCGGTCAGTCCGCCAATGGTGTCGGACACCGGATAGCCGACGCGATAGGGCGCTGTCTCCGGATCGCCGGTGATGCTCATCACGCCCGACATGCCCTGGATGATCTGGTCATACGCCGGCAATTCCGCCAGCGGCCCGTCCTGGCCGAAGCCGGAGATCGCGCAGTAGATCAGCCGCGGGTTCTCCTGCCTGAGCGTTTCGTAGCCGAGGCCAAGCCGGTCCATCACGCCGGGGCGGAAGTTCTCCACCACCACGTCGGCGCTGCGCACCAGCTTGCGGAACACTTCCTTGCCGCGCGTGTGCTTGAGGTTGATGGTCACGGACTGCTTGCCCGGGTTCTGCGCGAGGAAGGAGACGCCCATCAGGCGCTGGTTCAGCGCGGCATCCGCGCCCAACTGTCGCGCCAGGTCGCCGGTACCCGGCGTTTCCACCTTGATGACCTCGGCGCCCAGGTGGGCCAGCTGGTGGCAGCAGAAAGGCCCGGCCAGCACGTTGGTGAGGTCCAGCACGCGGATGTTGCGCAGGGGTTTTTGCATGGTGTTGGTGTGTTTGATCCGTTATTCGACTACTCGACGCGGGCGCCGGACTGGCGCACGATCTCGCCCCAGCGCGTGTTCTCGCTCTGGATAAAGGCGCCGAGCTCTTTGGCGGTGCCGCCGCGCGGCTCGCTGCCTTCTTCACGCAGCTTGCTGGCGGTGTCGGCTTGCGCCAGCGCCTTGTTGACCTCGGCATTCAGCCGCGCCACCACTTCGGGCGGCGTGCCGGCAGGCGCCACCAGCGCCTTCCAGTCTTCCGCCTGGAAGCCGGCGTAGCCCGACTCCGCAACGGTAGGCACGGCGGACAGCAACGGCAGCCGTTTGGCCGACGTCACCGCCAGCGCCCGGATCTTGCCGGCCTTGATCATCGGCATGGCGATCGGCGGCGTGGCGAAATAGAAATCGGTCTGCCCGCCCATCAGGTCGGTCAGCGCCGGCGAGGCGCCCTTGTAGGGCACATGCAGCATCTTGATGCCGGCGCGCCGCGCGAACATCTCGCCGGTCAGATGCCCGACCGTACCGGTGCCGGCAGATGCCATCGACAGCTGCTTCGCCTTGGCCGCGGCAACCAGGTCGGCGACTGTCTTGTAAGGGGCATCGTTGCGCACGATCAGCACCACCGGCTGCGTCGCCACCAGTGCCACCGGGGCGAAGTCCTTCAGCGCGTTGTAGGGCATCTTCGGATACAGCGACGGATTGATCGCCAGGTTGGCGGTCTGCCCCATGCCCAGGGTATAGCCATCGGGCCTGGCCTTGGCCACGCCATCCATGCCGATATTTCCGCCCGCGCCCGCGCGGTTCTCCACCACCACGTTCCACTTGGTCGCCATGCCGATCTTGTTGAAGACCAGCCGCGACAGCACGTCGGTGCCGCCGGCCGGCGGGAAGGGCACGATCAGGCGGACTGGCTGCGCGGGATAGGCGTCGGTGGCATGGGCGACGCCAGTGCCTGCGGCCAGCAGCGCTGGCAGCGCGCAGCAGGCAACGGCGCGCGCCAGGGCGCGCATCGGCTTTGCAAGCATCGAGGAAGGAAGGGATCGGCGGGTCATCGGGTCTCCTGACTGGTGCTGCCGTTATGCCTGGTGGCGGCGCGACGGCATCGGTTTGTTCTTTCAGATAGAACTAAGTTCTATTGAAAAGAACTTTAGAGCCGAAATGGAGCGAAACTAATCCGGGTATACCCGAGAATTTCGAAAAACCATCGAACGTGTGTTCTACTAGACAGAACTTTGGCCGCTTCGCATCATGGAAGACAAGCAACCCGCCCAACCCGCCGGCGTCCCCGATACCTCCAGCGGCGTCGCCGTGCTGGACCGCGCCTTCGCCATCCTCGGCGCCTTCGGGCCGACCGACGAGCGCCTGTCGCTGACAGAGCTGTCGCGCCGCACCGACCTTTACAAGAGCACCGTGCTGCGCCTGCTGGCGGCGCTGGAGCATGGCGGCTATATCCGCAAGCTCGATGACGGGCAGTACGCGATCGGACCGCAGCCGCTGCGGCTGGCGGCGATCTACCAGCGCTCGTTCCGCGTCGGCCCGGTGATCGAGCCGCTGCTGGAGCAGGTCAGCCGCGAGCTGGGCGAAACCTCATCGTTCTACGTGCGCCAGGGCGACCAGCGCCTCGTGCTTTACCGCGTCGAGCCGGCGCGCGCGGTGCGCGTCTCCATCGGCGTCGGCGATGCCTTCCCGATCGACCGCGGCGCCTCGGGCAAACTGCTGCGCGCCTTCACCGAACCCGGCGACGAGCGATGGAGCGAGGTGCGGGCGCGGCTATGGGCGGCGTCGTACGGCGAGCGCGATGCCGAGACCGCCTCGGCATCGGTGCCGGTGTTCGGCGCCACCGGCGAACTGGTGGGCGCGCTGACCTTGTCGGGCCCGAAGCAGCGGCTTGCCGCGGCGCCGACGATGTACGCGGCGGTGGCAACGCTGCTCAAGGTCGCGCGGCAGGCCACCGCGGTGCTGGGCGGCAATGGCGCCCGCTACGATCAATGCATCGCGCAGCTGAGCATGGAGCAGGTCATGGCCAGCGGTGCCATGGATCCGCGGGAGACAGGCTAGACGACTGCAGGCCAGGCGCATGGCCAAAAGGGCCCAAGAGGCGGCTACCCCACCAAAGCAGGGGCACCCCGATGCATACCCACACGCTACATTAGCGGCCACCTGCGGTCCGCAAGACCTCAGGCACAAGAACAAGAGCCATAGAAATCGAAACCCCGGGGAACATGCGGTCAACTTTGTCAATGGTCCTCGCCAGCACCTGCCTGGCGAGCGGTTGTGCGTCCATCGTGGGCGGCACTACCCAGGTCGTCTCTGTCGAAACCCACCAGTCCCAGCGTCCTGTCGCTGGCGCCCGCTGCGAGATGGTGAACAGCAAAGGCACCTTCCACGTGACCACGCCCGGCACAGTGACTGTCAGCCGGGCTTACGGCGACCTGGTGGTTCGCTGCGACAAGGAAGGCATGGATACCGGCCAGGCCACGGTGGTGTCGGCCACCAAGGCGCTGGCGTTCGGCAATATCCTGTTTGGCGGCGCGATCGGTGTGGCAGTGGACGCCTCGTCCGGCGCTGCCTATGACTACCCGGAACTGATCCGCGTGGGCATGGGCGAGACTGGCGTGATCCATGCACGCGACGTGGCCGCGAGCACGCCGGCGGCACCGGATCCCGGCCCGTCGTCCGGCTCGCCTGGCGCTACCGCCAATGTACCGGCTTCGTCCTCGTCCTCGCCCGCGGAGCCGCGTGTGGCCGTGCAGGCCGGCGCCCGCGGCGCGCAGCCGGTGGCCATGGACGACCTGCGCTATCTGTTGCCGCCACGCTGACGTTCGCTGATGCCAGCTCGCCTTTCATCGCCTTCTTTGCTGCTTCGTTTCCCTGCCAGTTCCATGCGCCTACGTTACCTGCCTTTCGCTATCGGCCTGCTTTGCTCCGTTGCCACGCCTGGCATGGCAATGGGGCCAGACCAGTTGCTCGCCAACGTGTCCCCGAGCGTCTTTGCCGTGCGCACCTATGGCCAGCAGGAGGCACCAATGGGCGCGGGTTCGGGCGTTGTGATCGGGCCGGGGCAAGTGGTGACCGCGTGCCAGGTGCTGGCCGGCGCGCGTTCGATCGCGGTGCGGCGCGATAACGTCAGCTACGGTGCCACGCTGGATGCGCCCGACGTGGAGCGCGGCCTGTGCCTGCTAAGGGTGCCGAACCTGCCCGCCCCGGCCGTGCAGATCGCGTCCGGGGCGGCGCCGGGATTCGGGCAGAAGGTTTTCGCGGCCGCAGCCGCAGGCACCGCGGTGAGCTTGCGCGAGGCGACCGTGGCGGGGCTGCAAGCCGGTGCCAACGGCAAGCTAGACCGCATCGAGGCATCGGTCGCGCCAGAGGATGCCGCTGCCGGCGGCGGCCTGTTCGACGAGGGAGGGCGGTTGGTCGGCATCCTGGTCGGCACGGCTGCGCCAGCCCAACCGCGCCAGGCGGCAGTGCCTGCGTCGTGGATTCCGGAGATCCGGGCGCGCGGCGCGGTAGCGCTGGCGAGCTACCGTCCCGCGGCACCAACCGCTGCGCAGCCTGCTGCTGCGGCGGCCGCCGCCCCGGTTACCGCCAGCCCGGGTTCACCTCGCGTCGGCGAGGAATGGCGCTACCAGCTGACCGACAACCTGACCGGCAAGCGCCAGGAAGTGCGGTATCGCATCGATCGGATTGAGAACGATCGTGTGATTTTCAACCAGGGCGGCCGTATCGAATACATGGACGGCCGCGTCGACAGCATTGCCGCGCCGGCAGGTGGCGAGTTTGACGCGGTCGCGCCGCCGGGCGGCTGGGTGCCGGCCAACCTGACGGTGGGCAAGCGTTGGCGGGTGTCCTACCGCCAGGCGGGTACGGGCTTCGAGACCCAGTTCGATGGCGTGGCGACCGGTGAATCGACCATCCGCGTCGCCGCCGGCGCGTATCGCGCTATTCGCATTACCTACGACGGTTTCATGCAGCGCCCCTTCTATGGCTTTGGCTCCAGCGGAAGCGGCTCGGTCCCGTACAAGGCTGTCGTGTGGTATGCGCCGGAGCTCGGCCGCGTGGTGCTCTTCACGGCGGACTTCGTTACGCGCTATGAGCGGGTCAGCGAAAAGCTGGAGTTGGCGGCGCATAGGCTCGACTGAAGGCGGCCGGCGGCAGGCCCGCGCCTATTCCGACAGCTCGCAGAAACGCAACCGGTTGCCGAACGGATCCGCTACCTGCAGCTGCCTTCCCCAGCCGAGCGTCTCGATTCCGGGGCGCGCATACGCATAGTCCTTCGCCGCCAGCTCGCGGTGCAGCGCATCGATGTCCTGCATCGGCACGAACACCGTCGATCCGGGCGTGGCGTCGCCGTAGTGCTCGCTCAGGTGCAGCGTCAGGCCGGAGCGCCTGACCTGCATGTACAAGGGGAATCCCTCTTCGAAGCGATGCTCCCAGTCCACCGTGAAGCCGAGGAAATCCAGGTAGAACTCGCGGGCCTTGTCGACCGAGAAGATGCGCAGGATCGGGATGGCAGGAGACAGTTGCATGGCAGTGGCCTCGTCAATAAAGGGGTGGCCGGATCATAGCGCCATCCTTGCCGATCCGCGCAGGATGCATAAGCTTGCGCGACATTGTTCGTTGGCTTGCGCCTCGCCCGTGACTATGCTGGTCCTCTTTGCCATTGCCCGGAGTGCCGCCATGAATCCCCGATACAACGCCCGCCGCCGCCAGTTGCTCGCGGCCACAGCCGCAGCGGGCGTTGCCGCGGCGGCCGGCGCATGGACCGGCGCGGTCCGTGCGCAGGGCCAGCCGGCGCCGCTGCGCATCGGCTACCAGAAGTCCTCCACGCTGATGATCCTGCTGAAGTCGCGGCAGACGCTGGAGAAAGCGCTGGCACCGAAGAGCGTGGCAGTGCAGTGGTACGAATTCACATCTGGCCTGCCGCTGCTGGAGGCGCTCAACGTCGGCAATCTCGACCTTAGCGCCGACGTGGCCGATGCGGTGCCGCCGTTTGCGCTGGCTGCGGGCGCGGACCTGACTTATTACGCCAGCGAGACGCCCTCGCCGCAGGCGCAGGCCATCGTCGTGCGCGGCGATTCGCCGATCCGCGAAGTGGCGCAGCTCAAGGGCCAGCGCGTCGCGTTTGCCAAGGGCGCTGGCGCGCACTACCTGGTGCTGGAAGCGCTGGCGCGCGCCGGCCTGTCGATCCGCGATATCGACCCGGTGTACCTGAGCCCGGCCGACGCGCGCGCGGCCTTCGAGCGCGGCAGCGTGGCCGGGTGGGCGATCTGGGACCCGTTCCTGGCCGCGGTGCAGCGCCAGGCCAATGCGCGCGTGCTGCGCGATGGCGACGGGCTGGCCAGTTACCGCCGCTTCTACCTGGCCGCCACGCCGTATGCGCGTGCGCACGCAGACGTGCTCAACGTGGTCTTCGACGCGCTGCGCGACGCCGGCGAGTGGGTCAAGCGCAATCCGGCCGAGGCCGCGCGCTGGCATGCGCCGCTGATCGGGCTGGATGCGGCCACGGTCGAGGCTGCCAACGCGCGTCGCAGCTACGCGGTGCGCACCGTCGACGGCGCGGCGCTGGCCGAGCAGCAACGCATCGCCGATGCCTTCACCGCGCAGCAGATCCTGCCGCGCAAGGTCGCGATCTCCGGTTCGCCGGTCTGGCGCAAGGCTTGACGTCTTCCGGCTGCGCTGTCCGCGCGCAGCCGCACTCTTCGCATCAGCCCATCACTTTGCAGGCACCCGCGCTCAACGCGGGTGCCTGCGCTGCTTTTTCACGCTTTCACGCGCGTCTTCCTGCTTCTCCTTCGCTGCAGTCGCCGGCCTGACGGCTGCGGTCCGCACGCGTCTCCGTGTCTTCATTGTCTCGGCGTAATGGCGATCGCTGACGTGCCGTAAGCGACTGCCGTGCTGCCCGATTTCTAAGGAATAACCCTTGGACGCGGAAAAATATATCATGACATGATGTATTGTTCGGGATCCAGAAGCAGGCGCCACCACGTTGGCGCCTTCTGTCGCCCCCAGCTTCAAGGATCCTGCATGCGCATACGCAAACAAACCGACTTCCTTTCCGGCCTGATGTTCGTCGTCGTCGGCCTCAGTTTTTCTTATATCGCCCGTGGCTACACCATGGGCACCGCTGCCCGGATGGGCCCTGGATATTTCCCGTTCTGGCTCGGCATCATGCTGGCGCTGCTCGGCGCCGTGGTGGCGTTCGGCGCCATGTCGAAAGAAGGCAAGGCCGATAGCATGGCACGCTGGGACATCAAGACGCTGCTGTGGATTCTCGGCTCGGTCGTGCTGTTCGGCCTCGTGCTCAAGCCGCTCGGCATGGTGCTGTCGGTGCTGGCCCTGGTGCTGGTGTCGTCGATGGCCAGCCACGAGTTCACGTGGAAGGGCGCCATCCTGAACGCGGCGGTGCTGGTGGCGATCAGCACGGTCGCCTTTGTCTACGGCATCAACCTGCAGATGCCGGTGTGGCCGGCGATCTTCACCAACTAGGAGGCACCCGATGGAACTGCTCAGTCATCTCGCACTCGGGTTCTCCACTGCGCTGTCGCTGCAGAACCTTGCCTATGCCTTCCTCGGCTGCGTGCTCGGCACGCTGATCGGCGTGCTGCCGGGCCTGGGGCCGCTGGCTACCATCGCCATGCTGCTGCCGATCACCTATACGCTGCCGCCGGTGGCCGCGCTGATCATGCTGGCCGGCATCTACTACGGCGCGCAGTACGGTGGCTCGACCACCGCCATCCTGGTCAACCTGCCGGGCGAGTCGTCGGCGGTGGTGACCACGCTGGACGGCTACCAGATGGCGCGGCGCGGCCGGGCGGGCGTGGCGCTCGCCACGGCGGGCATCGGCTCGTTCTTCGCCGGCAGCGTGGCCACGCTGATCCTGGCCGCATTCGCCACGCCGCTGTCGGAGCTGGCATTCAAGTTCGGTCCCGCCGAATATTTCTCCCTGATGGTGCTCGGGCTGATCGGCGCGGTGGTGCTGGCGTCGGGCTCGCTGGTCAAGGCGGTGGCGATGATCGTGCTGGGGCTGCTGTTGGGGCTGGTCGGCACCGACGTGAACTCGGGCGCAGCGCGCTTCTCCTTCGATGTGCCGGAACTGACCGATGGCATCAGCATCACCGCGCTCGCGATGGGCCTGTTCGGGTTTGCCGAGATCATCGCCAACCTGGAGCAGAAGGAGCACCGCGAGACCTTTACCGACCGCGTCACCGGCCTGTTCCCGAACAAGGAGGACTTCAGGCGCATGATCCCGGCCGTGCTGCGCGGCACCGTGCTGGGCTCGTCGCTGGGTATCCTGCCGGGCGGTGGCGCGTCGCTGGCATCCTTCGCCGCGTATTCGCTGGAGAAGAAGACATCGAAGTATCCGCAGGAATTCGGCAAGGGTGCGATCGAAGGCGTGGCGGGGCCGGAGTCGGCCAACAATGCCGCGGCGCAGACGTCGTTCATTCCGCTGCTGACGCTGGGCATCCCGCCCAATGCGGTGATGGCGCTGATGGTCGGTGCGATGACCATCCACAACATCCAGCCGGGGCCGCAGGTGATGACCAGCAACCCCGCGCTGTTCTGGGGCCTGATCGCCTCGATGTGGATCGGCAACCTGATGCTGGTGGTGCTGAACCTGCCGCTGATCGGCATCTGGGTCAAGCTGCTGACCGTGCCGTACCGCTTCCTCTATCCGGCGATCCTGGTGTTCTGCAGCATCGGCGTCTATTCGGTCAACAACACGGTGTTCGATGTTTTCGCCGCGGCCGCTTGTGGCCTGATCGGCTACATCTTCCACAAGCTGCGCTGCGAACCCGCGCCGCTGCTGCTGGGCTTCGTGCTCGGGCCGATGATGGAGGAGAACTTCCGCCGTACCTTGCTGCTGTCGCGCGGCGATTTCTCGGTGTTCACCACGCGGCCGCTGTCGCTGGGTCTGCTGGTGGCCGCCGCCGCGCTGGTGGCGGTGGTGGCGCTGCCGTCGATCAAGGCCAAGCGGGAGGAGGCTTTCCAGGAGGAATAGGCAGCGGTCAGGCCTTTCCTCAACCGGCACGCAGGCATCGCCGCCTGCGTGCCGGTTTTTTTTGCCCAGTATCGGAAGGCTTCACCGAGGACGACGCGGCAAAATTCCCGTTCGACCATCTCGACCCCACCAAGATCATCCCGGAAGAGACGGTGCCGCTGAAGATCATCGGCCGCATGGTGCTCGACCGCTGGCCCGACAACTTCTTTGCCGAGACCGAACAGGTGGCGTTTTGCCCGGCCAATACCTTGCCGGGGGTGGACTTCTCCAACGTTCCGCTGCTGCAGGGGCGCTTGTTCTCCTATCTCGACACACAGCTGCTGCGGCTGGGCTCGCCGAACTTCCACCAGATCCCGGTCAACGCACCCAAGTGCCCGTTCGCCCACCACCAGCGCGATGGTCATCTGCAGATGGTGCAGCCGCGCGGACGCGTGGCCTATGAGCCCAGTTCGCTCGATGACGCATCCCCGCGCGAGGCGCCCGGGCTGGGCTTCCCCAGCGCGCGGGTGCCCGAGCAGGGCGACAAGGGTCGCATCCGCGCCGAGAGCTTTGCCGATCATTACAGCCAGGCGCGCATGTTCTATCGCAGCCAGACGCGCGCCGAGCAGGCGCATATCGCCTCGGCGCTGGTATTCGAGTTGTCCAAGGTCGAGCACATGCACGTGTGCGAGCGCATGGTGGCGCACCTGCGCAATATCGACGACGACCTGGGCCAGCGCGTCGCCGATGGCCTGGCGCTGGACCAGCTGCCCGATCCGCTGCCGTCCGCCGTGCCGGTGCAGGACCTGCCGCCGTCGCCTGCGCTGCAGATCATCGGCCGCATGAAAGACACGCTGCAGGGGCGCGAGGTTGGCATCCTGGTTGCCGATGGCTCGGATGGCGCCACCGTCGAATCCATCCGGCAGGCAGCCATCGCCGACGGCGCCACGGTCAAGATCGTCGCGCCCAGGGTCGGCGGTGCGGTGCTGGCCGACGGCACCGGGCTGGCCGCCGACGGCCAGCTCGCCGGTACCCCGTCTGTGATGTTCGATGCGGTGGCGGTGGTATTGTCCGCCGACGGCGCGGCGCAGCTGGCGCAGGAAAGCGCGGCACTGGACTTCGTCTGCTTTGCCTACGCGCACCTGAAGGCCATCGCGGCCGATGACGGCGGCGACGCGCTGCCGGCGCAGGCCAACCTCAAGCCCGATAACGGGGCCGTGCCGGCCGGCGATACAACGCGCTTTATCGCGGCGGCCAAGACACGGCAGTGGGATCGCGAGCCGCAGGTGCGAATGCTGGCGTAGGGCCTGCAAATACAGCGCCGGCCGTCGCGGGCCGGCGTTGTTTCGCATGCCTTGTGCACACAACGGGCATCAATGAATACGCAGGGCGCGGTAGAATCACGCCATCGCCTTGTTCCATCGCCGTGTTCCATCGCCTTCGCAGTCCATGCCCGAAGAAAAGAAAAGCCTGTCCGACACCATCCGCGCCGCAATCGAGCAGGAGATTCTTTCGGGGAAACTGCCCAGCGGCACGCAACTGGAAGAGCAGCAATTGCTGGCGCGCTTCGGCGTGTCGCGCACGCCGGTGCGCGAGGCGCTGATCCAGCTGGAGTCGGCCGGGCTGGTCGACCTGGTGCCGCGCCAGGGCGCGATCGTGTCGTCGATCACGCTGCGCGAGTATGTCGCCATGAACGAGATCCTGGTGCAGCTCGAGGCGCTGGCCGCGCGGCTGGCGGCGCGCCGCATCTCGCCGGCGCAGCGAAGCGCCATGCAGGAAGCGCTGGCCGCCTGCCGCGCCGCGGCCGGGGAAGCCGATTCCGAGCGCTACCGTGCAGCCAACGACGCTTTCCACGACGTCATCTACGAGGCCTGCTGCAACGACATCCTGTCGCGGCAGATCCGCACCATGCGCGCACGGATGCGCGGCATGCGGGACCTGCGCTTCGAAAAGCCGGCGCGCATCCTGGCCTCGCTTGAGGAGCACCAGGCCGTGATGGCAGCGATCGAGCGCGGCAGCGAAGAAGAAGCCGCCGCGGCGATGGTGCGCCATATCGCCACCGGCGGCGATGTCTATGCCGACATGATTGCGTCCATGCCCGGCGACGAAGCCGGCAGCAAGCGCGCGCGGCGCTAGGGACGGCTGCCTGTTCAGTCGAGCTTCACGCCGGCCTGGACGATCCGCTCCAGCGCCGACTTGCCGTCCGCGCCGGCCCATTTGCCGAATTCCGCCGGCGACGCCGAGGTCGACACCTCGCTGCCGTTCGATGCCAGTTTGGCGCGCAGCTGCGGATCGGCCATCACCTTGGTCGCCGCCGCGAACAGCTTGTCGCGGATCTCCGCCGGCAGGCCCGCCGGCCCATACAGCCCGAACCAGAACGTGAACTCAAATCCGGGCAGGCCGGCCTGCGCCAGCGCCGGCAGCCCCGGCGCCACCGCCGAGGGCTGGGGCGTGGTCACGCCGATCATCTTCACGATCCCCTGCGTTCCCATCGGCAGCACCGACGACGCGGTGCCGAACGACAGCTCCACCTCGCCCGCTGCCACTGCCTGCAGCGCCGGCGCGCCGCCCTTGTACGGCACGTGCGTCATGCGCACGCCGGTCGCCTTCTCGAACTGCAGCCCGGCGATATGCGGCGAGCCGCCGATGCCGGACGACGAGTAGTTGAACTTGCCCGGCTGTGCTTTCGCCCTGTCCACCAGCGCCTTGACGTCGGCGACGTTCAGGTTCTTGTTGACCGCCAGGATCAGCGGCGACACGGTCAGCCGCGTGATCGGGGTGAAGTCGGTCGACTTGTAGCGTGCCTTGTACAACTGCTGGTCGATGCCATACAGCGTCGCCGTGGCGAGCCCCAGCGTATAGCCGTCCGGTGCGGCCTGTGCCAGCGCGGCCGAGGCCAGCGTGCTGCCGGCGCCGGGTTTGTTGTCGACCAGCACGGTCTGGCCAAGCTCCTTCGACAGCGCTTCGCCGAACATGCGCGCGACAAAGTCGGCGGCGCCGGCGGGGGTGTAGCCGACCAGCAGCCGGATCGGGCGGCTGGGGTAGTCCTGCGCCGCGGCTACGCCGGGCAAGGCGGTCAGCGCAGCGACTGCTGCAGTCGCTGCAGCGCGGCCAGCCCGGGCGAAAAGGTATTTCATCGTTGTCTCCTCGTTGTTGTGGGCAGCGGCCCGCCATTCAGGCGGCCACGCTGGCCGCGCGCAGCGCCGCCACCGCGGCGGCGTCGTAGCCCAGGCCGCGCAGGATCTCGTCAGTGTGCTCGCCGGGATCGGGCGCGGCGCGGGCAAAGCGCTCGGGGTGCGGCGCCGCCGACAGGTTGATCGGCGAGCGCAGCAGATCCAACTGGCCCAGCACCGGGTGCTCGGCCGGGCGGGTCATGCGCAGATGCCGCACCTGCGCGTCTTCAAAGGCCTGGCCGATATCGAACACCGGGCCGCACGGCACGCCGGCGGCGTTCAGCCGCGTGGTCAACTCCGCCGCGCTGAAGCCGGCGGTGCAGCGGCCGATGGCCTCGTCCAGCCGGTGCCGCTCGGCGGCGCGGCCCGCGGCGGTCTGGAAGGCGGGATCGTCCAGCAGCCAGCCGGCTTCGAGCGCGCGGCAGAAGTTGCTCCACATGCGGTCAGTGCTGGCGGCGATATTGACCACGCCATCGCGGCAGCGATAGGTGCCCATTGGCACCAGCGTCGGATGCGCGTTGCCTTGCGGCGTCGGCACTTCACCGTCAACGGTGTAGCGCGCGCCCTGAAAGTCCAGTTTGTTGAGCATGCCTTCGATCAGCGAGGTGTGGACCCACTGGCCCCGGCCGCTGCGCTGGCGCTGCAACAGCGCGAGCAAGATGCCCTGTCCCAGGAACATGCCCGCGGTGGTGTCGGAGATGGCAATGCCCACGCGCAGCGGTCCCTGGCCCGGCACACCGGTGACCGAACTCAGGCCGGACATGCCCTGCACGATCTGGTCGAGTCCCGGCCGCTCGCAATACGGGCCGTCCTGGCCAAAGCCCGAGATGCTCGCCAGGATCACGCGCGGATTGATCGCGCTGAGGCGCTCGTAGGTCAGGCCGAGCCGCTCCTTGACCACGGCGCGGAAGTTTTCCACCACCACGTCGGCCTGCCGCACCAGCCGCGCCAGCACCTCGGTGCCCTGCGGCGTCTTCAGGTCCAGGCACAGGCTGCGCTTGTTGCGGTGCAGGTTCTGCTCATCCGAGCCGCGGCGGCGCCCGGTGACCGAGCCGCGGTCCTGCGGCGGCGGCGGTTCGACACGGATCACGTCGGCGCCCCAGTCGGACAGCAGGCGTACCGCGGCCGGGCCGGCGCGGGCGATGGACAGGTCCAGCACGGTGATGCCGGACAGCGGCAGGTCTGCGGCGGGGCCGGGGGAAGGTGGCGTCATGGCAAATCCTTGGTGGAATCTGCCTTAAGTATACAAATACAACGATAAAAAATACGTATACGGAGTTTCCATGATGCGCGGAGGGCAGGATTGCGTTAGCCTGCTCAGGAAATTCCCCCGGGTAAGTGGCCAGAATGCAACTAGTGCAGCAATTTTCGCGAGCTGCGGCGTTCGCCATGCGCACTACAACACCTTTCGTCGAGAGTTTTGTATGCTGACAGACTCAGTTTGTATAAATTCACATGGCGGACCTGATGTCCTCGCGTTTTGCCAGATTCCCGTCGCGGCGCCCGGCCCCGGCGAAGTCCAGTTGCGCCAGTCCGCCATCGGCCTGAACTTCGCCGACATCTACCAGCGCAAGGGCGCGCATGGCCCGCATGCGCCGGCGCCGTTTCCGGTGACGCTGGGCTCGGTCGGCGCCGGCGAGGTGACCGCCGTCGGCGCCGGCGTGGAAGGCATCAGCGTGGGCCAGCGCGTGGCGTGCATGCACCCCGGCGCCTACCAGGTGACGCGCAACGTCCCGGCCGGCCGCATCGTGCCGCTGCCGGATGCCATGCCGGAAGACGTCGCGGGCGCCACGCTGCTGCGCGGCCTGACCGCCGAATACCTGCTGCACCGCCTCTACGCCGTGAAGCCGGGCGATACGGTGCTGGTCCACGCCGCGGCTGGCGGCATGGGCGTGCTGCTCTCGCAATGGGCGCGCGCGCTTGGCGCGACGGTGATCGGCACCGTTGGCAGCGAGGCCAAGCGCGAAGTGGCGCTGGCGCATGGTTGCCACCATGTGGTCAATTACCGCGAGACCGACTTCGTTGCCGCCGTGCTGGCGCTGACCGCCGGCGCCGGCGTGGCCGTGGTCTACGACGCGGTCGGCAAGGACGTATTCGTGCCGTCGTTGCAATGCCTGCGCCCGTGCGGCATGGCGATCAACTACGGCACTGCCTCGGGCGATGTCGAGGCCTTTGACCTGCAGTTGCTGCACGCGCGCTCGCTGCTGGTGTCGCGGCCCACGCTGCGCACGTATATCGCCACGCCGCAGGCACTGGCCGGCGCCGCGGCAACGCTGTTCAAGGCGGTCGAAGCCGGGCACCTGCGCCTGTCGGTCGACCGGCGCTACCCGCTCAGCGCGGTCCGCGACGCGCATCGCGACCTGGAAGGCCGCGCCACTACCGGCTCGGCCGTGCTGGTGCCATGACCGGCGCCGCGCGGATGAAGCTGTTCCACGGCTGGCTGTCGAGCGCTTCGCGCCGCGTGCGCCTGTGCCTGGCCGAGAAGGGCATCGACTACGACAGCGTCCCGGTCGACCTCGCGGCGCAGGAGCATCACACGCCCGCGTTCCTGGCGATGAACCCGAACGGCGTGGTGCCGGCGCTGGTGCTGGAAGACGGCCGCTTCCTGCATGAAAGCAGCACCATCTGCGAATACCTCGACGAGATCCAGCCGCAGCCGCCATTGCGGCCGGTCGATCCCTACCAGCGCGCCGTGATGCGTAATTTCGTGCGCTGGACCGACGAGAAGCTGCTGCCCCATCTGCTGGTCTTGAACTGGAGCCTGGCGTTGCAGCCGGTGGCAGCGCAGTGGAGCGATACGGCGCTGGCCGAGCGCCTCGCGCGCATCCCCACGCCCGAGCGCCGCGAGGCGTGGCTGCGTATCGCGCGGCGTCCCTATACCGCCGAGGAAAAGGGCGCGGCGCTGGACCAGTTGCTCGCGCTGGTGCCGCGCATGGAAGCCATGCTCGCCGACGGCGACTGGCTTTTGGGCGCGCAATACACGCTCGCCGACATTGCCGCCATCCCCTTTGCCGCGCGCATTGCCGAGCTGGCCCCGCAGGCGCTGGGCGCGCCTGTCGTGTCGGCATGGTGGCAGCGCGTGCAGGCGCGGCCTGCCTATGCCAGTGCGCGGCTGGAGCGCTTCGATGCCGCGCTGGCCAGCCGCGCTGACGGGCATGGAAACAACCACGGACACAACCACGGAGCTTGACCGATGCACACCGACGATTCCCTTCCCGCGCTCGACCTGGCAGGCCATGTCGCCACCATCACCCTGCGCCGCCCCGAGGTGGCCAACCGGCTCGGCCCGGATGACCTGGCCGCGCTGCTGCGGCATATCGAGGTGGTCAACGGCAGCGACGCGCGCGTGCTGCGGCTGCGCAGCAACGGCAAGTATTTCTGCAGCGGCTTCGATATCGGCAAGCTCGCCGCGGGCGAGCGCGGCATCGGCTTCGAGCCGATGGTCAACGCGCTGGAAGACTGCCGCGCCGTCACCATTGCCGAGATCCACGGCGGCGTCTACGGTGGCGGCACCGACCTGGCGCTGGCTTGCGACTTCCGGCTCGGCACCGACGTGGTGGACATGTTCATGCCGGCCGCGCGGCTCGGCCTGCATTTCTACCAGCGCGGCATGGAGCGCTATGTCAGCCGCCTGGGCCTGAACTACGCCAAGCGCCTGTTCCTGACCGCCGAGCGCCTCGATGCCGAGGAGATGCTGCGCTGTGGCTTTCTTACCGAGCTGCTGCCGGCCGAGCGCCTGCGCGAGCGTGCCGAACAGCTCAGCGCCACGGTGGCCGGGCTGGCGCCGCTGGCGGTACAGGGAATGAAGCGGCACCTGAATGCGATTGGCCGCGGCGCGCTGGATGCTGCGGCGCTGGCCGAGGACATCCGCCGCGCCACCCAGTCGCAAGACATCCGCGAAGGCGCGCTGGCATGGCAGGAGAAGCGCCCGCCGCGCTTCACCGGCACCTGAGCACGGCCGTTTCTCCAAGGGAAACCCACTAGAAGATCCCCTTTGCCTTTGGCACATAATGTGCAAGCGATGCCGGTGAAACGGCACACGCGAGCGGGCTACCCGCCGCCACAGAGGGGAGACAATGAGCAGTTCAACCGACAAGTTCTCGGCCACCATGCGCGCTGGGCTGGCCGACCTTGCCCGCCGCCTGCGCTTTGCCATGGAGGAAGGCGCGATCTGGCTCGACGAGCAGCGCATGATCCTGATCCACACCGCGGCGCTTGGCGCGCTGCGCAAGGAACTGGTGGACACCATGGGCATGGAGCGCGCGCGCGGCCTGTTCATGCGCATGGGCTTCCATTCCGGCATGCGCGATGCCGAAGTTGCGAAGAAGCTGCGCGCCGGCCAGAGCGATTTCGGGCAGCTCGAGATCGGACCGTGCCTGCACACCATCGAAGGCGTGGTCCGCGTCACGCCGGTCAAGGTCGATATCGATATTGCCGCCGGCATCTACGACGGCGAATTCCTCTGGGAAGACTCGTTCGAGGGCGACGTCCACCGGCAACTGTTCGGCATCGTCGACGAGCCCGCATGCTGGATGCAGATCGGCTATGCCACCGGCTACACCTCGGCGCTGATGGGCCGCACCATCCTTTATCGCGAGGTGGAATGCATTGCCTGCGGCCATGCGCACTGCCGCATCGTCGGCAAGCCGGTCGAGGCCTGGGAAGACGGCCAGCAGGTGCTGGCGCTGTACCAGCCGGATCCCGTGATCGAAACCATCATGGCGCTGCAGAGCGAGGTCGAAAACCTGCGCGCGCTGCAGGAAACGCGCGCGACCCCGGCCGATCTGGTCGGCAGTTCGCCCGGCTTCCGTGCTGCATGGAACCTGCTGCAGCGCGCCGCAGCGAGCAACGTGACGGTGCTGCTGCTGGGGGAGACCGGTGTTGGCAAGGAGCGTTTTGCGCAGGCGCTGCACAGTGTCAGCGGCCGTGCCGACAAGCCCTTCATCGCTGTCAACTGCGCAGCGATTCCCGATGAGCTGATCGAGTCTGAACTGTTCGGTGTGGAGAAGGGCGCCTTTACGGGCGCGCACCAGTCGCGGCCCGGCCGCTTCGAGCGCGCGCACGGCGGCACGCTGTTTTTGGACGAGCTGGGGGAGTTGTCGGCATCGGCGCAGTCCAAGCTGTTGCGGGTGCTGCAGGAGGGGGAAGTCGAGCGCGTGGGCGGCTCGGGGTCGCGCAAGGTCGATGTGCGGCTGGTGGCTGCAACCAACGTCGATCTCGCGCAGGCGGTCAAGGAAGGCACCTTCCGCAAGGATTTGTATTACCGGCTCAACGTGTATCCGGTGACGATTCCGCCGTTGCGAGAGCGGCTGGATGATATTCGTTTGTTGGCGGAACGCTTTGTGGCGCGCTATGGGGCGCGGCATGGCAAGCGCATTCTCGGCATTACGGATCGGGCATTGGCCGAGTTGCGGCGCTATGACTGGCCGGGGAATGTACGGGAGTTGGAGAACGTGATTGAGCGGGGGGTGATCCTTGCCAGCAACGGTGGTCAGATCGGTGCCGATCATCTGTTCCTGCCCGCCAGCGCTGCGCCGCCGGTGGATACCGCACCACGCCTTGGCGCTGGCGGGACTTTGCCAGAACTGCGTGAGGCGGCTGTGCATGCGCTGCTTGACCAGTTGTCGGAGCAGCAGCTGGCGCTGGGGGATGTGGAGACTGTGTTGATGGAGGCGGCGATGCAGCGGACCGATGGGAATATGAGCCAGGCGGCGCGGTTGTTAGGGATTACGCGGCCGCAGTTGGCTTATCGGTGGAAGATGAGAAGAGGGGGGAATTGACTCTTTTCTTGTTTGCCTGCGGCTTTTTATCTGATGGATATTTGATATGCCCGGTTCCGCCCTAAAGGGGCCGAGCCAAGACTTTCGGAGCCGATCGCCCTGTCGCCAGGACTGGCAGACCAACCAGGACCCGCGCGCCGCGCAGCCGAAGGCGTTCCTGCCTTGCCGCCAGCAGCAGGGGCCACCAACCCTCTGGGCTCGTTCAATCACCGCGTCAACCCGCAGCCACCGTAGTGCACCCGTGCGGCAGGCAGTCCTGCCTTGCAACGAAGCCCAGCCCCGCACGAAAGCCGCCGCCCACTACGATAAAAGTGGCCGCCCGCCCGGGGCAGCAAACGCGCTTTCTGGTGACTCTTTGTCGCTCGGACAAAGAGTTACCCGCCCTTCAGGGCGGAACCGGGCATATCAAATGTCCGCCAGATGCAAAGCCGAAAGGGATAACCCCACACCAGCTTCACCATTTGATCCATCCCCAATCCCAGCCCCCAGCCTAAGCGGCAGCGCAATGCTGCACCGCGCAGTCGAATTTCCATCACTACATCAGACTGTTAGCCGCAATCGCCCGCACCTCGCTGCTGCGCCGCAAGGTAAATAAGCCGACTTTCCTCCGCTACCCGCAAACGCCCACCCCAGGCGGCTTTTGATCATTTGATCAAACACTCCCCACAGCTTGATCAATCGATCGATTGCCACAATGCCAGCGCTTGCGGGTTAACGCTGACGCAATCCACCCCCATCCCCGCAATCCCTTATCCCACCGCGCTTTAAAGCCCTTGGCACGGTCTTCGCAGTAAGCCCCGCACCCAAGCCACTGCGAAGGAGCCTGCCATGACCGCCCCATCGGTCCCTCTGTTCGAAGCCACGCCTCGCTACGTCCGCGTCGAAAACCGTACGCCCGAAGGCTTCGTGCAATTCGCCTTCAGCGTGGCCGACCCCGACCTGAACGTCGAACTGATCATGCCCGAGCCGATGTTCGAAGCCTTCTGCTGCGTCAACCGCGTGCGCTTCCTGCCGCCGCTGACAGAAGCCCCGCAGCAAGACGAAGACTGACAAAGCAACACCACCCACCGCACCACAAGAGAGGGACACAGGAGACCAAGCGATGCAAGTCGACATCAAGACCCAGCAGATCCAGCCGCTGCGCCAGACCTACGGCCATGTGGCGCGCCGCTTCGGCGACAAGCCGGCGTCGCGCTACCAGGAGGCGACCTACGACGTGCAGTCGGAAGTCAACTTCCACTACCGCCCCACCTGGGACCCCGGCTTCGAGCTGTACGACAAGCGCCGCACTGCCATCGTGATGCAGGACTGGTACGCGCTGAAGGATCCGCGCCAGTACTACTACGGCGCCTACGTGACCACACGCGGCCGCCAGCAAGATGCCGCCGAGAAGAACTTTGCCTTCGTCGAGAAACGGGGCCTGCTGCAGGCCCTGCCGGCCGAATGGCAGGAACGCCTGGCCACGGGCCTGCTGCCGCTGCGCCACGTGGAGTGGGGCGCGAACATGAACAACTTCTATTGCGCCGACTACGGCTGGGGCACGGCGATCACGCAGGCCTGCACCTACTGCGCGATGGATCGCCTCGGCATCGCGCAGTACCTGTCGCGCATCGGCATGCTGCTCGACGGCAATACCGGCGTGGCGCTGGAGCGTGCCAAGGTGGCGTGGCTGGAAAGCGCCGCGTGGCAACCGCTGCGCCGCTATGTCGAGCACAGCTTCGTCACCGAGGACTGGTTCGAGACCTTCGTTGCGCAGAACCTGGTGCTCGACGGCCTGCTCTACCCGCTGGTCTACCAGCACGCCGATGCAGTCATCGTGCGCGCCTGCGGCACGGGCCTCGCCGTGCTGACCGAGTTCATGAACGACTGGCGCGACGAGCATGCGCGCTGGGTCGATGCCGTGATCCAGGCTGCCGCCACGGAGTCCGACGCCAACCGTGAGCTGCTATCCGGCTGGGCGCACGCCGCCGCCGCGCAGGTGGCCGAAGCGCTGGTGCCGGTCGCCGATGCGCTGACCGGCGCCGACGGCGCGCAGATGGTCGCGCTGTGCCGCGAGCAGTTCGTAATCCGCCTGAACAAGCTCGGCCTCGCCGCCTGAGCCCACGCACACAAGGACACACGGAGACAACACATGACGACCGCCGCCAACGTCTACATCGCCCTGCAGAACAACGACGACACCCGACCCATCATCGACGCCATCACCGAGGCCAACCCGCACGCCGTGGTCTCGCAGTTCCCGGCCATGGTCAAGATCGACGCCCCCGGCCACCTGACCATCGTGCGCGAACTGGTCGCAGGCAAGCTCGGCCGCGACTGGGACCTGCAGGAGATCCACCTCAACCTGATCTCGCTGTGCGGAAACATCGACGAAGACGAAGACGCCTTCACGCTGCGCTGGAACGCCTGACCCGCGCAAAAGACAACACGGAGACATCATGGACGCACGCAAGAAGCTCAACCTGCGCGAGAAGTACGCCTCGATGACGCGCGACCTCGCCTGGGAAACGACCTACGAGCCGATGGACAAGGTCTTTCCCTTCGACAAGTACGAAGGCATCCGCATCCACGACTGGGACAGGTGGGAAGACCCGTTCCGCATGACCATGGACGCGTACTGGAAATATCAGTCGGAGAAGGAGCGCAAGCTGTACGCGATCATCGACTCGTTCGTGCAGAACAATGGCCACCTCAACGTGTCCGACCCGCGCTACCTGAACGCGCTGCGGCTGTTCCTGACCGGCGTGACGCCGCTGGAATACGCCGCGCACCGCGGCTATGCCCACCTGGGCCGGCATTTCCGCGGCGCCGGCGCGCGCGTGGCGGCGCAGATGCAGTCGATCGACGAGCTGCGCCATGCGCAGACCCAGCTGCATACGCTGTCGGTCTACAACAAGTACTTCCACGGCTTCGGCGAATGGCGCCACATGCACGACCGAATCTGGTACCTGTCAGTGCCCAAGTCCTACTTTGAGGACGCGATGAGCGCGGGGCCGTTCGAGTTCATCACCGCGATCTCGTTCTCGTTCGAATACGTGCTGACCAACCTGCTGTTCATGCCGTTCATGTCGGGCGCGGCGTACAACGGCGACATGGCCACCGTGACCTTCGGCTTCTCGGCGCAGTCAGACGAGTCGCGCCACATGACGCTGGGGCTGGAGGTGGTCAAGTTCCTGTGCGAGCAGGATCCCGGCAACATCCCGATCCTGCAGAAGTGGCTCGACAAGTGGTTCTGGCGCGGCTTCCGCCTGCTGACGCTGGTCGGGATGATGATGGACTACATGCTGCCCAAGCGCGTGATGTCGTGGGCCGAGGCGTGGGAGATGTACTTCGAGCAGGCCGGCGGCGCGCTGTTCAAGGACCTGGAGCGCTACGGGCTGCGCATGCCCAAGTACCACGAGGTTGCCACCAAGACCAAGGACCGCATCACGCACGAGGCGTGGGGCACCTTCTACAACTACGCGGCCGCCGCCGGCTTCCACACCTGGGTGCCGAAGCAAGACGAAATGGCGTGGCTGGCCGAGAAATACCCGCAGACCTTCGAGCGCTACTACAAGCCGCGCCTGGACCACTGGCAAGAACGGCAGCAGGCCGGCGAGCGCTTCTATAACGCCACGCTGCCGATGCTGTGCCAGACCTGCCAGATTCCGATGGTGTTCTCGGAAGCGGACGATCCCACCCAGACCTGCTACCGCGAGAGCAGCTACCACGGCATGAAGTTCCACTTCTGCTCCGACGGCTGCAAGGACATCTTCGACGACGAGCCCGAGAAATACACGCAGGCCTGGCTGCCGGTGCACCAGATCTACCAGGGCAACTGCGGCGGCGCCACGCTGCCTGACGTGCTGCAGTGGTATCGCATCAACCAGGGCGCCGACAACCTCGACTTCGAGGGCTCGCAGGACCAGCGCAACTGGAACGCCTGGAAGGGCATCGCGCCGGCCGCCTGAGCGGACGCATAACAGACAAGGAGACAACCATGCCCGTCGTATCCATCGGCGACTACACCTTCGCGCCGGCCGACCGCGAAGACGCGTTCCACGGCAACCGCCTGCTCTACATCGGCTGGGACGGCCATCTGCTGTTCTGCGCGCCGCACTGCTTCCCGTTCGCGCCGTCGATGCCGCTGCGCGCGGTGGTGCAGGACGTGCTGCCCGGCGTCTACGGCTATCACCCGGACTTCGCCCGTATCGACTGGAGTGCGGTGCAGTGGCTGCGCGGCGGCCAGCCGTGGCAGCCCGACCTGGACCGCACGCTGGAAGAGAATGGCCTGGGCCATAAGGACGTGATCCGCTTCCGCACGCCGGGGCTGGACGGCATCGCTGGCAGCGGCAGCTGAGGCGGTACGCGCCAAGCAAGGAGACCAAGATGTATTCGCTGACCATTGAACCCATCGGCCAGACCATCCCCATCGCGCCGGGGCAGACCGTGCTGGACGCCTGCCTGCGCCACGGCGTGTGGCTGCCGCATGCCTGCTGCCACGGCCTGTGCGCCACCTGCAAGGTGCAGGTGGTCGACGGCGAGGTCGACCAGGGGGAGGCCTCCGGCTTCGCGCTGATGGACTTCGAGCGTGACAACGGACAGTGCCTGGCCTGCTGCGCCACCGCGCAGTCAGATCTGGTGATCGAGGCCGATATCGAGGAAGACGCCGATGCCGAAGGCCTGCCGCTGGCCGACTACCGTGCCGAGGTGGTCGCCACGCGCGCGCTGACGCCGACCATCCTTGGCATCTGGCTCAAGCCGAAGGACGGCCAGCGCGCCGCATTCCAGGCCGGCCAGTACCTGAACCTGCAGGTGCCGGGCTGCGACCAGCCGCGCGCGTTTTCGCTCGCCAGCAAGCCCGGCGACGAACTGGTCGAACTGCATGTGCGGCGCGTGCCCGGCGGCCCGGCCACCACATGGCTGCACGAGCAACTGGCGGCAGGCAGCGAACTGCGCTTCTCGGCTCCGTACGGGCGCTTCTTCGTACGCAAGTCGGCGCAGGCGCCGATGCTGTTCCTGGCCGGTGGCTCAGGCCTGTCCAGCCCGCGCTCCATGATCCTGGACCTGCTCGCCGCCGGCGAAACGCTGCCGATCACGCTGGTGCAGGGCGCGCGCAACCGCGGCGAGCTGTACTACGACGACGAGTTCCACGCGCTGGCGAAGGCGCATGCCAACTTCCGCTATGTGCCGGCGCTGTCGGACGAGCCCGCCGACAGCGGCTGGGACGGCGCGCGTGGCTACGTGCATGACGTGCTGCACCAGCTCTATGCAGTGGACGGCAACGCCGATTTCCGCGGCCACAAGGCTTACCTGTGCGGCCCGCCGCCGATGATCGAGGCCTGCATCCGCACGCTGATGCAGGGTCGCCTGTTCGAGACGGATATCCACACGGAGAAGTTCCTGTCCGCGGGCGATGCGCAGAACAGCGCGCGCAGCCCGCTGTTCAAGATCTGAGAGGGGAGGCCATGCATGCATACCGTGGAAATCACCGGCAGCGGCCAGCGCTACGCGTGCGCGCCGGAGCAGAACTTGTTGCGGGCAATGGAAGTACTGGGCCAGCGTGGCATTCCCGCCGGCTGCCGCGGTGGCGGTTGCGGCGTGTGCAAGGTGCGCATTGAGGCCGGGCAGTACCACGTCGGCAAGATGAGCCGCACCTGCCTGTCCGAGTCGGAGCAGCGCGACGGACTGGTGCTGGCCTGCAAGACCTATCCCGACAGCGATATCCGGCTGCGCCCGGTGGCGCTTCTGCAGCGCTGCCTGGAGCGGCATGCCGGCAAACGCGATCACGCATGACCAAGCAGTGAACACACACACAAGGAGACTGACATGGCATTGACTGGCGTATTGCGCCCGGGGCACGTGGCCCTGCGCGTGCTGGAGCTGGAACCGGCGGTAAAGCACTACACCGAGGTCCTCGGCCTGATCGAAACCGCCCGCGACCAGCAGGGCCGCGTGTTCCTGAAGGCGTGGGACGAGCACGACCACCACAGCGTGGTGCTGCGCGAGGCCGACAGCCCGGGCATGGACTACATGGGCTTTCGGGTCGACAGCGGCCGCACGCTGGAGCGGCTGGCGCGGGAGGTCGAGCAATCGGGGCTGGCCACCGATTGCCAGTGGATCGCCGCGGGAGAGCATCCGCATACCGGCGTGCGCTTCCGCTTCACGATTCCCACTGGTCATGCGATGGAGCTGTTCGCGGACAAGGACAAGCTCGGCTGCAATACCGGCGACCTCAACCCCGATCCCTGGCCGGACGACCTGCGCGGCATGGCGCCCAGCCGCTTCGACCACTGCCTGCTGTATGGCGACGATGTCGACGGCACCGTGAAACTGTTTCGCGAAGTGCTGGGGTTCTCGCTGGCGGAGCAGGTGGTGGCCGGGCCGGATGGCGAGGTACTGATCGGTGCCTTCCTGACGTGCTCGAACAAGGCGCATGACGTGGCCTTTATCCGGCATCCGGAGAAGAACCGCTTCCACCATGCGTCGTTCCTTCTTGACAGCTGGAGCGAGGTGCTGAAGGCGGCGGACATCATTTCCAAGAAGGACGTGTCGCTGGATATCGGTCCGACGCGGCATGGGATTACGCGCGGGGCGACGATCTACTTCTTCGATCCGTCGGGGAACCGGAACGAGGTGTTTTCCGGTGGGTATATCCACTACCCGGACAAGCCGACGATCACTTGGACGGACAACGAGCTGGGCAAGGCGATCTTCTATCACGACCGCAAGCTGAATGAGGCGTTTTTGAATGTGCTGACCTGAGCGGCACCACTGGTTTGCTCCCCTCTCCCGCCTGCGGGAGAGGGGCCGGGGGAGAGGGCGGCGCAAGCATACCGGCACGCTTCACTTCGTTGATGCATCGGCCCTCTCCCCCACCCCTCTCCCGCGCGCGGGAGAGGGGAGCGAATGCCAGGAATAGCGGCCAGCCCCGCCGCACTCGCTGGCGGAAGCCCGTTCCAGCACCCAACACCAGAGAACCAACATGAAAGACTTCAAGAACTTCATCAACGGCGAGTGGGTCGGCACCTCCCGCACGTTCCCCAATCGCAACCCGGCCGACAACACCCTGATCGGCCACGTCCACGAAGCCGGCCAGGCCGAAGTCGACGCCGCCGTGCAGGCCGCGCGCAATGCGCTGCACGGCCCCTGGGGCCGCATGACCGTCGCGCGGCGCGTCGAACTGCTGCACGCCGTCGCCGACGGCATCAACCGCCGCTTCGAGGAATTCGTGCAGGCCGAGATCGCCGATACCGGCAAGCCCTATGCGCTCGCCAGCCATATCGACATCCCCCGTGGCGCGGCCAACTTCAAGGTCTTCGCCGACCTGATCCGCAACGTGCCGAGCGAAAGCTTCGCCATGGATACGCCGGATGGCGGCAAGGCCATCAACTATGCGGTGCGCAGCCCGCGCGGCGTGATCGGCGTGGTCTGCCCGTGGAACCTGCCGTTGCTGCTGATGACGTGGAAGGTCGGCCCCGCGCTGGCCTGCGGCAACACTGTGGTGGTCAAGCCGTCCGAGGAAACGCCCGCCACCGCCACCCTGCTGGGCGAAGTCATGAACGAGGCCGGCGTGCCGCCGGGTGTCTACAACGTCGTCCACGGCTTCGGCCCGGATTCCGCCGGCGCCTTCCTGACGGCGCATCCGCAAGTCAACGGCATTACCTTCACCGGCGAAACGCGCACCGGCGAGGCCATCATGAAATCCGCCGCCAACGGCGTGCGTCCGGTGTCGTTTGAATTGGGTGGCAAGAACGCAGGCATCGTCTTCGCCGATGCCGATTTCGACAAGGCCGTCGCCGGCATCACCCGCTCGGCGTTCGAGAACAGCGGCCAGGTTTGCCTGGGCACCGAACGCGTCTATGTGCAGCGCCCCATCTTCGAGCGCTTCGTTGCCGCACTCAAGGAAAAGGCCGAAGGGCTGAAGCTGGGCGCACCCACCGAACCCGGCGTCAACCTGGGCCCGCTGGTCTCGCACGAGCACCGCGACAAGGTGCTGTCCTACTACCGCAAGGCCGCCGAGGAAGGCGCCACGGTGGTCGCCGGCGGCGGCGTGCCGCAGATGCCGGGCAAGCTCGCCGAAGGCGCATGGGTGCAGCCGACCATCTGGACCGGCCTGCCCGAAAGCGCCGCGGTGATCCGCGAGGAAATCTTCGGGCCGTGCTGCCATATCGCGCCGTTCGACACCGAGGAAGAAGTCATCGCGCTGGCCAATGCCACGCCCTACGGCCTCGCCGCCACCGTGTGGACCGGTGACCTCGGCACCGCGCACCGCATGGGCAGCGCGCTGGAAGTCGGCATCTGCTGGATCAACGCGTGGTTCCTGCGCGACCTGCGCACCGCCTTCGGCGGCGCGAAGCAATCCGGCATCGGCCGCGAAGGCGGCGTCCATTCGCTCGAGTTCTACACCGAGCTGCGCAACGTCTGCGTCAAACTGTGAGCCCCCACATGCAAAGCGAACGAATCCGCGAAATCGGCGCCAGCCTGCACCAGGCGCTGGCGAGCCGCCGCCCGCTGGCACCGCTGACCGAGTCCTGGCCCGACCTGACCCTGGACGATGCCTACCGTATCCAGCTAGCCATGGTGCAGCACCGGCTCGACGCCGGCGAGCGCGTGGTCGGCAAGAAGATCGGCGTAACCAGCCGCGTGGTGATGGACATGCTGGACGTGCGCCAGCCTGACTTCGGCCATTTGCTGTCGGGCATGGTGTATGCCGACGGCGCTGCCATTGCCGCCGAATCCCTGATCGCGCCCAAGGCGGAAGGCGAAATTGCCTTCGTGCTCAAGGACGACCTGGAAGGCCCCGGCGTGACCAATGCCGATGTGCTGCGCGCCACCGCGTACGTGCTGCCGTGCTTCGAGATCGTCGACTCGCGCATCCGCGACTGGAAGATCCGCATCCAGGACAGCGTCGCCGACAACGCCTCCTCGGGCGTGTTCGTGCTGGGCGATGCCGCGGTCGATCCGCGCCGGCTCGACCTCGGCACGGTCGGCATGACGCTGGAGAAGAACGGCGAGATCGTCGCCACCGGCGCCGGCGCGGCCGCGCTCGGCCATCCCGCCAATGCGGTGGCATGGCTGGCCAACACGCTCGGCCGGCTGGGGCTCGGCCTGAAGCGCGGCGAGGTGATCCTGTCGGGCTCGCTGGCCGCAATGGTGCCGGTGGCCGCCGGCGACCAGCTGCGCATCAGCCTGGGCGGCATCGGCTCGGCCGGCGTGCGCTTCGTCTGACCCCTTTCAACCTTCAGCAGGACATAACATGAACCTCACCCAAGACGCCATCGCCCGGCTGGCCGAGCACCTGGAAAATGCCGAGCTGCACCGGGAAGCCGTGCCGAAGATCACCGACGCGCATCCGGAGATGGACTGGGACGACGCCTACGCCATCCAGGACGCGATTCGCGCGCGCAAGGAGGCACGCGGCACCCGCATCGCCGGGCTCAAGATGGGCCTCACCTCGTTCGCCAAGATGCGCCAGATGGGCGTGAGCGAACCGGTCTACGGCTTCCTTACCGACTACGGCGCCTGCATGGACGGCGCCGCCATCGATACCTCATCGCTGATCCACCCCAAGGTCGAGGCCGAGATCGCTTTCGTGCTCAAGGCCCCGCTGAAGGGCCCCGGCTGCCATATCGGCGACGTGCTGGCCGCGACCGACTTCGTGGTGCCGGCGGTGGAGGTAATCGACTCGCGCTACGAGAACTTCCGCTTCGACCTCAAGAGCGTGATTGCCGACAACACCTCGTCGGCGCGCTTCGTGGTGGGCGGCAGCCACCGCGGCGCAGACGGTCTCGACCTGAAAACCCTCGGCGTAGTGCTGGAGAAGAACGGCGAGGTGGTGGCCACTGCCGCCGGCGCAGCGGTGCTGGGCCATCCCGCCAACAGCGTTGCCATGCTGGCCAACATGCTGGGTGCGCGCGGCCGCGAACTGCCCGCGGGAACCTTCATCATGACCGGCGGCGTGACCGAGGCCATCGCGGTCGCTGCCGGCGACAGCATCACCGTGCGCTACCAGCATCTCGGCACGGTCTCGATGCGCTTCACCTGAACCCACGCCGCGAACGCATTGGAAGGAGACACACCATGCCGATCATGCAGGTCTTCCTGATCGAAGGCCGTACCGAAGAACAGAAGGCGCGCCTCATCCGCGCGCTGACCGATGCCGCGGTGGAAGCGGTGGGCGCGCCGGTGGACACCGTACGCGTGATGATCACCGAGGTGCCGAAGACGCAATTCGGCATCGGCGGCGCCACCGCCAAGGCGCTGGGGCGCTGAGCGCTGCGACCAGGACAACGGAAATCATGGAGAGGACCGCAATATGGATATGAAAGCAAACGCCCGGCTGAGCAAGCGCTGCATGGTGGGCGGGCAGGAGGACATGATTGTCGACGTGGCGCTGGATCTGCTGGCGCGGCGGGAGAGTCAGGGAGGCCGCCACCGGCGCCGGTCCGGAGCGTAGTGGCAGCGACAGCATGCGGCCATGGCGCTGTGGCCGGCTACTGCACCACCCGTGTTGCGACGAAGGTGCCGTTAGGCTGATGGAACACCAGCGTAGCGGCCTCGCCGTCTTCTGACACGCGGCACGCCACGCGGAACTGCGGCAGCCCCTCGACCTGGAATACGGTGTCATGGAGCGCGAGCAGGCGCCGGGTCGGCTGGCCGGTCATGTCGAGCACCAGCCCGCCCGCGGCATCGGCGCCGATGTCGATGCGTGTGCCGGCATGGCGGTATTCGCCGATCCAGCGGGCGTGTGTGCCGGCGTCGGCAGCGACAGCCGCGGCGCCGCCGGCGGTGCGCCGGAACACAATGTCTTCGACCAGCGGCTCGAACGGCGCGGCGATGCGGTCGATGTGGCCATCTCGGTCATAGAGGAACGTCAGCGCGAGATTGTCGGGATGAATCTCGGTGAGCTTCTCCGCCGTGGTGAAGACATCGTAGTGCCGATGCGTGAGCTTGCCGGTCATGCCGCGCCATTGCCAGGCAAGCCCGGCGCCGTCGCTTTCGATGATGATCTCGCCGTAGGCAGGATGTGCATAGATGCCGGCGTATTCGTGCAGCGCGTGGCTGGGCGTTGTATCGGGGCGCCGCTGGGCCAATTGCGCTGCCTTGTCGGTGCGCATCTGCGCCAGCATCTCCTGCCGCCTGGTTCGCAGCCGGCCGAACCAGTCGATCGGCGCATGGCCGCACAGGCGATCGAGCGCGGCATAGGTCAGCAGCGCGGTCACTGCGCTCGGCGCGCGGTTGGTCAGCACCGCGATGCCGATGCGCCGCGCCGGCAGCAGCGTCATCAGTCCTGCCCATCCGAGCCAGCTGCCGGAGTGCGAGACGGTGCGTTCGCCGCGGTAGTGTTCCACCGTCAGGCCGAGCCCGTAATGGATATCACCGACCTCATCGTATTCCGCACGGCAGACATGCACGCGCGGCGCCGTCATGTCGCGCACGATCGGCGGCGACAGCAGCGGCTGGCCATCGGCCTTGCCTTCGTCGAGCAGGCAGCGCATCCACCTGGCAAAGTCTTCGACCGACGCGTTGAGCCCGCCCGCCGCGGTCGCCCGGATAGGCGCCCAGGCGGCACGCAGGCATTCGCCGCGATCCATTACGTGCGGGTGGGCATGGTCGGGCTCTGCGGCCAGCGCTTGCGTCGAAAAGCTGAAGCGCGAGAACCCCAGCGGGCGCAGCAGGCGTTCAGCGGTAAAGTCCTCCCAGCGCTGCCCGGTGATGCGCTCTGCCACATGGCCGGCAATGACGTAGCCAAGGTTCTGGTACTGCCACACTTCACGGAAGCCGCGGCTGGGCGCGAGATGCGGCAGGCGGTCGAGCATCTGCCTGATGTCGAGGTCCCCAGGCGAGTGGATCCAGTCGTGGCGCGGCAGGCCGCTCTGGTGGCTGAGCAGGTCGCGCACCGTGAGGCTTGCCGTTGCGACCGGATCTTGCAGGCGGAAGCCCGGTACCACGTCGCGCACTGGCGTTGACCAGTCAAGTTCGCGTGCGTCGACCAACAGGCCAAGTCCGGCAGCGGTCAGGGACTTGGTCAGCGAACATAGCAGGAACTGCGTGGACGCCGTCACCGGTGCCGGCTCGGCCATGTCGCGTACACCGTAGCCCTTGACCAGCATCGGTTCGCCGTCGTGCAGGATCGCGAGCGCGAGGCCCGGGATCTTCCAGTCGTCCATCGCGGCCTGCACCAGCGCGTCAAAGCCTTCCAGCATCTGTGGTCTCCGAAGGGATTCGTTTGCCCTCGCAGTTTGCCACCGCCATGCGGCGTGGACGTCCCCCAGGGCTGCGGGCAAGCGCAAATTGTGGCCCCAGACTCACATGCTGGACAGAAGCGAGGCACTTTGCCTGGCGTCCCCACTCTCGTAGGGATCAGTTCGCCGTCCCGCTGCCGTTAGCCACGGCAACATAGAGCACGGAAACGCGCGATGACGCACGGGCAATGCACCCGGCGCGCGCTGCGCGGATGCCGAGCCGACCAGCAGGAACGGGTGCGCAGCGTTGCATGCGGCAATGGCATGCAGTGGCAACTTTTGCCATTTCAAAACAAGGCAAGCGCATCGTCTGACCGGACGGTAAGGGGGAGTGATCATGGATTTCAAGAGTCTGTCTATCCGCACGCGGCTGCTGGCCGGGTTCGGCACACTGGCGGGCGTGGTGCTCGTGGTTTCGGGCTATTCGCTGCATGCGCTGGGCGACGCCACCGAGGGCTTCAACGACTATCTCAACGGGCTGAACGCGCGTGCAGAGATGGCGGCGCAGGTGCGCAGCGCGGTGGACCGCCGCGCGATCGCGGCACGCAACCTGGTGCTGGTGACGGATCCGGCCGACGTGGAGCGCGAGAAGGCCGAGGCGCTGCGCGCGCACCAGGACGTGCAGGCGCGGCTGGCGCGGCTCAACGAGATGGTGCGCCAGCCCGACGTCAGCGACGAAGCGCGCAAGCTGGTCGAGGACGTGGCCAAGGTCGAAGCGCAGTACGGGCCGGTGGCCACCGCCATTGTCGGCATGGCGGTGGAGCGCAAGGTCGAGGAAGCGGTATCGCGCATCGACAAGCAATGCCGTCCGCTGCTGACGGCGCTGATCAAGGCGACCGACGCGTACGCGGAGTTCACCAAGGCGCGCCAGAAGGAGATGGAACGCAAGCTGGAGGCCGACTATGAGCACCAGCGCAACCTGCTGATCCTGATCTCGCTGGTGTCGGCGGCTATTGCGGCGGCGGGCGGGATCCTGATCACGCGCGCGATCACGCGGCCGATCGAACGCGCCGTCGACGTGGCCGGCACCGTTGCAGCGGGCGACCTGGGTGCGCGCATCGAGGTGGACCGCAACGACGAGACCGGCCGCCTGCTGGCAGCGCTGCGCGACATGAACGAGCGCCTGACCGCCACCGTCACGCAGGTGCGCGCCAGCAGCGCCAATATCGCGCTGTCGACCAGAGAGATCGCCACCGGCAATGCCGACCTGAGCAGCCGCACCGAAGAGCAGGCGGCGTCGCTGGAACAGACCGCGGCCAGCATGGAAGAGCTGACCGAGACCGTGCGCCAGAACACCGACAACGCGCGCCACGCCAGCGAGCTGGCGCGCAATGCCGCCGACGTTGCGCAGCGCGGCAGCACCACCGTGCAACGCGTGGTCGGCACCATGCAGGACATCAGCGCCAGCTCGGCCAAGATTGCAGAGATCACCGGCATCATCGAAGGCATTGCATTCCAGACCAATATCCTGGCGCTCAACGCCGCGGTCGAAGCGGCGCGCGCGGGCGAGCAGGGGCGCGGCTTCGCGGTGGTGGCCAGCGAGGTGCGCGGGCTGGCGCAGCGGTCCTCGAGCGCGGCCAAGGAGATCAAGGAACTGATCGAGGCTTCGGGCCGCCAGGTGCGGGACGGCTCGTCGCTCGCCAGCGAAGCCGGCCAGACCATGGCCGAGGTGACGCAGGCAGTGGCGCGCGTGACCGGCATCGTGGAAGACATTGCCACGGCGTCGGTCGAGCAGAGCCGCGGGATCGAGCAGGTCAACCAGGCCATCGTGCAGATCGACCAGGTGACGCAGCAGAACGCGTCGCTGGTGAACGAGGCCGCCACGGCATCGCGCGCGCTGGAAGAGCAGGGGCGCGAACTGAACGAGGTGGTGGCGTTCTTCCGGCTGCCGGGCGAGGGTGGCGGACGCGCGGTGTCGGGTGCGGCAAGTGCGGCGTGCCGTCAGGCAGGCGCGCTGGCGACGGCGTAGCGCTGCCGTGCCCCGGAACCGTTGTTAACCGGGGACGACGCCTCAGTTCGTGGGTGCAAGCCGGCAAGTGCAAGACGTGCGTTGAGCTCTCTCCCGCATGCGAGAGAGCGGCAAAACGTGGGCGGCGGATGCATTGGGGGACCGGGACGGGTAGACTTGCCTGTCCCACGTCACTTTCCAGCGCCATCGCCACCGCCATCGCCATGCCCGACCTGCCGATTTCCTTCGAAGACATCGTCGCCGCCCACGACCGCATCCGTGCTGCGGCTCACCGCACGCCGGTGCTGACTTCCGCGACTGCGGACGCGGCCACCGGCGCGCAGCTGTTCTTCAAGTGCGAGAATTTCCAGCGCATCGGCGCCTTCAAGTTCCGCGGCGCCTATAACGCCATCGCCCAGTTCACGCCGCAGCAGAAGGCCGGCGGGGTGCTGGCGTTCTCCTCCGGCAACCATGCGCAGGCGATCGCGCTGTCGGCTCGGCTGCTGGGCGTACAGGCGGTGATCGTGATGCCGCAGGACGCACCGGCGATCAAGATCGAGGCCACGCGCGGCTATGGCGCCGAGGTAGTGCTGTACGACCGCTACACCGAGGAACGCGAGGCGCTGGGCCGGCGCATCGCCGCCGAGCGCGGCATGACGCTGATCCCGCCGTACGACCATCCGCACGTGATGGCCGGGCAGGGCACGGCCGCCAAGGAGCTGTTCGAGGAAACCGGCCCGCTGGACATGCTGGTGGTGTGCCTGGGCGGCGGCGGGCTGCTGTCGGGCTGCGCGGTTGCCGCGCAGGCGATGTCGCCCGGCTGCGCCGTGTATGGCGTCGAGCCTGAGGCCGGCAATGACGGCCAGCGCAGCCTGCGCAGCGGCGAGATCGTCCGCATCGACACCCCGCGCACCATTGCCGACGGCGCACAGACGCCATTCCTGGGCAACCACACCTTTGCCGTGATCCGCGAGCTGGTGACGGACATCGTCACGGTGTCGGATGCCGAATTGATCGAAACAATGAAGTTCTTCGCCGGCCGCATGAAGATCGTGGCCGAGCCCACCGGCTGCCTGGCCGCCGCCGCGGTGCTGCACGGCAAGCTGGATGTGAAGGGCAAGCGCGTCGGGATCATCGTCTCGGGCGGCAATGTCGACCTGGGCGCCTTTGGCAGTTTCCTGCTGGGTTGAGTCGGTCGGCAGGGAATCCTGGACCGGCCCCGGCCGTCTAACTTGCAATCCGCGACGAGACAGCCTGGGGCGGCCATGACGGACAAGCGCCACTATGACGTGCTGGACACCGGCGCCGGCAAGCCGGTCAAGCTGTGGACGCGCGGCGTCCCGGTGGAAAGCGCTGCCCGCGAGCAACTGCTGAACACGGCGCGGATGCCGTTTATCTTCCGCCATCTCGCGGTGATGCCGGATGTACATCTGGGCAAGGGCTCGACCATCGGCTCGGTGATCCCGACCGTGGGCGCGGTGATTCCCGCCGCGGTGGGCGTGGACATCGGCTGCGGCATGATGGCCGTGAAGACCTCGCTCACCGCCGCTGACCTGCCCGACAACCTCGGACCGCTGCGCAGCGCGATCGAGCACGCCGTGCCGCACGGGCGCACCGCGCAGGGCGGGCGGCGCGACCAGGGTGCCTGGGGCTCGGCGCCGGCGCCGGTTGATGCGGCATGGGCCGAAATGGCGCCGGGCTTTCGCCGCATCACCGACAAATACCCACACCTGGCGCGCACCAACCATCGCAATCACCTGGGCACGCTCGGCACCGGCAACCACTTTATCGAGGTGTGCCTGGACGAGGCCCAGTCAGTCTGGTTCATGCTGCACAGCGGCTCGCGCGGCGTCGGCAATGCCATCGGCACGACCTTCATTTCGCTGGCGCAGGAAGACATGCGCAAGCACCTGGCCAACCTGCCGGACCGCGACCTGGCCTATCTGGTCGAAGGTTCCGTGCACTACGAGGACTATATCTTCGCGGTTTCGTGGGCCCAGGCCTACGCGCGCCGCAACCGCGACCTGATGATGGAGGCGGTGCTGGCCGCGGCGCAGCGCGTGCTGCGCAGGCCGTTCCAGGCACAGTTGGAGGCGGTCAACTGCCACCACAACTACGTGCAGAAGGAACACCACTTCGGCGCCGACGTGCTGGTCACGCGCAAGGGCGCGGTCAGCGCGCGCATGGGCGAGCTGGGCATCATCCCGGGATCGATGGGCGCGCGCTCGTTCATCGTGCGCGGCAAGGGTAACCCGGAGTCGTTCTGCTCATGCAGCCACGGCGCGGGGCGCACCATGAGCCGCAGCGAGGCCAAGCGCCGCTTCACAGTGGCCGACCAGATGCATGCGACCGAGGGCGTCGAATGCCGCAAGGACGCGGCTGTGATCGACGAGATCCCGATGGCCTACAAGGACATCGACGCGGTGATGCGTGCACAGGAGGATTTAGTGGAGGTGGTTCACACGCTCAAACAGATTGTTTGTGTGAAAGGCTGACCGCTTGCCCGACGGTCGTTAACAAAAAGGGGCTGCGACCGCCCAGCGGCAGCCCCCTCTGTCCTAATTGCCGACTGCCACGGCGCTGGAGACGCGGCCAAGCATCCCGGCCAGGCCGCGTGTCCTTGAGGCCTGACGGTAGACGCGTTTCAGGAACAGATGTGCATCGTGTTCCCATGCGAAGCCAATTCCGCTGTGAACCTGGATCGTCAGCTTGGTGGCTTGCGTGGCGGCGGATGTGACCAATCGGTTCGCGGTTTGCTCAATGCCGTTGCCGGACGGGGACCGGCTGGCCGCAGTCTTGCCCAACAACTTGCGTACGGCATAGCGGCCGTTGTCCAGGGCAATCCAGGCGTTGGCAAGCGGGTGCTTGATGGCCTGGTACTGGCCGATCAATCGTCCAAATTGCCTGCGCTCCTTCGCATAGGCAATTGCCATGTCGAGGGACGCCGAGGCGGCGCCGAGCATCTCCGCGAGATCAACGGCCAAGGCTACGCGCAGCAGGGCGGCCATTTGCTGGGGGGGCAGCGCAAACACGGACTCAGCAGCCGGAGGGGCTTCTGGTAGCTGGCCCAGGGCTATGCAGCCGTCAAGGCCTTCTATGACCCTAATGTTCTCACCCGCATAGCGGCGGAGGATCCAGGTATCCCATTTTGAGTTGTGCGGCGTGAGCCGGTAGTACTGGGCGCGCGATCCGTGGTAGTCGACCAATGGGCAGTCGCTGTTTCCCGTATCGATGCGACCAGCCGCGGGAAACGCATCGAGGGGAAGCATGGTGCCGGAGTCCAGCAGTTCGGGTACCGCTTCGCCGAGGGGGCGCAGCACGAAAGCGCAGAACCCGAGCGGGAGCGTCAGCAGCGTCTGTCCGAGGGTCTCGCCGATCCCTAAAACTTCGGCGCCGTCCCCTTCGCCCGATCCACCATTGCCGATTTCGAGCCATCCGCCTTCGGCGAGTTGCGTCCACATGGCCGCATGCGCCGGTTCATCCAGTGAGTGCCGTGCGCGCGCATAGCTGAGCGGGTGCTGCTTATGCAGCATGCGGCTGAACATCGATACCAGCATATTGTCGGTTTCAGTTTGCATGGATGCTCTTGTCCTTTGGCAGGCCCAGCAGGCGCTCTGCAATGATGTTTCTCTGGATTTCGGAGGTCCCTGCCACGATGGTTTCGGCGCGCGACCAGAGGAACTCGCGCACGATTGACGCTTGTTCCGCGTATTCGCCAGTGGCTTCTGGTCCGACTACTGCGCGCTCTCCGGCCAACTCAAGCTGAAGCTCGATCACCATCTGGCGGGTCTCGCTCCACAGTAGCTTCAGGATGGCACCATCAATGCCTGGCGTGTCGCCGGCGGCTACGCGGCCGATGACCTGCTCCACGCGCCAACGGGTCACCTGGCACCGGTCCTGCGCTTCCTGCAGCCGGTGTGCATAGACATCGCGCTCACCTGCAAGCAGCTCGGCGTGCTCAAAGAGCGCCTGGGCGCGTTGCAGCTCATGCTCGAGCTGAACGACGCGCGGCAAGAAGTACACGCCGCGCTCATACTCGGCGGCGGCCATGGCGATGCGCCAGCCTTCCCCCACGTCTCCGACGATGTTCTCGGCCGGCACCGCGACGTTTTCGAAAAAGACCTCGTTGTAGTCGGCTTCGCCGGTTAGCTGTCGAATCGGCGAGGCGCGCACGCCTGGCGCACGCATGTCGATCAGCATGAAACTGAGTCCACGGTGCCCTACGCTATCGGGGTCGGTGCGTACCAGGGCAAAGCACCAGCGCGCCAGATGCGCCTGTGTTGTCCAGATCTTGTGGCCGTTTACCAGCCAGCCGTCGGCGCTTGGAGTGCCGCGCGTGCGCACGGAAGCCAGGTCGGAGCCCGAACCTGGTTCGGAATAGCCCTGGCACCAGATTTCGGCGCCAAGGCGGATGCCGGGGAGGAAGCGCTCTTTCTGCGAGGCGGTGCCAAACTGCAGCAGCGTCGGGGCAAGAATGGAGTGTGCAATGCTGTTGATCGGCTGCGGTGCCCCATGCCGCGCACAGAGTTCATGGAATGCGATCAGATCCCTGGTTGGCAAGGCGCGCCCACTGTGCTCAGCTGGCCATGTCAGCGACACCAGGTTTGCGTCGCACAGCAGCGTGTTCCATCGTATCCGGCATGCCTGACTTGGATTTGTGTGAGCGGGGAATTCCTGGCGGAATGACGCAAGCGTCGGCAGCAGCCACGCGCTCGCCTCGCCAAGGAAGCCAGGCTCTTGAGTGCTCTGGGTCATGATGAGTACGTCCGATAGAGGTGTTCGTGGGTGCGCTCAGGTGTTGTTGACCTGTGGCTCTAGAATGACTGGCGGGGCGGTCCATGCAATGGGGCCTGCGATCCAATCCGCCAGTGCATCAGGCCGCGAAGCTTTCGTCGCCGCTGCCGGCGTTGTTGTTGACCAGTGTGAGATCCCGCGCGGCGGATCGCGCCAGCAGCGCCGCCAGCAGATGCGTGGGGATGCCGGCACCGCCAAAGCCTCCGACGAGAATGCTGGCACCGGAAGGAACATCGGCCACCGCGTCCGCCGCGCTTTTCATAAGCTTATCCTGCATGCTTTCGCTCCAATGTCTGCCATGCCGCCCGGCCAAAGGCGAGTTCGCGCAGCGTGTCGGGTTCGCGGCATCGGAAGGCCACATGGTCGGGTTCGAACCATCGCTCGACCGCAACCGGCATCCCGGGGTACGCCACGCCGGTGAAACGGATATCGAGCCGTGACAGAAAAGCGTCGGCAGGTTGCGGATGTGTCAGCAAGGTCCGCGATACCAACCCAGCAAGCGCCGCGCCATGCAGGATCGGCCCAGGTAGTCCGGCCAGCCGGGCGCTGTCCGGGTCGATATGCAGCGGATTGCGATCGCCGGTCAGGCGATAGATCGCCGCCTGGTTGCGGCTGGTCGGGACCGCCAGGCAGTCGTCGGGCTCACGTTCAGGTGGGCGGGGGATCGGCTGCAGTGGCGGATCAGAAGGCGCGCTGGTGCCGGCGGAGTAGCCTCCGTCGCCACGGCAGACATTGACTTGCTCAATCGAGGCAATCGGCTGCCGGGTAGCTTTGTCGATGATGGTCCTTTCGGTCACGACGACGGCGCCGCTGCTGGCCCCCTTGTCCGTGACGCGGGTGACGCGGCTGACGCTGTAGACGTTCCCTGTCGTGGCGAGTGGGCGGAGCAGGGTGATACGCTGCTCGCCGTGCACGACTTTGCGCCAGTCGATGCCATGCACCGGATCCCGCATCCAGAACCCGGGATAGGCGATCACGGACACCATCGAGGGCAGGGCACGCAGCTTCTCTTCGTAGAGATACTGGATCTCATCGCCCAGGACCGGGTCGTCGCTCAGGCCTGCTCCCACGCCAAGCGCGTAGAGAATGCAATCGTCCGCGCCATACCGGTGGGGCACGTCATCGAACTGGGTTGCCTTGAGCCGGTGAAATTCCAGAGTCATACGCGTTCCTTACACCGGGTCCCACGCAAAGACTTCGGCCGAGGTGTCGAGTGGCATGAACGACTGACGCAAGGCCGGGATGCCGTGCGTGGCGATGGCCTGCGGGGTCCATCCTTCCGACCGATGTACCGATTTTGCGGGCCGGGACTGGCTCATCAGGAAGATTTCATTGAGCCGGATGGCGAAGACTTGTCCGGACACACCGATGGACGCGTCCGAAGCCAGGTATGCGATCAGCGGGGCAATCGTCTCCGGGCCCATGCGTCGGATCTTTTCGATGTGCACAGCCTGTTCCGGCGTCTTGGCAGGAATCGTTTCGGTCATGCGGCTCCATGCCAGCGGCGCGATGCAGTTGGAGCGCACGTTGAAGCGCTCCATGTCCAGTGCGATCGCCTTTGAAAGACCGACAATGCCCAGCTTCGCTGCGCAATAGTTCGCCTGGCCACGATTGCCGATGACGGCTGAATTCGACGTCATATGAATGAGGCTGCCGCTTCCCTGCGCCCGGAAGTGGTCGGCCGCGGCCCGGCTGACATTGAAGGTGCCGTACAGGTGAACCTTGACCACCGCGTCGAAATCTTCCGGCGTCAGCTTGTAGAACATCTTGTCCCGCACGATGCCGGCATTGTTGACCACGGCGTCGATCCTGCCGAAGTTGTCCAGCGCGGCTTCGATGATGCGGTTGGCCCCGCTCGACTCGGCCACCGAATCGCCATTCGCCACCGCCTGGCCGCCAGCGCGGCGGATCTCTTCAACGACCTCGGCGGCGCCATTGGCACCTGCTTCCCGGCCATCCAGCGACACGCTCAGGTCGTTGACCACCACGCTGGCGCCTTGCCGAGCCAGCTCGATGGCTGCTGCACGGCCGATACCGTTGGCGGCACCTGTTACTACGACAACTTTTCCAGTCAACATCGCTTCACCTCTCTCTTGAAAGTACCGTCGTGGCCTGCGCACTCAGCACGCCACCATTTCCATGCACAAGGGCGGTCGAGGCGCCTGGCACCTGGCGGTCGCCACACTCGCCCCGCAACTGCAGCACGGCTTCCACCAGCGCGAAAATGCTGTACATCCCGGGGTGCACGCAGGACAGCCCTCCGCCATTGGTGTTCACCGGAAGCTCGCCGCCCGGCGCAATCCGCCCGTCCTGCACGAAGCGGCCGCCTTCTCCCTTCGGACAAAAGCCGAGATCCTCAAGGAACAGAATGGGATTGATCGTGAAGGCGTCATAGAGCTGGACCACGTCCATCTCCGAGGGCGCCGATTTCGCCCGCCGGAAGGCGAGTGCGCCCGATTCGCGCGCCGCGGTCGCGGTCAGGTCCGGCATGCATGAGATCTGTCGGTGATGGTGTGCGACAGCGGTCCCGAGCACGTAGACCGGTGGACGTCGCAGGTCGGCCGTGCGATCCGAGCTGGTCACGACAATGGCACCCGCGCCGTCGGTGACAAGGCAACAGTCCCGCACCGTGAATGGCGTCGAGATTATCTTCGCGCCCATCACCTCGTCGATCGTCAGAGGCTCGCGGCGGAAGGCCTCCGGATTTAACCGGGCCCAGCGGCGTGCGGACACTGCGACTTCGGCAAGTTGCGCTCGTGTCGTCCCGTACTCATGCATGTGACGCATGGCAGCCAGGGCGTAACTGGTTGGCGGGTTAAAGGGCTGGAACGGATCCTCGTAGGGAAACGGGTCCAGCTTCGCGCGGGCCGGCGACGTGGCGGAAACGCTGTTGCCGCCCCGTGGCGTCGCGCCATATGCAATGACGATGTTGCGGCAAAGTCCTGCGCGGATGGCCGCTGCGGCGGTGAGCAGGTGCCCGACGAACGATGCGCCACCGATCTGCGTACTGTCGGAAAAGGCTGGCCGGATGTTCAGATACTCGGCCAGCTTCACGACCCACATGGATGAGGACAGGCTGGCGGTCATCAGCCCGTCGATTTCCGACATCTCCAGCCCGGCGCCTGCTACAGCCGCATGGATGGCCCTGGAGGAGATCTCAAGGTCGGTCTGGCCGCCCGCATCGCCGATTCCCGCCGTCGCACTGCCGACGATGGCAATGCTGCCGCGCATTGAGTTGTCCCAATCGATCATTTCTTGGCATCCTCGAAAACGATTCGCGGCGGCTCGGTTGAGTCGTCCACGCGGGCACGCAGCTGCATGCCGATTTCCAGTTCGCCGGGTCCGCAAGCCGGACACGTGGACATCATCCGGAAGCCGTCGTCCAGGTCGACCAGGATCACATTGCGTGCTGCTTGGTCGCGATTCGCCGGAATTTCCGAGTACGAATAGAGCGTGCCTGTGCAGCCCATTGGCACCCAGGTGTAGTCGGCGCAGCGGCAGTGCGGACAATGTGTGCGCGGAAAGTAGAAGCGGTTGCCACAATGATCGCAACACTGGATCAAGGGGCTGCCCTGCCTCAGCGCGGCAAGGAAGCTGTGTTCCGGCGAATTCGACTGGATGGTCTCCAGGCCATTTTCGTTACTCATCCTTTACTCCGGCCTGCTGGACCACGCCCTTCCATTTGTCCATCTCGGACAGGACAAAGGCGCGATAGGTGGGGAGATCCATGTCGCCAGGTTCCGAGCCGGTGGAGCGGATGTAATCCGTCGTGGCCTTTTTGCCAGTGGCTTTGCGGATGCCTCTATTGAGCACATCGAGCACCGGCGCTGGCGTCCCGGCCGGCGCATAAACGCCCACCCAGGTGGTCAGGTCGAATCCCTTGTAGCCCAGTTCGTTGAGCGTGGGCACGGCTGGAAACAGCGCGCTGCGCTGCGCGGAAGCGATTGCCAGCGGTATGATCTTTCCGGACTTCAGATACGCATTCGCGGTAACGGATTCGGCGATGCCGAACGGCACTTGCCCCGAGACCAGGTCGCCCATCGCCGGCCCGGCGCCCTTGTACGCCACGTGCACAAGCGGCAGGCCACTTTGCGCGCGCAGCAGTTCGCCTACGATATGCGGAGCGCCGCCGATGCCGGCCGTGCCGAACGGGATGCTCGAATGGGTCTTCCCATATGCCTTCAGGTCGGCGAAGGTCTTGATGTTCAAGCCGGCATTGACCAGCACGAAGTTGGGGCTGATCGCCAGCAATGCCACGGGATCGAAGGCCTTGCGGGCGTCGTACGGCAGCGACTTCTTCAGCGCGGGGTTGATCACGTGGCTGGTGGCGCCGATCAGGATCGTATAGCCGTCGGCGGGACGGCGCGCCACGTACTCGGTAGCAATCTGCCCGGTGGCGCCGGGCTTGTTGTCCACAATGAATGCTTGACCGGTTTCTGCCTGCAGGTCTGCCGCAAGCTTGCGGGTCAGGATATCCGTCATGCCGCCCGCGGCGTAAGCCACCACGAGCGTGACCGGCTTGGACGGGTAGGCGTCTGCCGCATGTGCCGCGGTTGCGGATAGTGCCGCAAGGGGGATTGCGATCGCCATGAGTTTCATACTGTCTCCTGTCTTCGAGTTGGTGGACACGTCACTGAGAGCGTGTGCGGGCATGCAACGCCCGACGCATGGCGATGCGGTTGGGGCGTCAGGGCGAACCGCTGGCCTTAGCCGTGCAGGCCGAGTTCTTGAAGGATTTCGTCTGAGTGCTCGCCAAGCCGAGGGGCGATGCGTCCCGCCTGGGGTGGCGATGCCGACCATCGGACGGTCGGACGCAGGCCTCGGTACCAGTTGCCGTCGGCATCCTGGTAACGGTGCATGACAGCGCGTTCGGGGCGCTCCATCTCGCGTACCAGCTCGTCGATTCCCATTGCCCTGGCGGCCGGAATGTCAGCCGCGTTCAGGGCTTTGATCCAGGCATCGGTGGTGCGAGTGGCCATGTGGCGATCCACGAAGGCATAGACTTCGTCGATGCTCTGCGTGCGGCTCGTCATCGTCCGGAAGCGCGCATCGTTCTCCCAGAGGTCGCCCTCGCCGACCAGTCGCAGGAAGGCCTCCCAGTGGCGATCCGTATAGACGATGCTGCTCAGCCAGCCATCCAGCGTCCGGTAGGGGCGACGATAAGGGGAGAGCAGGCGCGGATTGCCGGGCGGACCGAGAGGGGGCTCGAAGGTCGACGCGCCAAGGTGGTCGCTCAGCACAAACGAGGCCATGGTCTCAAGCATGGGTACCTCTATGTACTGGCCCGAGCCTCCTTGGGTACGCTGCTGCATCAGTGCCGCAAGTACGGTCTGCGTGGCGAAGAGTCCCATGGTCTTGTCCGCCAGGTTGAGCGGCAGGTACTGCGGCGTGCCGCCATTCGCGCGGGACACAAGGTCTGGCAGGCCGACCATGCCCTGGATCAGATCGTCATAGGCTGGCCTGCCCGCGTCGGGGCCTTGCTCGCCGAATCCGGACAGGAATACGTAGATCAGCTTGCTGTTGTGGGAACGCAGGGTGTCCCAGTCGAGCGAGAGCTTTTCCAGCGCCTTGCGGCGCATGTTGGTGATGAATACGTCGGACGAGGCCACCGCCTTCTGGATGACGCCGGCGGCCTGTGGTGACTTCAGGTCCAGGCAAAGACTGCGCTTGCCACGGTTCAGGTTAAGGAAGACCGGGCCCATGCCGGTCTCGCGATGGGGACCCATGCCGCGCATGATGTCGCCTTCCGGCGGCTCCAGCTTGATCACGTCGGCGCCGTATTCGGCAAGCATCTGCGTGGCATAGGGCCCCATGATCACGCTCGTCAGGTCCAGGATCCGGACGCCCTTGAGTGGAGGATTGCTCATGACTGATTGCGTTACTGCGCTTCAATATGGGCGTCCTTCACAATGCCGGCCCATTTGCGGATCTCGGCGCTGACGAAGCTGCGGAATTCTGGCACGGCCATGTGGCCCGGAGTGGTCCCTTGCTGCAGCAGCGTGTCTTTGAAGCCGGACTCGTTCATCGAGTTCACAGCAAGCTTGTTCAGCCGTGCGACGAGGTCGGGCGGTGTGCCGGCCGGTGCGTAGAACCCGATCCAGATTTCGGTCTCGTAGCCCGCCACGCCTTGCTCTGCGATCGTCGGGACATTGGGCAGCATCGCGTTCCGGTTCTTGGTCGTGACGGCGATGGCATTCAGTTTCCCAGCCTGGATGTACTTCACGGCGGTCAGTGCGTCGACAAACGACGCCTGTATCTGGCCGCCAAGAAGATCATTGACTGCAGCCGCGGTGCCTTTGTACGGAACATGGAGCAGCGGGGCGCCGGTTCGACGCGCAAGCAACGCGCCGGAAAGGTGAGTGGTGCCGCCGGTGCCCGCGGATCCATAGCTGACACTTCCGGTGCGCCTGGCATATGCCAGGAGGTCCTGCAGGTTTTTGGCGGGAACCGCCGGGTTGACGACCAGCACGTTGGGTGTGCTGGCCAGCATCGCGATCGGTGCGAAGTCGCGCTCGGTGTTGTACGGCAACTGCTTGGTGATGGCCGGGTTCACCACGTGCGCAGTGGTGGTCACCATCAGCGTGTAGCCGTCAGGCCTGGACCGGGCGACCTTCTCCGCGCCGATGATGCCGCCGGCGCCCGGGCGGTTCTCCACCACGACCGGTTGTCCGAGCGACTTCTGCATCGTCTTGGCCAGTTGCCTTGCCAGGACATCGGTCATGCCGCCCGCGACGAACGGGACAACCAGCGCGATCGGCTGCGTGGGGTAGTCGGCGGCCTGGACCGTGCCGGCCAGGAGCATCAGACCCGCGCCAAGAAGGCGATGGCGGAGCTGGAACGGGCTTTTCATTTTGTCTCCTCCAGTTTTGGTCTCGTTATTTGTTGTCTGTTACCTGGCGCGCTTGCGGTTCTGGAGAAATGTCTCCATGTACTGCTTGGGCTCGTCCGTCTCATATGCGGAAACCAAGGCATCGATGCCGATGGAGATGGCTTCTTGCAGCGGCATCCGCTCCCAGTTGCGGATCAGTTGCTTCTGGATACGCATTGCGCGGGGCGCGCCTTCCAGCAATTCGTGGCGCCATTGCGCCGTGCGCTGTTGCAGTTCGCCGTCCGGGGCCACGTCGGTGATCAGGCCCCACTCGCAAGCCAGGTGAGCGGGGATCATGCGCCCGCTCAGCAGGAGGTCGCGCGTCCGGGTCATGCCGATCATGCCCGGCAGCATCGCGCCGTGGATGACAGATGGGACACCAAGCTTGACCTCGGGCATGCCGAACTTCGCGCCGGCTTCGGCCACCTTGATGTCGCACACCGCCGCCACTTCCATGCCGGCACCCAGGCAGTAGCCGGAAATGACCGACATGGTCGGAAAGGGCAAGTCGCGCAATTGTTCGCAAAGACCGTGAACGCCTCGGATATAGGCATCGATTTCCGCTTTGCCTGCGTCCTTGAGAAATTTGATATCCGCGCCGCCCAAGAACGCTGACGTACCGCCCTGGACGATGAGCAGGCGGGTGGACTCGCAACGCGATAGCTCCCTCAGTGCCTGCGTGTAGACCGCGCAAGCTTCTTCGGTCAGCAGGTTAAGACGGCCGTTCTCGAAAGTGATGACAACTACACCGTCGGCTTGTCGCTCGATGTTGCAGCGGGGCGCTGTCTGTTCCATGGGGATTTGGAAGAAAGGTTGGAAGTGAAGCCATGTTGGGCTGGATTTATTCATGACACAATCGACTCTTGTTCATGAATCCAGTCCATAACGGAATGAATATCACCTACCGTCAGCTCCGCGTGTTCCTTGAGGTGTTCGAGACGCGCAGCATTACTGCCGCGGCGAACCGGCAGCACATGACTCAGTCAGCAGCCAGCAAGGTGATTGCCGAACTGGAGGCGCAACTCGGGTTCGAGCTGTTCGACCGGACTACTCGGCGTGTCGAGCCGAACGATGCCGCCAGGGAGTTCCACGCTTTTGCGGTCGATGTGGTCGCAACCATGCAGGCCGCAACACGCAGCGTTGAAGAGCTGGTCGCGCTGAAGCGGGGAAAGGTGAGTATTGCCGCCTCGCCGCTGATGATCTATGGATTGCTGTCTGGTCCGATCGCAGAGTACCGCGCTCGATTTCCTGGCGTCCGGTTCGAACTGCATGAGCTGTCTACTGACGAAACGGTGGAAAGCGTGCGGGCTGGAACGGTGGACTTCGGCCTGGCCGCGATCGATGCTGAGTTGCCTGGCGTGTCAACAACAGTTGTCTACCGGGACAGCATGCACGTCGTCGTGAACGCGGGAGACGCGCTGGCTACCCGTGAAACGCTGACACTGGCGGACTTGGCCGAATGCGATCACATCAGCCTGCGCCGCTTCTACAGTGTGCGCCGCACACTGGATCAACTGGTCGCGGGAAAGGGTGTCAGCCTGCCGAGCGGAATCGAGGTGGGAACACTGACCTCCGCGCTCGGGCTGGTTCGCCAAGGCGCCGGCGTGCTGGTCGCGCCAGGATACGTGGCAACCATCGCGGAGGAATGGGGTATGCGCGCCATAGGTATCGACGACCTTCCGAGTGGCGTACACCAGATCTCCTTGATTCAACGCAGGCTCGCGCGGCCGACCCTGGCAGCACGGCAGTTCCTGCTCGAATTGATGCCGCGGCTCACGCAGCAGACCACCAGGAATGGCGGTAATGCAGTCTGAATGACATATTCCATATCATGATAAATCTATGAAAACAATTCGCTTGATGGAATTAGTGCGCAACGCCAACATCCGCTCAACGGAACTGAAACATGGAGACACGTCATGAAACGTCTGATTGCGGCACTGATTTCAACCGCCGCGCTCGTCCAGCCTGCATGGTCACAGGGTGAGACTTACCCCAGCCGGCCCGTCAAGCTCGTCGTCCCGTTCACGGCAGGCAGCGCATCCGATACCGCGGCACGCATCATCGCGGAGGAAGTGCGCACGGCCGTCGGTACGGTCGTCGATAACCGCCCCGGCGCCAATGGCATCATTGGCTCAAGCTATGTGGCTAAGGCCCCGGCCGACGGGTACACACTGCTACTGACCAGTAGTGCGACGCATTCCGGTATCGAAGCCCTGTTCAAACGCCCCGGCTACGATCCCATCAAGGATTTTGTCCACGTTACGCGTATCGCCACCATTCCGATGGTGCTGGTGGCCAGGCCGGATGCGCCTTACAAGACGGCCAAGGAGCTGTCCTCGTATGCGCGCAAGAACCGCCTGCGCTATGGCTACGGGAGCGGTTCGGCCCAGATTGCCGCGGCGACGTTTGCGCAAATGGCGGACGCGCCCTCCGATGCCATCCCCTACAAGAGCCAGCCGCCCGCGGTCACCGATCTCATGGGTAGCCAGATCGACTACATGGTCGCCGATTCCTCGGTTTTCATGAGCTTCCTGCATGGCGGAAAGCTGAACGGGCTCGCTATTTCCAGTCCGAAGCGTCTGCCGGAACTGCCCAACGTGCCAACCATGGCGGAGGCCGGCTACAAGAACTTTGATCTCGTGGTCTGGGTAGGCCTGGCAGCCCCCGCCGGTACGCCCGCTGCCATCGTGGAGCGCTGGAACAAGGCGGTGAATGAAGCGGTCGTGCGTCCGGCGGTCGTCGAGAAGCTCGCCAGGCTTGGCATGGTCCCCAGCCCCTCCAGCACGCGCGAGCACGCAGCATTTGCATTGGCCCAACGCGGCATCTGGACCTCGCGAGCAGCAAAGGCGGGTGTGGAGCAGCAATGACCGGAAACATAGAATCGGCCGGGATGTCCGCTGGCCCCTTGGCTGGCGTGCGCGTGCTGGATCTGACGTCTGTCATCATGGGCCCCGTCTGCACGCAGATTCTTGCGGATTACGGCGCGACTGTGCTCAAGGTCGAGCCGCCGGATGGTGATGTGATGCGCCACGCAGGCAACAAGCGTGTTCCCGGGATGGGTTCCATGTTCCTGCACGCGAACCAGGGCAAGCAATCCGTCATCCTGGACCTCAAGCGCGATGCAGATATCGAAACCCTCAGGGAGATGCTGCCGACGTTCGACGTGCTGGTGCACAACGTTCGTCCGCAAGCGATGCGTCGCCTTGGCCTCGATGACAAGACGGTGCGTAAATTGAGCCCGAGTATCGTCTACGTCGAACTGGCCGGTTATGCCGAAGGCGGCCCGCTGCATGGGCGCGCTGCCTATGATGACGTCATCCAGGCGCAAACGGGCCTCGCTGAGTTGTTTGCGCGGCAGACCGGCGGCGCTCCGCAGTATGTGCCAACGCTCATCGCAGACCGGGTGACAGGCCTGACCGCCGCGCACGGAATCGTTGCGGCACTGTTTGCCCGTCAGCAGACCGGCCGTGGAGACACCATCCGGGTGTCAATGTTCGAAACGATTGCCGCGTTCGTGCTGGCTGATCATCTGGGCGGTGCCTCGTTCGAACCGTCGGCTGGAGCGATGGGCTACAGCCGTCTGCTGACGCCTCACCGGAAGCCATATCGGACGCAGGATGGCTATATCGCCGCCGTTGTCTACAACGACAAGCATTGGCGTTCGTTCTTCGAGGCAGTGGGTGACCTCGCTACCTTCGAAGCGGATACGCGCTTCCAGTCCGCCGCAGCGCGCTCAGAGAACTACGACGCCATCTATGGATACCTGGCTGATGTAATGACGACGCGTACAACGGACGCTTGGGTCGACCTGCTGGAGGCTGCGGACATTCCCTGCGCCCGCATCAACCGCGTCGAAGACCTCCTGGCCGATGACCAGCTTCGCGCCGTCGGATTTTTTGATGAGCGTGATTTCGGTGATGCCGGCCAGCGTCGCATCGCTCCGCGATTCCGCTCGCCGGCAGCAGCCTCTGCTACGGCCCCGCCTGCTCCGACGCTGGGGAAAACTGAAACAACCACCGGGAAATGACATGCAAGACCATCAGTACCTGAAGCTCGATATTTCAGAGCTGGGTGTGGCGACACTGCAGATTGCCAACAACACCAGCCTCAACATTCTGGACTCTGACACCATCGTTGAGTTCACACGCACGTTGCGTGCGCTCGCGCGCAATCCCGACGTGCGTGTCCTGGTGTTGCGGGGCACGGGCGACAAGGCGTTCATTGGCGGCGCCAATATCAAGGAGCTTGCCAGGCTGGATCCCGACACGGCGGTTGCCTTCATTACCCGGCTGCATGATTTGTGCGAGGCGGTCCGTGACTTTCCCGTGCCCACCATCGCACGCCTGTCGGGCTGGTGCATGGGCGGCGGTATGGAGTTTGCCGCCGCATGCGACATTCGGATTGCGGACGAGCATGCGAATTTCGCGATGCCAGAAGTCCGGATCGGCATCCCGTCGGTGATCCACGCCAACATCCTTGCGCGACTTATTGGCGAAGGCAATACGCGCTGGTTGCTTCTGACGGGCAGCTCGATCAACGCGAAAAAGGCTCACGATTGGGGCTTCGTCCATGAAGTTGTTTCGAACGACGCGCTGGATGGCGCAATCGCCCATACGGTATCCGAGATTCTGGAATGCGGACCCGCAGCGGTGCGCGCACAGAAATCGCTGTTGCGTGCATGGGAGGACCCCGCCATTGAGCGTGGGCTGAAGCACAGCATTGCGGTATTTGGCGATGTCTACAGCGGGCCGGAGCCGGATGCATATATGACGCGATTCCTGGAGCGGAAAAAGAAGGGCTGATGTCGCGACGGGGCCGTCAGGTAAGATGGCTGGCTCCGTCGAACCATCACACCGCCATGAATCTCACGCTTCGGGAGTTTCGCGTCTTCCGCGTTGTCTATGAACTGCGGAGCTTCAGCGGTGCGTCCGAGGCGGTACACATGACGCAGTCCGCGGTAAGCAAGGTGTGCCAGGAGATGGAGGCAAAGGTCGGACAGCGTCTGTTTGAGCGTTCGACTCGCAAGGTCATACCCACGCAACTGGCACATCAGCTGTATGGCTATGTCTGCGAAGTACTGGGCACGATGGATGCCGCGGAGCGAAGTCTGCGAAGCCTCCTTGATATGGAAGCGGGGGAGGTAAGTGTCGCCTCGTCTCCCATGATGAGCGTTGGGCTTCTCAGGGGGCCGGTCGCCGAGTTTCACGACACCTACCCGGCTATCCGGATCGCTATGCACGAATTGTCGACTGACGAGACGATCGAGTATGTGGTTAGCGGCAAGGCTGATTTCGGCCTCGTTTCCATAGAGGCAACCCATCCCAAGCTGTCAATCGACCATCTTTACGACGAGACCATGTACGTCGTGTGCGCACCGGATCATGAGTTCGCGCGCAAACGCCATGTTACCTGGGAGTTGCTGGCGACCGTTCCACAGATTTCGCTTCACTCTACCTTCAGCACAAGAAGAACCATCGACCGCGTCTTTTCCGCCAGGCATCTGCCCTATACCAGCAACATCGAAGTCGGGACTGTCTTATCGGCAATCGGCTTCGCAAAGGCCAGGCTGGGCGTGGCCGTGCTTCCCGGCTACGTGAGGGGATTCGTCTCGGATCTGGGCCTTGTTTCCCGTCCGCTGCCTGAAGCCGGTGTGAAGCACCCGATATCCCTGATAAAGCGCTGGAACGCGCGGCTTTCCAATCCTGCAGAGAGCTTGCTTAGCGCGGTCAAGGACGCTTTGTCGAACCCTCGCGAATAGCATGCAGCCATGGCGGCCGCTGTGCAGCAGCGCAACCCGGAGTCGTTCTGCTCAGGGTAGGTTGGGGTGAGCGCTGCCGGTGGGAAGATCCGTGATCGGCGCCCCGTCGCTGCAGGTGAACCTTGGCGCCGAATGGGATGCCGCCTGGCTGCCCGGCCTGACACTGAGCGGCGCGCTTGCCTACAGACCGCCGCTATTGGGCAGCGGTGGACAGCTACGGCGGCCTGGCCATTGCCGAGCCGCGTACGTTGATGATGTCGGCGACGGTCAGCTTCTGATCCGGCCTGATGGCCATTTTGCATGCGCGCCGGGGTGCAAGCCGCGATGCACCTTCAGAACTTGTGGCGTATGCCCGCCACCGCGCCAAACTGGCTGGTGCCAGCCGCGCCAATTGCCGCGGATGCGCCGTTCAGGCCGATTCGCGAGCCATCGTCATTGTGGATGTACGCCACCTGGGCGTAGACGTCAGTGCGCTTCGAGAAGGCGTAATCGAGCAGCACTGCCGTGCTCCACGCATCGCCGTTGCCGCGCCGGTCGTTCAGCAAATAGCCGGCGCCGCTTATCGTCAGTGCCGGCGTGAGCTGGTAGCCGGCGCCGATCCAGGAGAGATCGGTACGCCGGGCGGGGAGGGCGGCCGTGGCGCCGATGTCGCCATTGAGCCAGCGGTATCCGGCATACACCTTGGCGTTTGCGAACCTGTAGGCGCCGGCAATGGCGAGCCGCCGGTCCTTCTGCGATGAATTCTGTGCCGTGATGCCGGCGGTGCCTTGCTGCTCGTCGTAGATCACGGTGACGCCGGCGTTGCCTGCGCGGTACTCGATTCCGCCGCTCAGCGCGCGGTCGCTCTTCACGTCACCCGGCACCTCGCCCGCCACCGCGCCGCCGCTCAGCGACGTGCCGCGCGCGAACGAGTACAGGCCCGTGACAGTCAGCGCGCCAAACTTGCCGACGTACTTGGCCGTGTTGTCGTAGCGGCCGGCGGTCATCGCATCCATCATGAAGACCGAGTAGCGCGGAGACACCGCCATGGCATCGTAGTTGATCAGGATGTCGTACAGGATGTTGTTCTGGCGACCCAGCGTCGCGCGGCCATACTCCGACGACATCCCGACGAATGCCTGGCGCCCGAACAGCCGCCCGCCCTGTGCGGCGGTGCCGGCGTCGATGTCGAAGCCATTCTCGAGCACGAACAGCGCCTGCAGGCCGCCCCCGAGATCTTCGCTGCCGCGGATGCCCCAGCGAGAGCCGGACAGGTTGCCCGACGTCATGCGCGTCAGGCTGTGGTTGCCGGCATCGGCGTGCGTCAGGAATTCAATGCCGGCATCGGCGACGCCGTAAAGCGTGACCGAGGATTGCGCTTGCGCGGCACCGGCGCTGAGGACGCCTGCCGCGGTCAGGATGATTTGTCGGAGCATGGAAGGGTGTGGGCTCATGTTGTCGATATTCTTGTACTGGATGGGCCGGCCGCGTTCGCGGCATCGCCCCCGGGAACAGCGCGCACGCGGCCCGCGCCTGACGCACGACGACAGGAGGCAGGGACGAGCGCGCTCTCACGGGTACTGGCTTGCGCCCGAGCGGCAGTGATGTAATGCGGGAAGTCGGGGATCCGCCTGCTGTGGCCTGGCCGGTGCCCCAGGTGCTCAGTCGACGAGGAGGTTGATCTTCGTCGCGAATTTCTGCCAGCGATCGATATCGGAGTTCACCAGCTTCTGGAATTCGGCGGGGGTGCTCGTCATCGTGGCAAAGCCGAGTTGGGTCAGCGATGCCTTGACCTCAGGCTTGGCGATGGCCCTGTTGATTTCAGCGTTCAGCTTTTGCACGATCTCGGGCGGGGTATTGGCCGGGGCGAGGATGCCGAACCACTGGTCGACGTCATAGCCGGGCACGCCAAGCTCGCTCACCGTGGGCACGTCGGGCAGGAACGGCGAGCGCGCCTTCGACGTGACGGCCAGCGCGCGCAGCTTGTTGCTTTTCAGGTAGGGGATGGTGTTGGTCAGCGTGTTGACGCTGACATCGGCCTGGTTGCCCAGCACGTCCGCGATGGCGGGGGCGCAGCCCTTGTACGGCACATGGAGCATGTCGATCTTTGCCGAGACCTTCAGCAGTTCGCCGGCCAGGTGTTGCGGCGTGCCGTTGCCGCATGACGCGTAGCTGGGGGGCGCGCCGCTCTTGCCCGCCGCCAGCAGGTCGTTGAACGTGCGCAGCTTCGAGTGCGCAGGCACGGCAATCACCGACGGCACCGAAGCGAACGTGATGACCGCGCTGAAATCGGACTTCGGGTTGAACTGCAGCTTCTTGAAGACGCTCGGGTTGATGGCGAAGCTGCTGTTGACGATCAGCAGCGTGTAGCCGTCGGCCGGGCTCTTGGCGACGAACTCGGCGCCGATATTGCCGCTGGCGCCGGGCCGGTTGTCGATCACCACCGGCTGGCCCAGCGATTTGCTGATGTCGGCCCCAATCAGCCGCGCCAGCGAATCGGTCCCTCCTCCGGCCGGGAACGTCACCACCATGCGGATGGGTTTCTGCGGGAAGGTACTTGCAATGTTCGCCTCGGCTCGTCCTGGCACGGTTGCCAGGCTGCCTGCGATAAAAAGCAGCGATGCCAGACTGCGGACGACGGATAGGGGTCTCATTGATATGCCTCGTCGGTTAGGGTGAAGGAAGGGGAAAAGCCGGTCAATCGGGATCTATACGCACCGCCTCGCAGCACTCGGCGCCGACGCGCGTCAGTGCCGCGGCCGTCTCAAGTGCGGCATCGCTGCCCGCATGGATGCGGTACAGGGGTTGCCCTTGCGCCACCTTTGCACCGATCGTGCACAGCAGGTCGATGCCTGCACCGGCATCGCGCGGTGCTCCGGCGGCGCGCGCGATACCGGAGATCCGCAGGCCGTCGATGGCCGTCACGCGGCCCTGCGTCGCGGCGCTCACTACGCGCGTATGTGTACCGGGCGCCACGGGGTCGGGACGAACGCCCTGCGCGGCCGCAATGCGCTCGAATGCCGCTTTTGCCTTGCCTTCGTTCAGCAGGGCGGCTGCAATTCGCATGCCTTGGTCGGGCGAACCTACGGATGGATCGAATGCGATGATTTCGCCGGCGAAGCGCAGCGCCTTCTCTCGCAAATCCGCGGGCGCACCGGGGTCGTTGCCAAGCACCAGGCGGACGTCGCGCACTTCCAGTGCGGGCCCGATGCCGCGGCCGATCGGGCGGCTGCCGTCCGTGACCAGCGCGCGCACGTGCAGGCCGAGTCCCTTGCCGACGTGCTCGAACATGGCGCCCAGCACCTCGGCGTCGGTGCGCGTGGCCAGCTTGGTTTGCGGGCCGTAGGGCAGGTCGACGATGACGTGGGTGGCGCCGGCGGTGTATTTCTTCGACAGGATCGACGCCACGGACCAGCGGCGCGAATCCAGGCGCAGCGGCCGCGTGATCGCGTTCATCACGTCGTCGACCACGGAGTGGTTCAGGCGGCCGTTCCATGCGATGCAGGCCCGCGCCTGGGCCACGCAGCGGCGCACGTCCTCGTGTGCCAGATCGACGCGCGCCACGGTCTCCATGGCGTCGGCCGTACCGGCGGCGGAGGTGATGGCGCGTGACGATGTCTTGGGCATGGCCAGCCCATACGCCGCGACAATCGGCACCACGATCAGCGTGATGCGGCTGCCGGGTACGCCACCGATGGAATGCTTGTCGACGACGACTGGCTCGTCCCACGCGATACGCGGTGTGAACGCCGTACGCGCACGTGCCAGTGCCACGACTTCATCGTCGGTCAGCGTGCGGGTGGCGGCAACCAGGAACTCGGTCAACTCCACCTCGGTGTACCGTCGCGCAATGGCATCTTGCAGCACGGCAACGTAGGCGGCTTCGTCAAGTGGCTCGCCGCGCAGCTTCGCCATCAGGTTGGTGCGGCTGGCCGGCGCTCCGTTGCCGGATGCCCGGGTGCCATGCCGCAGCGCTTCTACAAAGCGCGCCATGCCCACCTCGAGCGTGCTGTCATTTGACACCGTGATGCATGGGACATCCGACGGCACCGCTGCGCCGGTCCGCGCCACGCGCCGGGCAACCTGGTCGCCCGATTCACGTCCGCGCGCGGCAATGCGCTGGGCCAGCACCTCATGCGGTGCCGTCACCAGGACCACCACGAAGCGCGGCAGTCTTCCGGCGAGTTCCGCGATGACGGCACGCGAGCCGTTTGCGACGACGTTACGCCCGCGTTCCAGCTCCGACATCAGGGACTGGGGCAATCCATAGCGCAGATCGTGCGCATCCCAGGTGACCAGGAACTCGCCGCTGCGCTGGCGCCGAGCGAACTCGGTCTCCGAGACACCCTCATGCGCTTCGCCGACCGAGCCATCGGGTCGGGTGATGACACGTCGCGCAAACACATAGTTGTCATCGAGCGCGGCGCGCGCGCCTTCCATCAGCGAATCCTTGCCCGCGCCACTGGGTCCCACAACAAAGAAGAATGTGCCGGTCGTGTCCATGACAAATACCTTAGATGTCGAAGTTATGTGGCAATGCTAGCACCGGCCAAGGGGGTGTCAAGATAAGTTCGATGTCTAAGGTAATGCAAGCAACGGGCCAGTGGCCGCAAATCCAGTGTGTACGCGGGATTAGCGCTCTCGTAGGGGAAAACACGGGTAAGCGGCGTGCGCGCCGGTGGTGCGCCCTGCATCGGTCGGGCGCACCGTGCACTGATGGAGTGAACGCTACATTTTCAGGGTGAGGCCGCGGTGCGGCGTGGCCGCGTGCGCGGCAGAGGCGCTATCATGTGCGCTGTTGCAGGCACCGCTTCGTCCGGTGCCGCATGGATGCGTTTCACTTCCTGTCACCACTATGGCCACAAGAAAGCCGGATGCCCCGGTCACCATTACCCCACCGGATGAAGCCGATGAAGAGCGGCTTGCCCACCTGGTGAAGGACGCCGCGCGCGCCTATATCCGGGCGCTGCAACTGCGTCTGGCTGAACATTCGGTGTCGTACGGCCACTGGACCATCCTGCGCATCCTGTGGCGGCATGACGGCCTGTCGCAGCGCGAACTGAGCGAGCGCGCCGGCGTGACCGAGCCGACCACCTTCGCGGCCGTGAAGGCGCTGGAAGCGCTGGGCTACGTGGAACGCACGCACCTTCCCGGCAACAAGAAGAAGGTGCATGTGTTCCTCAGCAAGACCGGGCGCGCGCTGCGCCGCAAGCTCGAACCGCTGGCCACAGAGGTCAACGAACTCAGCGTGGAGGGGGTGAGCGAAGCGGATGTGCTGACCACGCGCCGCGTGTTGATCACCATCGCCAAGCGCCTTGTCGCCGATGAGATCGCGTCGGCCGAGCATGGCCGGCGGGTGCCGTCCACGCAAGAGGTGGGGCGGCTGTTGTCGGATCTGTAGCCGCAGTCGGCTCGCGCCAATGAAAAGGCCCCCGTCGGCCAGGCCGGCGAGGGTGAATGCCTTGGGTAGAAGGCGTGAAACCGATATAGGCGCGCTTAAGCCGGCAGGCGTCAGGCGTCGTCCAGCCCGATATCCACGGCCGGCGCCGACTGCGTGATCTTGCTCGTCGAGATGTAGTCAACGCCGGTTTCCGCCACGGCCCGGATCGTTTCCAGGCGAATGCCCCCCGAGGCCTCGACCTTGGTGCGGCCATTGACGATCTGCACGGCTTCCTTCATGTCGGGCACCGACATGTTGTCCAGCATGATCACGTCGACACCGGCAGCCAGTGCCTCGTGCACCTGCTCCAGCCGGTCGCATTCCACTTCCAGCTTGGTCAGTACCGGCAGCTTGCGGCGCACGCGTTCCACCGCGGCGGCAATGCTGCCGCACACGGCGATGTGGTTGTCCTTGATCATCACGCCGTTGTCCAGGCTCAGCCGGTGGTTCAGGCCACCACCGCAGGTTACCGCATGCTTTTCCAGCGCGCGCAGGCCCGGCGTGGTCTTGCGGCTGTCGATCAGGCGCGCCTTGGTATGCGCAATGGCCTGGGCATAGGTGGCCGTGAGGTTGGCGATGCCGCACAGCCGCTGCATGATGTTCAGCGCGGTGCGCTCGGCCGTCAGCACGCTGCGCGCATTGCCGCTCACGTTCAGCAGCACCGCGCCCTTGGCGACCTTGTCGCCGTCCGCGACGCGCACGTCAATCAACAGCGTGGGATCGTAGCGGGCGAAGATGCGTGCCGCCACATCGATGCCCGCGATGATCATCGGCTCGCGGGCGTTCATGCAGAAGGTGCCGGTTTCACCCGGCTCGATCATGGTCTGGACGGTCAAGTCGCAGATGCCGATGTCTTCGGTCAGCCAGAGGTCGATCAGCTTGTCCGTGGCGTAGAGGTCGTACATGTAAGGGCTCCTGAGCGGTGGTTGCGGTACTTCAATAATCTTAGAGATCGAAGTACATGGCGTAATACTAGCGCCTTGCCGTCCTGTGTCAAGGAATATTCGACATCTAAGATTATGTTGCGCAACGTGCCGGCAGAGCCAAGGCCGATGCCGCCAGCGGTGCTGGCAAGTCGGCCTGGCTTTGCACTCCGCGATGCCGAGTCTCCTATACGCCTTTCCAGACCGGTTTGCGTTTCTCCACAAATGCCTTCAGCCCTTCCTGCCGGTCCTGCGATTCGATCGCTACCCTGGCGATCGGCATCTGCTTTTCCCAGGCGTCGTCGTCGGTCCAGTTCACCCCCTGGAAGATAATCTCCTTGGCCGCCGCCAGCCCGGTCGGGCCGTTCTGCAGCAGCCGCTCGGCCAGCGCGATGGCTTCGGCGAGTGCCTCGCCCGGCGCCACCACGCGGTTGACCATCCCCAGCGCGGCAAAGAACTCCGCGCTCTTCAGCTCGCCGGACAGTGCCAGCTCCATGGCAATGTGGTACGGGATGCGGCGCGGCAGCCGGAACAGTCCGCCGCCGATGGCGGCAAGGTTGTGGCGTACCTCGGGCAGGCCCATGCGCGCGTCGCGCGCGGCCACCACCAGGTCGCAGGCCAGGCACAGCTCCAGTCCGCCGCCGACGGCAACGCCTTCCACGGCGGCGATCAGCGGCTTGCGGGGCGGCCGCCGGAATACGCCGAAGCCGCCGCGCGGCGGTCGCTCGCGCAGTTCGCCGCGCGCGGCGGCCTTCAGGTCGGCGCCGGCGGAAAAGTCGCCTCCGGCACCGGTGACGATGCCGAGAAACAGCGACGGGTCATTGTCGAGCATATCCATGGCCGCGTTCATCTCCTGCGCGGTCTGGCCGTCGCAGGCGTTCTTCACTTCGGGGCGGTTCAAGGTGACGATCAGGATATGGCCGCGCCGTTCGGTCAGGACGCGGGGAGTCTGGTCAGGCATGCGGGCTCCTTGTGGGTTACAGCGCGAGTGAGAACCCGCCGTTGACGGGATAGGTCTGGCCGGTGATCCAGCTGCTGGCGTCTGACGCCAGGAACAGCACCATGTTGGCGACGTCGTCCGGGCGGCCTGGCCGGCGGATCACGTAGCGTTCCAGCACGCGCTTGGTACGCTCGGGATCGGCCTTCAGGCGTGCTTCGATCGCGGGGGTGGCGGTGGCGGAAATCGCCACGCAGTTGGCGGTGACGTGGTAGCGGCCCATGGCGCGCGCCACGCCTCGCATGAAGCCGGCGGCGCCGGCCTTGGCGCCGGAGTAGATCTCCAGGTTGGGCTCGCCCACGCGGCCCGCGTCGGAAATGATGGTGATGATGCGGCCGGCCTGGCGCGCGATCATGTCCGGGATGGCGGCGGCGGTGCAGTGGATCACGCCGTAGAAGTTCACGCCGATAAAGCTGTTCCACGCATCAGGCCCGGTTTCCCAGAAGGGTTTGCGCGCATCGGCACTTGGCGTGGCGCCGGCGTTGCCGGCGTTGTTGACCAGCACGTCGACACGCCCGTACGTTTCGCGGGCCCTGGCGAACATGGCCTGCACGCTCTCGTTGCTGGTCACATCGGCCTGCACCGCGATGGCGTTGCCGCCGGCAGCGCGCACTTCCTCCACCACCGCCTGGGCACGGTCCAGGAAGAAATCGTTGACGACGATGCCCTCTGCATCGTGCGCGGCGGCGTGCAGCGCGATCTGGCGTCCCACGCCTTGCCCGGCGCCGGTCACCAGCACCACGCGTTCCTTGAGGGTCAGCATGTCTTTCATACGTTTTTCTCCTTGTCTTTCCAGAAGGGGGCGCGCAGGTCGCGCTTGAGCAGCTTGCCGACGGTGTTGCGCGGCAGTTCGTCGACAATGCGGATGGTGCGGGGGCGCTTGTACGACGCCAGCTCACCCTCGCAATGGGCCAGCAGCGCGGCTTCGTCGACGACGATGTCGGGCTTGAGTTCGCAGAAGGCCATCACGCTTTCGCCGAAATCGTCATCGGGGATGCCGATCACGGCGGCGTCGGCCACCGCAGGGTGGCGCTGCAGGGAGGCCTCGATTTCGGCGGGGTAGATGTTGACCCCGCCGGAAATGATCATGTCCTTGGCACGGTCGCTGATGTACAGATAGCCGTCGGCATCGAGCCGGCCCACGTCGCCGGTGCGGAAGTAGCCGCGTTCGTCGCGCGTGTCGGTGCCCAGCGGCGGGGCGTTCAGGTAGTTGCCGATCACCACAGGCGTGTGCGCCCAGATCTCGCCGGTCTCGCCGGCGGGCAGCGCCGTGCCGTCCGGAGCGCGAATTTCCAGGCGCACATGGCGGTAGGGCAATCCGCTGCTTCCCGGACGGGCGCGCTGCGCGTCCGGCGTCATGCGCGTGAGCATGCCGGTCTCGGTCGAGCCGTAGCCTTCGTGCAGGCAATCGCCGAGATGCTCGATGATCCATTGCTTGAGCTGGTCCGAGACCGGCGCCGCGCCCACCGTCAGCGCCTTGAGCGATGACAGGTCGTACTGCCGCGTGGTGCCAGGCGGCAGGGCGGCCATGCGCTTGAACATGGTCGGCACACCGGTCCAGTGCGCCACGCGATGCTGCTGGATCAGCGCCAGCGCGCGCAGCGGATCGAAGCGCCGCATCAGCACCACGGTGGCGCCGGCCTTCTGCGCGGCCCACACCTGGCCGGGGCCGGAGCCGTGGTGCAGTGGCATGGTGAGCAGGAAGCGCTCATCCGGCGCGGCCGGACGGCGTGCGCGTACGTCGGCGAGGTATTCGGCGAGCACGGTGGCGTCGGTGCCGGCCAGCGCGCGGTTCAGTACCACGCCCTTGGGCAGGCCGGTGGTGCCTGACGTGTAGATGATCAGCGGCGGGTCGCCCGCGGACTGGCGCCGCGTGCGCGCGGGCCGGTCGAGCATTGCGGCGTAGTTGTGGAAGCCGGGCGCCCGCGCGTCCAGCGACACCGCGGCCTTCAGCGGCTGGCCGTCGAAGGCGGGCAGCAGCGCAGCGGGATCGGCATCGTCGCAGAAGATCGCATTGGCCCGGCTGTTGTTCATCACGTGGCGCACCTCGGCCGGCGTCAGGCGCCAGTTCATGCCCAGCAGCGAACAGCCGAGCTTGCCCAGCGCGCTGGCGATCACCAGCCATTCCAGCCGGATCTGGGTGCGTACCACGACGATGTCGCCGGCGGCCAGGCCGCGCTCGGCAAGCGCATCGGCAAGCTGGTTGCCGGCTTGGTCAAGGGCGGCCCAGCTCAGCGTGCGCTGGTCTTCAATGGCGGCGATGCCGCCGGGTTTGTGCGCGGCCCAGTATTCGATCGTGCCGGGCACGGGTGGCCCGGTGTCGGGCGGCGCGGCGGCGCGGTCTGCTTTGCCGGTGTCAGCATGCATGGGTGGCTCTCCCTGGCGCGTTGGCCGGATGGTGGTGGGGTGGTCGGGTAGTCGGGTAGTCGGGTGAGAAGGGGGGCGCTCAGGCGAGCAGGTAGCGCGCCAGCACGCGGTACTTGTGCAGCTCGGTGGGGCCTTCGTAGATACGTGCCAGGCGCTGGTGGCTGTACCAGTGGGCCAGCGGGTTGTCGAGCGCGCAGCCGGCGGCACCGTACAACTGGATGGCGCGGTCGATGACGCGGTCGACCATTTCGGTGCAGGTCATCTTGACCATGCCCGCCTCGACGCGGGTGTCATCGCCGCGGTCGTGCTTTTCGGCGCTGCGGTACAGCAGCAGCTGGTTCTGCTGCACCTCGACCCATGAGTCGACGATTGCGGCCTGTGTCGCCTGCAGCTTGCTGAGCGGCTCGCCGAACAGCACGCGGTCCTTGGCATAGCCGATCATCATGTCCAGGCAGCGCTGCGCAATGCCCAGCGCGCGCGCCGCCACATCGAAGCGCGCCGCGGACAGCGCCTGCTGCGCGCTGCGGAAGCCGCCGCCTTCGCTGCTGACCAGCGCGTGGCTAGGCACTTCGCACGCATCGAAGATCAGTTCGTGGGTGCGGAAGCCGCCGAGCATCGGGATCTCGCGCTTGATCATGCCGGGGTTGCCGGCCTCCACCGCGAACATCGAGATGCCGCTGGCGCGCTTGTCCTTGTCGGTGCGCGCGACGACGAAGACGACGTCGGCATCGGCCACGCCGCTGATGAATACCTTGGTGCCGTCGATGACCCAGCCGTCGCCCTTGCGCCGCGCCTGGGTCTGGATCGCCCCTGCCGGGTCGGAACCGCCGCCTGGCTCGGTCTGCGCGAAGGCCAGGAACCTGGTGCCGGCAAGGAACGGATCGAGGTAGCGCTGGCGCTGCTCGCCCTGCAGTCCGAGCAGGTTCGGCAGCGCCCGGCCGCCAAAGCGCAGCGGCGTCAGGCAGCGGAAGTTTTCCTCGGTGATGGCAAGGCGGTCCACCAGCGGCAGCGGTGTGCCGCCCACTGCCTCGGGAAGGCCCAGGCCCCACAGGCCGGCTCGGCGCGCCGCCTCGCGGCCGGGCTCGTAATCGGCGCGGGTCAGTGCCTCGCCGCGCAGCACGCGGGCCTCGAGCGGCATCTGGAAATCGTTGACCAGGCGGCGCACGAGGTCCTTCATGGCGCGCGTGTCTTCACGGAATTCGTACATGCGGAACAACTCCGGTTTGGCGTCGCGGCGCACGCTGAGCGGCCACGGCTGGATTGTGGAAGATCGATGCGTCGAAATCTTATTGGATAGTAGTCAAGGATCTTGTTGGTGTTACGGTAAAAAATTTCCGTGATTACCCTAGGTTGTTCTCTCTTGCCCGGATTTACCCGGATCCACTCACTTGATCCTTGATTAATTGCTAATAAATTTCCAGACTGAAAAGCACCTGATGTCAACGACTCCTGCGCCATGCCCGATGCCCTGAAGCCCTCGCTGTACACCGTCCCGGAATTCGGGACCCCGCAGTTGCGCGGCGGCCGCTGCGCCTGTGGCCATATCTTTTTCCCGATGCAGGCCTACGGCTGCGAACGCTGCGGCCAGGCCGGAGATGCGCTGACGCCGATGCTGCTGGCCGGACGCGGACGGCTGGTGGCATCGGCACGCGTGCAGATGCATGCGCGCAAGGATCGCGAGGTCCCGTTCACGGTGCTGTCGGTCGCGCTGGATGACGGCCCGGTGGTGCGTACGCTGCTTGGAGCCGGCAGCGAAGCGCCGCTGGTGGCGGGACAGCCCATGTTCGCCACGCTTGAAGAAGTCCCCCAGGCCGATGGCGGTGCTCAGCTGGACCTGCGCTTCAGCGCCCACCCGTGACCCTGTCCGACCAAGGAACCTTCATGCACCGCACCCTCAAGGACATGCGTCCCGTATATGTCATCGGCGCCGGCTGGCACCGCTACCAGCCGCTGAGCGAAGAGACCTACGCCACGCTGGGGCTGGCCGCAGTGCGCGGCGCGCTGGCCGATGCCGGCATCGAATGGCCGGCCGTCGAGTCGGCCTACTTCGCCAAGGCCCTGCTGCCGATGGCGCCGGGCCGGCCGATGCTGCGCCACCTGGGCGCCACCGGCATCCCGATCATGCATGTGGAAAACGCCTCGGCCTCCGGTTCGGCCGCATTCCGCCAGGCGTGCATGGAGGTGGCCAGCGGCATCAGCGACGTGGTGCTGGCGGTCGGCGTGGACAAGCCCGGCAACGGTCCGGTGGCGCGCGGCGAGGCGGCCTGCGGCATCGGTCACCTTGCCGACGATGCGATCGTGCCCTTTACCCATTTCGCGCTGCTGGCCGACCAGTATGCGCAGCGCCACGGCGCCGCGCATGAAGACATCGCCCGCGTCGCGGTGAAGAACCACGGCAACGGCGCGAAGAATCCCCATGCGCACCGCCAGCAGCCGCGCACGCTGGACGAGGTGCTGGCCGGGCGGCCGGTGTCGGGCAGCCTGACCACGCTGCAGTGCTGTCCGGTGGGCGAGGGCGCCGCGGCGGTGATCGTGGCGTCCGAGGACGCGATCCGCCGGCTCGGCGTGGCCGGCAGCAAGCCCGTGCGCGTGACCGCGTCGGCCGCGCGCAGCCAGCGGCTGTACGACGACGCCACCCGCTTCGACGCCAACCTGACTGAGGAAACCACCGCCATGGCGTTGCGCGATGCCGGCCTGCGGCCCAACCAGGTCGACGTGCTGGAATTGCACGATGCTTTTTCCATCGAGGAAGTCGAGTACGTCGAGGCGATGGGCCTGTGCGCGCCCGGCAGGGCAGTGCCGCTGCTCAAGGAGGGCGCCTGGGATATTGGCGGACAGTGCGCGGTGAACCCGTCCGGCGGGCTGATCGCGATGGGGCATCCGATCGGACCTACCGGCATCGGGCAGATTGGCGAGATCGCATTGCAATTGCGCGGCGAGGCCGGCCTTCGTCAGCACGTCGGGGCCCGCATCGGGCTGGCGCACATGGTGGGCGTGGGAGCGGTGTGCTACGTGCATATGTTGCAGCGCGACTAGGGGCCGGCCGGGCACATCCGCCCGAAACTGACCGTGGCGCGACAGACGCCCGGCATCACTCACACGGAGACAGCATGATGCAAGGACAGACTCGCGGCCGCCGCCGTGCGGCCGTGCGCGCCGCATGGCTGGCAGCGGCGGCCGTGCTCGCGGCAGCGGCAGGCAGCGCCATCGCGGCCGAACCACGGCGCGGTGGTACGCTGACCGTCGGCATCGCCCAGGATCCCGCGGTGGTCGATCCCATCCGCACCGGCACCTTCACTGAACGCCAGCTGTCCACGCCGGTGTATGAATCGCTGTTCGACATCGACGCTGAGGGCAACGCCGTGCCGTGGCTCGCGCAAGGCATTACCGTGTCGGAAGACGGCAAGCGCTACCGCATACAACTGCGCCAGGGCGTGCGCTTCCACGACGGCACGCCGTTCGACGCGCAGGCCGTCGTGGCCAACCTGCAGCGCACGCGCAATCCGGCTAATCGTTGCCGCTGCCTGCAGTCGATGCGCGAGGTGCGCGATGCGCGCGCGCTGGATGCGCATACCGTTGAGATCGTGCTGAGCGAACCCAATGCCGCGCTGCCCACGCTGCTGGCCGATGCGCCCGGCGTGATGGTGTCGCCCACGGCGTTCGGGCGCGATCCCGTTGGCGTCGGCACGCGCCCGGTTGGCACTGGCCCGTTCCGCTTTGTCGAGTGGGTTCGCAACAGCCGCTTCGTGGTCGAGCGCAACCCTGACTACTGGCAGCCAGGCAAACCATACCTGGACCGCGTGGTGTTCCGCGGCATGCAAAACACCGAGACCCGTGAGACCGCTTTCCTGTCGGGCCAGACCGACATCATCCTGCAACCGTCGATGCGCTTTATCTACCGCATGCGCAGCGACAAGCGCGTGCAGTTGTTTTATCCCGCGGGCTTCGGCACCGAAGGGGTCTACTTCAACCTCAAGTCCGCGCCGCTCGATGACCTGCGCGTGCGCAAGGCGGTGGCGCATGCGATGGACCGGGAGCTGCTGGCGCGTACGCTCGGCTTTGGGGTGCCGACGCTGGCCTACAGCCCCTTCGGCAAGGGGATCGCGATGGTGACGCAACCCGTGGCCGATTACCCGAAATACGACCTGGCCCGCGCCCGCGCGCTGGTGGCCGAATACGGCAAGCCGGTGGCGTTCACGCTGCAGTTCAACAACTCGCCCGACAACCGCAACCTGGCGCAGTCGCTGCAGCAGATGTGGGCCGAGGCCGGCATCCGCGTGTCGCTGGTGCCGTACGACCAGAACCGGCTGGTGCAGAACATGTCCTCCAGGCAGTTCGAGGCCAGCTTGTACCGCTTCACCGGCCGCGCCGATCCGCACATGAATGCGTTCTACTTCTATCACTCGCGCTACGGCTCGGTGAATCCCTCCAGCAACTACGGCGGCTACGGCATCCCGGCCACCGACCGCTTGCTGGAGCGCGGCATGAGGGTTACCGACCCGCAGGTCCGCCGCGAGGCCTATACCGACTTTGCACGCATGCTGGCGCAGGAGGTGATGCCCATTGCCTACCTGTACAACGTGACCGACACCATCGTGGCGAAAAAACAGGTGCAGGGCGTCACGGTGGTGCCGGACGGACTCGTCCGCCTCGCGGACCTCTGGCGGGAGTAGATCCATGACCTGGCGACGCATCCTGACCGGCCTGGCCGGCATCGCTGCCACGCTGCTGGCGGTTTCCGCGGTAAGTTTCCTGCTGGTGGCGCTGCTGCCCGGCGACCTGGCGCAGACCATCCTGGCCGACTCCGCCACGCCGGAGCGCGTGGCGGCGCTGCGTGCCGAGCTGGGACTGGACCAGCCGCTGCCCGTGCGCTATCTGGGCTGGCTGGGCGACGTGCTGCGCGGCGACCTGGGCCATGCCATCCACTCTGGCGAGCCTACCCTCGACGTGATCCTGTCACGCCTGCCGGTAACGATCGAGCTGGTGCTGCTGACACAGGTGGTGGCACTGGGGCTGTCGGTACCACTCGGCATCCTGAGCGCGTATCGCCGCGGCTCGCCTCTGGACCACGGGGTGCTGGCCGGATGCCTGGCGCTGCTGTCGACGCCGGCGTTTGTGCTCGGCCTGGCGCTGGTCTACCTGCTGGCGATGAAGTTGCAATGGCTGCCCGCCACCGGCTACACACCGCTTTCCGAAGGCGTGCTGGCCAACCTGGAAGGCATGGTGCTGCCGGTGCTGTCGCTGGCGCTGATCGAGGTGCCGGTCTACCTGCGGCTGCTGCGCAGCGAGATGGTGACCACGCTGCAGCAGAACTTCATCGCACTGGCGCGCGGCATGGGGCTGCCGACCTGGCGCATCCTGTTCGAGAACGCGCTGCGGCCGTCGTCGCTGAACCTGATCACGGTGGTCGGCGTCAACATGGGCCGGCTGATGGGCGGCGCCATCGTGATAGAAACCATGTTCGCGCTGCCCGGCGTGGGCCAGTTGCTGGTGGAATCGATCTACCAGCAGGAATACCTGATGACGCAGGGCATCGTGCTCTTCGTTGCCATCATGTTCATCCTGATCAACTTGCTGACGGACCTCGCCTATGCGCTGGTCGATCCCCGTCTGCTGCGCGACGCGGAGGCCTGACATGCGGCGCCCATCCCGTAAATACGCAAAGACCTACGTGATCTCGGTGGTCTGGCTGGCACTGGTGGTGCTGGCCACCGCCTGCGCCGACTGGCTGCCGCTGCGCGATCCCATGCGCATGAGCCTGGTCGACATGCTGGCGCCGCCCGACGCCACGCGCTGGTTCGGCGCCGACTCGCTCGGCCGCGACGTGCTCTCGCGCACAATCCACGGCTTTCGCATCACGCTGGCCGTGAGCCTGGGCTCGGTCACGCTGGCGCTGGTGCTGGGCGGCGTGCTGGGCGTGTGCGCCGGCTACTTCCGCGGCTGGGTCGAGCGCGCGGTGCTGATGCTGGCCAACGTGATGCTCGCGTTTCCGCCGCTGGTGCTGGTGATCGCCATGGTGGCGTACCCGGGCCAGGCGCTGGTCAAGGTGGTGGTGGCGCTCGGCATCGTGTTTGTGCCGGCGGTGATGCGCATTGCCCGCGCCAACACGCTGCGCTTCAGCGAGCAGGAGTTCGTCACCGCGGCGCGCGCCGCCGGCATGAGCGATGCGCGCCTGATCGTGCGCGAGTTGCTGCCCAACCTGGTGCCGCCGCTGCTCGCCTACGGCCTGCTGATGATCGCCATCGGCGCGCTCGCCGAAGCGGCGCTCAGCTTCCTCGGCCTGGGCGTGCCGCCGCCGGCGCCGACGCTGGGGTCGATGATGGCCAGCGAGCAATCGCGCGTGCTGGAAGGCCCGCATGCGGTGTTCTTTCCGGCGGCGATGCTGTTCCTGACCATCTTTGCGCTGAACCAGGTCGGCGAGGAAATCCAGCGCCGCATCGATGGCCGGGGGAGGGCCGCATGACACAACCACTGCTGCAAGTCACCGACCTGCACACGCATCTCGCGCTGCCGCATGGCACGCTGCGGGCGGTTGACGGGGTTTCGTTCACGCTGGAGGCGGGCCGCACGCTGGGCGTGGTCGGCGAATCCGGCTCGGGCAAGTCCGTGCTGGCGCGCAGCCTGATCGGACTGCTGCCGGCCGGTGTGGCGCGCGCAGCCGGCGGCCGCATCGTCTTTGCCGGGCGCGACCTGCGCCAGCTTTCCGAGCATGAGATGCAGGCGGTGCGCGGCCGCGAGATCGCGATGATCTTCCAGGATCCGCTGACCTCGCTGAACCCGGTGCTGACCATCGGCCGCCAGCTGGAACAGGTGCTGCGCCAGCATACCGACCTGGGCGTGCGCGCCGCGCGGGAACGGGCCGTGGAGATGCTCGCCGAAGTCGGCATCTCCGATCCGCGCCAGCGCGCCGCCGAATATGCGCACCGGTTGTCGGGGGGCATGCGCCAGCGCGTGGTGATTGCCATCGCGCTCGCCTGCAACCCGCGCTTGCTGATCGCCGACGAGCCGACCACGGCGCTGGACGTGACCGTGCAGGCGCAGATCCTGGAGTTGCTGCGCCGGCTGCAGGACCGCCATGCGATGGCGATGCTCCTGATCACGCATAACTTTGGCGTGGTGGCCGAGATGTGCGACGACGTGGCGGTAATGTACGCCGGCCGGCTGGTCGAGCGCGGCAGCGTGGCCGATGTGCTGCGGCATCCGCGCATGCGCTATACCCACGCACTGCTGCAGTCGGTGCCGCGCACCGAAGGGCCGTCGCATGTGCGGCTGCCGACCATTGCCGGGCAGCCGCCCGACCTGGTGGCGCCGCCGCCGGGCTGCCGTTTCGCGCCACGCTGCAACCAGCGCGCGGCACTGTGCGAGGGTGCTGCGCCGGCGCAGGCCGATGCCGGCGGCGGTCATCTCTATTCATGCTGGCATCCGCTGCAGGAGGCTTCCACGTGAGCGCAATCGAATCGGTTCTCGGCCCTCGGCTGGCGGCTGCCGCCTCCATGGCATCGCCGCGCGAGGCGGAAGGGGTGTTGCTGAGCGCGCGCAACCTGGTCAAGACTTACCGCGCGCGCGGCCACCGCCGTGTGCAGGCGCTGTCGGATGTGTCGTTCGACATGATCCCGGGCGAGACGCTCGGCGTGGTCGGTGAATCCGGCTCGGGCAAGTCGACGCTGGCGCGCGCCGTGATGGCGCTTCCCGCGCCGGATGCGGGCACCGTCCATTTCGACGGCGCGCCGGTGTTCGCGGCCCGCGGCGCGCCGCTGCGGGCGCTGCGCCAGCGCATGCAGATGGTGTTCCAGGACCCGATGTCCTCGCTCAATCCCGCGCATCGCATCCTGGATATCGTGCAGATGCCGCTGGAGGTCGCTGGCCGCGGCGACGCACGCACGTGGCGCGAGCAAGCCATGCAGGCGCTGGCCAGCGTCGGACTGGACGGCAACATGGTCGGCCGGCGGCGGCCGTACGAGCTGTCGGGCGGGCAGTGCCAGCGCGTCAGCATTGCGCGGGCACTGGTGCTGCGCCCCGAACTGCTGGTGTGCGACGAGCCGGTCTCGGCGCTGGACGTATCGGTGCAGGCGCAGGTGCTGAACCTGCTGGAAGACGCCAAGGCGGCGCACAACCTGACTATGCTGTTTATCTCGCATGACCTGGGCGTGGTGCGCGGCATCAGCGACCGCGTCATGGTGATGTACCTGGGCAAGGTATGTGAACTGGCGCCGACCGACGCGCTTTACCGGTCACCGCGGCACCCGTACACTGCGACGCTGCTGGCCTCGGTGCCGTCGCTGGAACCGAGCCGGCGTGCGCGCCATCCCGATGCACCAGCCTCCGCGCGCGGCGAAACGCCTTCGCCGCTGGCGGTACCATCGGGCTGTCGCTTCCGTACCCGCTGCCCGCGCGCCAGCGAGCGCTGCGCGCAGGAGGTGCCGCAGCTGCTGGCGGTGGCCGGCACGCATGGGCCGGGGGAGCCGCAGGGGCCGCTGGGCCATGCCGTGGCGTGCCACCACCCCTTGCCGGCGCCGGACTGACGGTACCGATCCATTATCGAGATGAGTCATGAGCTTACCCGCGGACCCTGTCGAATCTGAAGCCAAGACCAACGCCGAGCTGCGCGAAGCGGCCATGTGCCGGATGATCGATACCGCTATCCGGCTGATCGCCAAGCACGGCGCGGCCAAGCTGTCGCTGGTCGATGTTGGGCGCGAGTCCGGCTACAGCCATTCGCTGCCCAATTACTACTTCAAGAGCAAGAAGCGCCTGCTGGCCGAGGTCTTCGACCATATCCTCACCGGCTTCCGCGCGCGCGCGCAGGAATGGGCCAAGACCCACAACCCGGTGCGGGTGCGGCCAGGCCTGAGCAATATCGAGGCGACTATCCGCGCCTATGTCGGGCTGGCCTCGGAGGATGCGGTGCGCTCGCGCGCGATGCACGTGCTGTGGGCCGAGTCGTTCTCGTCGATGCCCGAATTGCAGCCGCTGGCGCGCCCGTTCAACGAGCGCAGCGTGCAGTTCTTCTCGGAGCAGATCCGCTTCGGCATCGAACGCGGCGAAATCCGCGCCGACGTCGATCCGCAGGCGCTCGGCGTGCTCCTGCTGGCGCTGCTGCGCGGGCTGGTGTCGCAGGCGCTGATCGATCCCGACGCTTTCGACCTGGAGCAGACCGGGGAGATGGCGATCCGCGTGCTGTCGCAGGGCATTGGGCTGCATGTGCCGGCGGAGACCGGCAAGCCGCCGGGCTGACCCGGCAATACCCGCGCCCGCACCGGTGCGCAAGGACAACGGAGAATATTGCATGACGCTGCCGGTTTTCCTGTCTTCGCGGCTCAAGCTGCCGCTGATCGCCGCACCGATGCTGCGAGTCTCCGGGCCCGACTTGGTCGCCGCCGCCTGCCGCAGCGGCGTCATCGGCGCCTTTCCCACGGTCAATGCCCGCTCGGCCGAAGAACTCGACGTCTGGCTCGCGCAGGTCGCGCAACGCTGCCAGGATGCCGAAGGGCCCGTCGCACCGGTCTGTCCCAACCTCATCATGCGCCGCGATCCGCAGATGCTGGCGGGCGACGTGGCGGTGCTGGTGCGGCACCGGGTCGAACTGGTGATCGCCAGCGTAGGCTCGCCTGCCGCGGTAGTGGGCCCGCTGCATGATGCGGGCTGCATGGTGCTGGCCGACGTGGCCACGCTGCGGCATGCCGAGAAGGCGCTGCAGGCCGGCGCAGATGGCCTGGTGCTGCTGACCGCTGGCGCCGGCGGGCAGACCGGGTGGCTCAATACGCTGTCATTTGTGCGTGCGGTACGGCGCATGTTCGACGGGCCGCTGGTGCTGTCAGGCGGCATTTCCGACGGCGCCGCGCTGTGGGCGGCGCGGGTGCTCGGCTGCGATCTCGGCTGCATGGGTACGAAGTTCATCGCCACGCCGGAGAGCATGGCCAGCGACGGCTACCGCCGGATGCTGGTCGACAGCACGCTGGACGACGTCATGCTGACGCAGGCCTTCACCGGCCTGGACACCAACATGCTGCGGCCATCCGTAGAGGCGGCCGGGCTGGACCCGAAGTCGCTCAGCGGCCCGGTCACGCCCGAGCGCGCGCGCGAACTGTTCAGCGAAAAGGGCAAGGCGGCACGCGGCGGGCAACGGCGCTGGGTCGATATCTGGAGTGCCGGACACTCGGTGTCGGGCGTCGATGCCGTCACCGACGTGGCCACGTTGGTGGGCGAACTGGCGCAGCAGTATGCGCAAGCGCAGCGCGACACGGCGGCCATGCTCGGCAGCGCCGAGGTTGCCGGCGGGCGTCTTGCCGCCTGAGACTTGCCATGGACACGCCAGCCTTCCGCACGCGCATCACAGAGCTGCTCGGCATCCGCTATCCGATCCTGCTCGGCGGCATGCATCACCTGGGCACCTCGGGCGTGGTCGCTGCTGTGGTCAACGCCGGCGCGATGGGTTACATCACCGCGCGCTCGTTCGCCTCGCTTGATGCCTATCGCGCCGACTTGCGCCGCTGCCGCGCGCTGAGCGGCGGCAAGCCCTTCGGCGTCAACCTGACCATCTCGCGCCGCCCGGAACTGAATGCCGACGTGCCGGCGTGGATCGATATTGCCTGCGAAGAAGGCGTGCGGCTGTTCGAGAGCGCCGGCAGCGCGCCTGGCGCGCTGGTGGAACCAATCCACCGCGCCGGCGGCATCCTGCTGCACAAATGCCCGAGCGTACGACACGCCGTCAGCGCGCAGCGGCTGGGTGTGGATGCTGTGGCGCTGGTGGGGCTGGAAGAGGGCGGCCATCCTGGTGCCAACCAGCTGTCGGCATTCGTCAGCGGTGCGTTTGCGCTGGAGCGCCTGCAGATTCCGCTGGTGATCGGCGGCGGCATCGGCAACGGCCGGCAGGTGGCCGCGGCGCTGGCACTCGGCGCCGATGGCGTGATAATGGGCAGCCGCTTCATGGTGGCCTCGGAGATCGATGCCCATGCGGCGATGAAACAGCGCATCGTCGATGCCGACGAACACTGCTCGACCACCATCCTCGGCAGCCTGAACGACACCTGGCGCGTGCTGCACAACGCCGCCGCGCGCGAGGTGCAGCGGCTGGAAGCGGAGGGAGCGCGCAGCCATCGCGAGTTCGGCGACCTGATCCTGTCGTCGCGCACGAAGGCGCGGGTCTATCTTGGCGGGGAAGTCGAAGAAGGCATCGTGTCGCTCGGGCCCGCGGGCGGTTTTGCCGACGCGATCGAGCCGGCGGGCCATATCGTTCAGCGGTTGGTGGCAGACGCGTGGCAGGCCTGCTCAGCGCTACGGCGCACCGTTACCACTACCGCGGCGGGGCGCTAGCGCCCGAACTGCCCCAGCACCGTCCTGATCGACTCGAGCCCGGCCTCGATCATGTGCTGCATGTAGGTGCCCATCTGCGGCATCACCAGCATCAGCACCAGGAAGCCGCCGGACAGCGTCACCGGGAAGCCCACTGCAAAGATCGACAGCTGCGGCGAGGCGCGGTTCAGGATGCCCATGGCCAGATTCAGCGTCAGCAGCGCGGCGATCATCGGCAGCGCCAGCAGCAGCCCCGACGCAAACACCATGCCGCCGGCACGCGCCACCGCCATGGCACCGCCCGCCGAAAGCGGTGTGCCGCCGATGGGCAGTCCGTTGAAGCTGTCGACCAGCGCACCCAGCATCATCAGGTGGCCGTCCAGCGCCAGGAACAACAGTACCGCGATGACATTGAGGAAGCGCGACAGCACCATGGTCTGGCCGCCGGCTGCACGGTCGAAGAAAGAGGCGAACGACAGGCCCATCTGCAGGCCAATGATTTCGCCGGCCTGCTGCACGGTGGCGAAGACCAGCCGCATGACAAAGCCGGTGGCCAGGCCGATGCCGACCTCATTGAGGATGATCAGCAGGCCGTCGAAGGAATACACCGGCGCCGCCGGCAGCTGCGCGATGGTGGGCGACACCACCATCGCGATCATCGCCGACAGCGCGATCTTGGCGCGCCGCGGGATGGTCGATTCTCCGAACAGCGGCGCGGTGCCGATCAGCGCCAGGATGCGGAAGAAGGGCCACAGGAATGCCGCGAGCCAGCCGTAGAGCTGGGCTGAAGTGAATTCGACCACGGCAGTCTGCCGGAAAGCGGAAAGGAGAGTGCGTCAGTGCGCCAGCGCGGGAATGCTCTGGAACACCTCGCGCATGTAGTCAACCATGGTGTTGATCATCCACGGACCGGCCAGCACCATGGTGGCAAACAGCGCGATCAGCTTGGGGATGAAAGTCAGCGTCATCTCGTTGATCTGCGTCGCGGCCTGGAACAGGCTCACCACCAGGCCGGCCGCGAGCGCCACCAGCAGCAGCGGCGCGGCCAGCAGCAGGGTCATCTTCATCGCCTGTGTGGCGATGGTCATTACGGTTTCCGGTGTCATGGCTCGGTCCTGGGAAATGCGACGGGGCGAAGGGGCGAAGGGGCGAAGGGCGAGGCAACTGGCCTCAGTTCATGAAGCTCTGCGCCAGCGATCCCAGCAGCAGCTGCCAGCCGTCCACCAGCACGAACAGCATCAGCTTGAACGGCAGCGAGATGGTGGCCGGCGGCACCATCATCATGCCCATCGCCATCAGTACGCTGGCGACCACCAGGTCGATGATCAGGAACGGGATAAAGATGGTGAAGCCGATCTGGAACGCGGTCTTGAGCTCGCTGGTGACGAAGGCGGGTACCAGGATGCTCAGCGGCACTTCTTCCGGGCCCTGCATTTCCGGCGCCTTGGCCATCTGCGCGAACATCGCCAGATCCTTTTCGCGGGTCTGGCGCAGCATGAAGGCCTTGAGCGGCTCGGCGGCCTTGGCGGCTGCCGTTTCCAGGCTGATCTTGTTTTCCGACAGCGGCTTGTAGGCGTCGTTGTAGACGCGGTCGAATACCGGTGCCATCACGAAGAAGGTCAGGAACAGCGACAGGCCCACCAGCACCTGGTTGGGCGGCGAGGTGGCCGTGCCCAGCGCGTTGCGCAGCAGGCCCAGCACGATGATGATGCGGGTGAAGCCGGTCATCATCAGCATCGCCGCCGGCAGGAACGACAGCGAGGTCAGCAGCACCAGCGTCTGGATCGGCAGCGACCAGATCTGGCCGCCACCCGGGGCGGGCTTGCTGATCACGCCGGGGAGCTGCTGTGCCCAGGCGGACGATGGCGCCAATGCCAGCGCCAGCGCCGCGGCGGCGGCAAGCATCAAGGCCAGGACAAACGACAACGGGCTGTAGCGCGCGGCCACGGCGAGGCACGCGGGCCGGAAGCGGCGCCGCAATGCGGCACACAGGGAATTCATGACTTGAACTGGGATTGCAGCGAACGCAGCAGCTTCTCGGCGAAGGTGCCGCCGGTCGGCGGTTGCGGCATGCCGGTGGCGTGTGCCGGGGTCAGCGGGTTGGCGGAGGTACTGCCAGTCGTGTTCGCCGGCATGCTGTGCAGCGGACGGATTTCGCCGGGGCTGACGCCCAGCACCAGCCAGGTGTCGCCGACTTCCACCAGCACCAGCCGCTGGCGTGCGCCCAGCATGGTGCTGCCGACCACCTTCATCACCCCGCCGGTGGCATGGCGCACCAGCCCGGCACGCCGGGCCAGCCAGGCCATGCCGAGGATCAGCGCGATCACGGCAAACAGCCCCAGCCCGGCCTGGGCCAGGCTGCCCGCGCCGCTGATGGCCGGTGCCGGCTTGTCCTCGGCGGCCAGCGCCAGCGCCGGCATCAGCGTGGCGAGGCTGGCGCCGACGGCCCGGAGGCAGCCGCCACCGCGAGCGGGGTACTTCCGGATGGTCATTTGTTCAGCTTGCGGATGCGTTCGGACGGCGTGATGATGTCCGTCAGGCGGATGCCGAACTTGTCGTTCACCACCACCACCTCGCCCTGCGCGATCAGGTAGCCGTTGACCAGCACGTCCATCGGCTCGCCGGCCAGCCCGTCCAGTTCGACCACCGAGCCCTGTGCCAGCTGCAGCAGGTTCTTGATGGGCACCTTGGTGCGGCCCAGTTCCACCGTCAGCTGCACCGGGATATCGAGGATCATCTCGATATCGTTGTGGAAGCCGCTGGCCGCTTCCTTCGCCAGCGGCTGGAAGACAGTGGCGGCAGCCGGGGTGGCCGCGGGCGCGGAGGAGGCCGCAGGAACCGCGGCGGGCACTTCGGCAGCTGTGGCGCTGGTCTGCTCCGCCAGCGCGCTGGCCCAGTCGTCCATCGGATCGACCGGCTTGTCCTCGAAGCCGTCACTCATAATCGGTGTCCTCGGTGTCCAGGTGGGAATCGCCGTCCTGGTGATTGATCATTCGTTCTACCCGCAGCGCGTACTGGCCATTCATGGTGCCGAAGCCGCACTGCATCACGGGCACGCCGTCCACCTTGCCGAAGATCTTCTCCGGCAGCTCGATCGGCAGCACGTCGCCGGCGCGCAGCGCCAGCACTTCGGCCACCGTGCTCTGCAGGTGCGCGAACTCGGCGACCAGTTCCACTTCGGCCGCGCGCAGCTGCCTTGACAGCTGGTTGACCCAGCCCTTGTCGACTTCCTTCTCGTCCTGCAGCGGATTCATCAGCAGGTCCTTGAGCGGCTCGATCATCGCGTATGGCAGGCACACGTGGAGCTGCCCGCCGACGGCGCCCAGTTCGATATGGAAGGCGGTGGTCACCACGGCTTCGTTCTGCGTGGCGACATTGGCAAACTTGGTGTGCATCTCCGAGCGGATGTACTCGGTCTCGATCGGATGCACGGTGCGCCAGGCGCTGCCATAGCTGGCCAGCGTCAGCTCCAGCATGCGCTGGATGATGCGCTGCTCGGTCTGGGTGAAGTCGCGCCCTTCCACGCGGGTGTGGAAGCGGCCGTCGCCGCCGAACAGGTTGTCCACCACCAGGAACACCAGGTTCGGGTCGTAGACGAACAGCGCCGTGCCGCGCAGCGGCTTCAGGTGGACCAGGTTCAGGTTGGTCGGCATCGGCAGGTTGCGGGCGAAATCGCCGAACTTCTCGATCCTGACGCCGCCGACCGAAATATCCGCGCCGCGGCGGATGAAATTGAACAGTGCCGAGCGCAGCGAACGAGCGAAACGCTCGTTGATGATTTCCAGCGTATGCAGGCGGCCGCGGATGACGCGTTCCTGCGTTGCCAGGTTGTACGGGCGCACCCCGCTGTCATCCGGCGCCGGCTCGCTGGCCTTGGGCGTATCGGCCTCGCCGGATACGCCCTTGAGCAGCTCGTCGACCTCGTCTTGCGAGAGGAACTTGTCGTAGGCCATCTAGTGTCCTGCCCCTTGTGCGGCGTTATGGATGAAACCGTTGCGGTTTGGCCAGGCGCGCATCACCGTGCCCGGCGGCATGCGGGGGCGGGGCGTGGCTTTGTGGCGGCGGACAGTTTCATATCGGTTGGCGGGCGGGGCAGGGCGCAAGCGGGCGCTTACTGCACCACGAAAGAGGTGAACAACACATCCAGCACGCGCTGGCCGGGCAGGCCGGTGGCAAAGGGCTGGGCGATGGTGGTGCGGATGTCGTCGGCCAGCTTGCGCTTGCCTTCGACCGTGGCCAGATCGGCGGGCTGGCGTGCCGACAGCAGCAGCAGGATGCGGCTGCGTGCCTCAGGCAGGTACTGCGCCAGGCGCGCCTGGGTCTCGGCATCCGCCACCTTCAGCGACAGGCCGGTATGCAGGAAGCGGTCTCCGTCCTCGCTCTTCAGGTTGACGGTGAACGCATCCAGCGGTACGAAAATCGGCGGCGGAATGACCGGGGCTGCCGGCGCGGCGGCAGCCGCCGGCTGGCGGTTGCTCAGCACGCTGCCCAGCACGAAGCCTCCGGCACCCAGAGCCAGGACAAGCACGCCGCCGCCGATCAGCAGCAGCCGACCGCGCTTGCCTGTGTTGCTGCCAGTCCGGGAAGGGGAAGCCGTGTTCGCCATGAGAAGCCTGTGTCGGAATGCCTGCCATTCTTCCGGAATTGCAGGCCAGCAAAGGGCCGAAAAAAAGGGGGAAACCCTTTCAGCTTGGCCGTTTGAGCGGAAAGGGGGCAGGCATGGCTACGCTAGCGGGCGCTTTGTGGTGCGCGCCTGCAGGGGGGTTAACGAGTGGTGGGGCGGGAACTTGAGGTTTTGGGGTTGGGTGGGGCTGGGGCTTTGCCTGCGGCTGGCATCTGGTGGTGCTTGATATGCCCTGTTCCGCCCTAAAGGGCGGGTAACTTTTTGTCCGAGCGACAAAAAGTCACCAAAAAGCGCGTTTACTGCCCTGGGCGGGCGGCCACTCTTATCGTAGTGTGCTGGGGCTTTCGTACGGGTCTTTGCTTCGTCGCAGAATAGGACTGCCTGCCGCCCTGGTGCGCCACGGTGGCTCTGGATTGACGCGATTTTTGAACGAGCCCAGAGCTGTGGGTGGCCCCTGCTGCGTGGGTCAACTCGGGAACGCCTACGGCTGCGCTGCGCGCCGGCAGTATCTCAGGTCAGGGGCGCTGGCACAGAACGCGTCGCTGCGCTCGCTTGGCGCTATCGCGGGTGAACCCGCAAGCCTTTCCCTGCCCGCTTGTTCGCTCCCCTTGTATGTTCTCGGAACGTTGTTCAGAAGACAATGCAGAGGGATAGCGACCGGCAGAGTCGTCAATGTAGGATTGCT
>NZ_JBIVHB010000022.1:0-33437 GCF_044748965.1 Cupriavidus sp. NPDC089707
CAGTCCACGCAACCCTCGATCTTTGGCTCGTGGGTAACGTTGGTCAGCGCGACCCGTACCTTCTCGGCGGGGGTGAGTTCCTGATTGGTAGTCATCACGCAATTCTCGATTTCAGATCGTCGGCAAAGCGCTGGCGCATGGCTGCGAGCTGCAGCGCTCCTTGATTGCCCGCAGCGGTCCATTGATCATTGGTGACCCTAGCGACCGCCGCCAGGAACGCCTCCTCCTCGGGGTGCGACGATGTGAGCACCTGCGTGACACCGGGAAGTGCCTGGTCAAACGTCGGGCAAACGCGAAGGCCGATGGAACAGAACAGGCGAATGCCGGCCTTGGAAGAGAGACCATGCTCGCGCGCGCGCCGGACCAGGTCGGCGACGATCTGGTATTGCAGGTGCGGGGCCAGTGCGTCGAGTTCACCTGAGGCGGTGTCTTCTTCGGCAATCAGGCTGAGTATCAAGTCGGGCTCGCCAGCCTTGCCAAGCGCTGAGATCAGCGTGTCAGGCAGCGAGAAGCTTGCCTCTTCGGACTGGAACTGGTGGCTGTTGCTTCCCCTCGTGACCTCCCAACGCAGCGCTCTGTTCCACCACGCAATGGTATCCAAGGGGGCCAGCAGGGAGGCACGCACATGATCCGGTGCCATCGCCAATAGTGAGGTCATGACCCGGGAATCGTAGTAGCGCAACTGCACGGGTGCGCCACTCTCCAGCAGGCCATTCAGGCATCCGCGCAGGTGCGTGTGAAGTTTGAGGTCCGGCAATCTGCTGCTGAGGAAGCAGACCGGCCAGCCGTGCTCCGTCAAGCCGGTGACGGCCTCAAGCGCCTTCGCGTTCGCAGCGCTTAGCTCGACCAGATAGGGGCCGACGGACTCGAGTCCGGCCTCGGGTGTATGGCGCAGGACGGGCTCGAAGGACAGGTGGTTCTGACGGAGCAGGGCTTCGAGGTCGACGTCGGTCAGATGGAGCTGACCGGCATCGATCAACGCATAGGCAGAGACCCTCTCTAACCCGGCCACTGATGTCAGCCAGCGTCGCAGATCCATGAGCATAGCTTGCCTGAAATCGCCACGAAGCGCTGGCTGCCGCCAGTCGGACTGCGTCATGGCCGTGCTCCGGTTTCGGCACGTTCGGTCACCGCCGCGCCCTCCCGTGCCGCTTGTACCGCGCAGGGCAGGCAGACGTCAGAAGGTGGTGTGATTGGTGCAACCTGGACCGATTTTGGCCCCGGCAGATCATGCGTGGCCGCATGGGCCTTCCACGTCCCCGGCGTACCGTACTCAATACCGCCGCCATTGACCTTCAGATAGCTGCCTGCGGCAATGAAAATCAGCCCCTTCGGGCTCGTGATCTCGACGCGCTCTTCTGTGCTGATGAGGCGCAACACCTTCTGGGCGATGGCCTCGATGTCGTCGTTCTGGGCCTGCACCTCGATCTTGCCTTTGGCCGCGATGAAGCGCAGGCCACGCTTGCGCGCGAACAACACCAGGCGCTCGGCCGCGCTGGCCAGGAAGCTCTTGCCGCAGGCGAGGGCGACGTGTTCGCCGGTCGAGACCGCGGTATGCTGCGCGCTGTGCAGATGGATGTCCTCGCCGGCAGTGGCGGCGATGCCGGCGGGGCTGGCCAGCACCAACGCCGGCTGCGACAGTTCCCCCTGCTCGCCGCTGCCCTTGATGCCGTCGTGCTGTGCCCTTACAGTGTCTGCAACTTTGACCTGCTCACCGTCGAGTGCGCGCTGGTGATCGGCCCCCTCGCCCAGCGTGCGCTGGATGTCTTCGCCGTTCTTCAGGCGCGCGGCGGTCTCGCCAAGAGCCTTGTGATGGCCTTGGGCATCGTGGCGGGCCTCGGTGGTGAGCAGCAAGCCGGCTCCACCGCGCACGGCACCCCAGCCGTCGGTACGCAGCTCGAACCCCTCGCCACGGTTGTCCCTGCGCCCACCTGCATCCGGGATACGCACCATATAGCCCATGCTGAGCATGGACGCCTGATGATCGCTGCTGATCTGGGTCTGGATCTCGCCTTGCGTGTCGTCCTGCACGAAGGTGTTGTGGCGCTCGCCGAATAGCTCCTTGCTGCGAAAGCCCGACAGCGCATGCTGGCTCGGCAGATTCCACGGCGGCATGTTCACCCGATTGGCCACCCGCCCGGTGATGATCGGGCAATCCGCGTTGCCAGTGAGGAAGTCCACGATCACTTCCTGGCCGATGCGCGGCAGGTGAATGGCGCCGTAGGTATCGCCTTGCCAGTTCGACGCGGCGCGCACCCAGCATGAACTGTGCTGGTTGCGCTGGCCAATCCGGTCCCATTGCAATTGAATCTTCACACGTCCAAACTGATCCACCCACGCGGTCTGGTTGTCGGGACCCACGACGGTGGCGGTCTGCGGGCCGAAGGTGCGCGCTCGCTCTTGGATGCGATCGGGCCGGAAGATCTCGCTGGTGGGCTGCGCCTCGAAGGCTACCTCGCAGCGCCATTGCTGCCCCTGCCCGGAAGCCTCGGCAACGTCCTCGAGTTCCAGGGTCGTCGCAAGGACCAGGTACTCCCGGTTGGCTTGCTGATTCGGGTGATGGGTCAACTTGAAGGTGCCGCCCGGCACGACTCCGCGAAGGTTGCCGCGCCCCTTGGCTCGACTACCATGCTGGCGGATCGCCTCAATCCGAATGCGGGAGAGCATGTCGCCCTCCCGCCAGGGATCGTTGTCGGTGGCCGGCTGCGCATGGGTGCCCGGCCACTCGCGCACCTCGCCATCGGCGTGGGCCGTGTCTCGCGGATACGTGGTCGCGACGGTCAGATCGGCTCGCGGTTTGACGAAATCGTAGTCGTTGGCGGTCCACTTTCCGGACACGAGCCGGTCGACGATCTGGAAGTCGAACAGGTGTTCCTCGTCAACCCGATCCGCGCCGCGGTACCAGCGCAGGGTGTGGTAAGCGGGACTGGCAAAGCGCCGAAACGCACCGTTGCCATCGGTCAACACCAGTCGGTGCTTGCCTTCCGAATGCTCAAAGAAGTACGAAATGCCCCATTCTTCGGTCAGGCGCTGGAAGAAGGCATAGTCCGTTTCGCCATACTGCACCTGGTACTCCCGCCTGGGGTAGCGGGCCGCGCCTAGCCGCTTCTCGACCGGGAAGTTGTAATCCGCCAGCAGCTCGTCGAGGATCTCGACCACCGTCTTTTGCTGGAAGATCTTGTAGTCGGTGGTGCGCGTGGCGAGCCACAGCCACGGTCGCAGCGTGAAGCGATATGCGGCATGCCGCCCGACGATGAACGGGCCCTGAACCTCATGCACGATGCCGGTGATCTCGCGGGTGCCGGCGCCAACGTTGCCGGCCAGGCCGGTACCGGTGCCCTCAAGCTCGATCTCGACGGTCAGCTCCTTGCCCTGCATCGCCTGAAGGTCAAGGTTCGCTTCCGGGCCGAACCACGCATGCCGATTGTCGAGGGTCTTGAGCTCGATCTCATAGGCGAAGAGCGTATTGATACCGTCGCGCCCCGTCAGGCGGCAGAAGGTCAGCGCCGATTGCCCCGGAACTGTCGGCAGGCCGGCGCCCTTGACCGTGACGGCACGCGGCGAGTGGAACGGCAAATCTCGAATGCCCATGGTTTCGATCCTTGCAGTAGTGTGAGTCAGGTCTTGAGAGCGGGAGGGGCGACGGCTCATGCCAGCTCCTGCGCCCAGCGCTCGACGAGTTCGGGCGGAATGGTCTGGAACACCTGATCGAAGCGCTTGCCAACGAGGCGCTCCGCCTGAGCAAGCAGCAGGGAGACGGGGCTGCTGGGCTCATGGTGCTCGAACCACAGGCGGGCAGCGCGAATCCGGTTCAATGCGGCATGGCGGCTGGCAGGCATCCCGTCTGAGTCTTCAGGGTGGGATGCAGGGGCTGGCTGTTCGCGCGCCGTCTCGCGCGGTGGTATCGGGGCTGCCGCCGGAGCCGGCGTGGCCTGCGCGACGATCGGCAGGGCAAGCTCGGCCTTGCCAACGAGACGCAGCAGCTTTCCAAGCGACGCCAGGTCGGGGGCATGACCCGGCAACGTCTCTTCCCCCCAGCGCTGCAGGATCTCGGTCAGCCGGCACGCCTCGTCCATGGCAGCCATCTGCGGCAGGCCTTGACTGCGAAACGCCTCCAATTGCTGCCGCACCGACTCCTGGACGAGCGCATCGGCCGAACGGGGCACGCCCAGCGCGCGTTCCACATCACGGACCTGCAGGCGTGTGGCAGCGTTGCCGGACAGTACGATCTCGCGCACGTCCGCCAGCAGCCCCTCCGGATCCGTCAGTGCCGCCAACGCATTGGCACGCAGCGCCGGATCGTGTTCGCCGTCCACCTCCAGCCGTGGGTGTATGTCGGCCGGATGGGCCGCGAGCAGGCACTGCAGCAGCGCCAGACCATCGCGAAGGCCTTCGGCCTGATCCAGCCGGGTGCGACAGCGCAGGAAGAGCGTCAGGAGCCGGATATCCTTGGTACGCAACAACAGTCGCCGGCAATCGCGTTCCAGTTCGGTCCAGCTCAGCGGCTCGGCCTGCGCGACGAATTCGCCGTACTGCGCTTCCGCACGGGGGGCGGCCTTGGCCATCAGCACCACGAAATCGGGATCGTATTCAAGGTCTTCCCCGCAGGGGTGGGCACCATCGATCGGTACCGCCAAATCGACAAAGCGGATCGGCGGCAGGGCTTCTGGCTTGGGCGCAGTCTTTTGCAATCTGGTTTTGGCCTTCATGGCTTGCGACCTTAATGGGTAACGTATTGTTCGGGGTGGAACACCATGCCGGTGATGGCGCGTTGCGGGTCGGGCTCGCCCAGCCAGGTGGACCATCCAAGGCGCTCCTCGGCGCCGAGCACGGCGGACGGCGCAGATTCCGGCTGCAACCGCAGCTCGACTTCCCACACGTATTCGAAGCCGACAAAAGACCGTACCCACTCGACAAGGGCAGCCAGGTCCCGTCCGTTTGGCGTGAAGTTCAGGTACTGCTGCAGGTCCAGCGGCCCCATCACCAGGCGGAACTTGTGCTGGCGATCCGGCACCATTTCACCCAGTAGCGCACCCTGCCCCATCACGCTTGCGGATCCCGGGCGGCCAAGGTGGCTGTGTTCGGCCGGGTCGAGTGCAATCCAATGCAGCACGAATTCCTCCAGTTGCACGGGCACGCCGAAGAACTGCGACAGCGCAGCCACGATACCGTCCGGGTTGCGTGCCTCGCGCACGTGATGGGCGCTGGCGGCCAGCCGGGCGTGCGTCGGCAGCGGGCTGCAGGCGATTTCGGCGGCGTCCTGTCCGGCCAGCCAGCCGACGTAGCGCGAGAATGTTTCCTCACCTGGCCGGTCAAGCCCCGCCGTGGCCTGCGATCCCGCCCAGGCCCGGTAGAACTGAGTCAGCGCCCGATGGTGGAACAGATCCAGGAAGGCGGCCGTCGTCTCGTCCCGGTGCGCCTCGGTCCGCTCCCGCACAATCTCCGTGAGGTGGATCGGCAGGGCGCCGTTCGGCCCCAGCATGCCGAGTCCGAACAACTGAATTCTCAGACCGTTGGCGCGCGCCTCCAGCCTGGCGATTTCGCGTGGCGCAAAGGCCAGCGAGGCGGTTTGACCGATGCGGAAGGGTTCCACCTGCGGGCGCGTTGCCTGGCCCACTGGCGGCATATCGAGGTGCTGTGCCGACAGTCCGCGCAGCAGGCCCAGGAAGCTGAGCTTCCAAGGGGCATACCGCGCGTAGTGGCCCGGAGCGCCTTTGGCGGGTGCCGGCGGGGCACTCCGCGGACTGATGGCGTCGTGATCCTGGAACATCGCTATACCGCGCCGCGGCCTCCCATGCGCACCGGCCAACGATGAATCAGGCCACGCTCCATCGCGTACAACTCCGTTTCCGTGAAGGCATTGACCGACACGTGCCGGGCAAGAAAGTGTTCCAGCACGACCCCGAACAGATAGGGACTGATGCCGGAGAACCCGCTCTCATCCACCGTCAACTGGCATTGGATGCCGCGACCGTAGAGGATCGGGCCGTTGCCGGGCAGACGCCGCGTGACCGGCTTGATCTTGCTGCCGATCAGGCTCTGGATTTGCCGCTGCTGCGCTGACTCGTCGCTGGCGACAAAGAGGCGCAGCATCTCGCGCAAACCCTGGCCCCCCTCGCGATGATCCAGGTCGGTAAGTGACAGGTAGTTGAAGCCCAGTTGCCGGATCAAGCGCCAGGCCGTCTCACCTTCGGCGAAGGGCGCGCGTGGGGCCGACGGCGCCCGGATCAATCCGACTCCGGCTACCGGAATGGAATCCGGTGAGCGCAGATCGTTGAAGCCGTTGCGCGGCACGAGATTCGGCAGGTCCCGATTGGTGACCATGGCCTGTACCGAGAGATAACGCAAATCGTTCGGGTAAGGCGCTTCGTTCTGGTCCACCAGCGAAACGAAGACCTCGGTGCCGGTGTAGGCTGTGCGCGTGCCGTACTTGCGGGCGTGGTCCGAGATCAGCCGCCGCTCGCGCCGCATGGAAAAGTACCGTCCATGGTTGCCTTCGTCGCTGTTGAGCGTGGCAAAGAGGGGACGAAATTCGACCGGCGTGCTGTGCTCCGACACCTGGCCCGACAGGCTTTGAACTGAAAAAATCTCGTAATCGAGCGGGCGGCGCCGGTCCGGCACCAGGTGAAATTCGGTACGGCCCGGGTCGATCTCCATCCGATCGGTACGCATCGGAAACAGGTTGACCACCGGCGTGCAGAAGAGCGCAAATTGGCTCGCGTCCACCTGGCTGGCGAGTGCACCCGGGAGGGTCTCCAGCAGGACGACGATCTCGACTTCGCGGCTGTCGATTGCGGCCAGGCCAGGCGCCAGCCCGCGCAGGTCGAAGAAATAGAAGCGCTGCGGGCACGCGAAGTATTCTTGGACGAGGTTGTGGCCGTGAAACTTGTTCCAGGCTAGCGGCATGGCGCCTTCTTCCGGCGCCATGCCCACATGGCCGACGGCATTCTGCATGATCGCATAGGGCTGCTCGCCCATTGCACCGGGCTTGCCCACGAGCACCGATGCCCCCGCGCCATGGAGCAACTCAAAAAGGTGCGAGGCAATCTTATCGCCGCCGCAAAGGTAGACGGGTAGATAATCCAGTCCAGCGAGCTTGGCGAAGGTGATGTTCCGGGTCAATCGCAAGCGCAGGCGCAACGCACCCTGCACATTCACATGGGCCGGGACATAGCGCTCCAGGTGACGGATATCTGGCGGGATGCCCGTGAGCCGGGCTTCCGCGATCTCGATCGGCCACAGGGTCAGCGGCTGGGTTGTTCGGAACTCGCACTGCGTGGATTCGCCGGCCGGCACACGTGCCAGCAACGCCGTGTCGCGCGGCACCGGGATTCCGCGCACAAGATCGCCTTCCTTATGGCTGGGGTGGAACTGCGCGACGGCAATGGCTGGCGTCGGCGCAATGTAGTTGGGATAGATGACTTCCAGCAGCCGCTGCGTGAAGCGCGGAAACTCGGCGTCCAGCTTGATCTGGGTGCGTGCCGACAGGAAGCAGAATGCCTCGATCAGGCGCTCCACATAGGGATCGGCCACCTCGATGCCCTGCATGCCCAGGCGTCGCGCTACCTTTGGATGCTGTTTGGCGAATTCCCCGGCCAGCTCGCGCATGTAGACGAGCTCGCGGTTGTAGTAATCCAGCAGTTGCGGATCCATGGGTGTCGGCGGGCGTCAGTTGGCGTGGATTGACTTGAGCTGCATCCGGCTGGTTTCCAGGTCGAGCGAACTCTGGGCGGTGAACGCCATCGGATATGGGTCCATGTGGATGAGGCCGGAGATTTCGAACAGCAGCACGTTGTAGCGATGCGGCGCATCTTCCTTCAGCAACGGCTGGATCCTGAGCGATCCCGGGATAAGCCGGGGTTCAAAATCCTCGATTGCCCGCTGCACGATGGCGATGATGTCGTCCCACTTGTGCTCGGACAGGTAGCTGCCAGCGACCGGCGGAACGCCGTAGTTCAGTGTGGAACCCGCCACTTCCGGGTACCGCTCGCGGTCGAACTCGTCTTCGCGGTTGGTAGTGTTGAGCAGGTAAGTGAGATCGCGCTGGATGATGTCGCGCATCTGCGCGCGTGTGACGGTGTACTCGGCCGGCCGTTCTGTCTGGCGTTGAGGCGAATCGTCGCGCAGCCGGTCAAAGAGCGTCGGGAGTAATTGCGCATTCGGACGCCGTGGTGAACGCGGCGGGAGATATTCAGCCATGCTCAAACACCTCCGCGCGAATCAGGTCCCGGTAGACGTGCGCGGTCTGGGCGAAGTCGGGCGCGGGCTGCGTGGCCACCTGTAGTTGCTTAAGGGCTCGCGGCCAGTCGCCAACCACGCACAACCACTGGAATAGTTGCCAATGAAGCGTAAAAGCACCCGGCTGCAAACGCACCACGGCCTCCGCTTCAGCCACCGCGCCAGTGACCGAGCCGGCTTGCCGGAGTACTGACGCCATCCCGACGTCTGTCCTCCGGTCGGGCGACTGCCTATCAAGCGTCATGATCGGGCTCCGGCATCTGCGCTTGCGCAGGATGGTAGGCGCTGTCCATCGAGACGAGGTGGTGTTCGCGACGGGTAAGGGGAGCAGAGAGATCACGGCGCCCAGTGGGTGCGATGTCTCCCGCAAAGAGCCAGAGCACGTCCGGCGCAGGCGCGACCGAAAACAGCTGGTGTTCATCGAGGGATTCCACAGGGCCGATCAGGGCGTCGATGTGGCCAGCCACGTCCAGCATGTCCATCAAGGTGTCGGCATGGTTCGCTCTACGCGCGAGCGTCCGCAGCGGGTTGGCGTCGACCTCCACTGGCACCTCCGCTGCCGACCCGGTGATGGCCTCCGCCTGGGTGTTCACGTAGTTGGGGTCCCGCAGCGCCGCCTCGGCCTCCCGTTTCAGTTGCTCGAGCACGTCACTCGGATCAGCAGCTGCATCGGCTGTGCGCTCGCTGCTGGCTGGCCTCACCAGCGAGAACGGATCGGCGTCATCCGGCCGCGTCCCGCCGAACGCATCCCCTGGCCAGAACGCACTGCTGGCGCCCTCGAATTCGAGTTTGACGGGGTCGGTCCCTGCCCTGCGGGTCTGCCAGTCGCTCATGACCATATCTCGTTGGTGATGGTTCGAAAATTGACCTGATGATAATCACAAATCACGACAGGACAAAATGTAAATAAGTACAACTGGATTTCGCAAAACTAATTTCTGATTTTAAAAAAAATCAATTAATTTCGGATTATTCCCAGATGAAATACTCCAATTTTTCAAAGCATATGCAGAAAAATCCTAGGATCGCGATTGTGCAACCTTGCCATTGCCGTAGCGCATTGCCGGCGTGGTGTCTCCGTGCTAATTACGCACGCGATCATCGCATTCAATTGTTAACAAATTGAAACGATTTCATTCATCTTCCACCAATGGCATTGCACAACGTCATTCCCATGAATTTGCACGCCTAATGATTTGCCCATATCCTAAAAACGCAGTCAATCGGAGAGACCCTTCCGGCCAAGCACTGGCCAATTCAGAAAGGCAAAACAAGGCATCGAATGGATATTTCGCGTCAGGCGCTGTTCGGCCGACTCAATCCCACCTTATTCAAGGCAATTGAAAGTGCAACTGCCTTTTGCAAGCTACGCGGCAACCCGTACGTGGAGCTTGTGCATTGGCTGCACCAGTTGCTGCAGGGCGCCGACGGCGACCTGCAGCGGATCCTGCGTCATGCCGGCGCCGACTTGTCCGCATTGGAAGCCGACTTGAGCCGCGCGCTATCGGCCCTGCCCGCCGGCGCCACATCGATCAGCGACTTCTCGTTCCAGATCGAGTCCGCCATTGAGCGTGCCTGGGTTTACGCCACCCTGGCCTTTGCCGATGACCATGTGCGCGGCGCCTATCTGCTGACGGCGCTGCTAAAGACACCCGAGCTTCGCCGTGCGCTGCTGGGCCACTCGAACCAATTCGCGAAGGTACGTGCCGATGACCTGGTCGAAGCCGTCCCCGCACTGGTGGCGCAGTCTCCGGAAAGCCGCGAGGCGGCCTACGACGGCAGCGGTCTCGCACCCGCGACACCTGGTGAGGCCAGTGGCGCCATGGCGCCCATTGGTTCCGGCAAGTCCGCGCTGGGTCGGTACTGCCGCGACCTGACCGAGGAGGCGCGCGCCGGCAGGCTCGATCCGGTGGTCGGCCGCGAGTACGAAATCCGCACCTTGTCGGACATCCTGCTGCGCCGCCGCCAGAACAATCCACTCCTCACCGGCGAAGCCGGCGTCGGCAAGACCGCCGTGATTGAAGGGCTGGCCCAGGCCATCGCCGCCGGTGAGGTGCCACCAAGCCTGAAGGACATCCGGCTGCTCAGTCTCGACGTCGGATCGCTGCTGGCTGGCGCCAGCATGAAAGGCGAGTTTGAAGCTCGGCTCAAAAGCGTGCTCGAAGAGGCCACCAAGTCCCCCAAACCGGTGATCCTGTTTGTGGACGAAGTGCACACGCTCGTTGGAGCTGGCGGCCAGGCAGGCACTGGCGACGCCGCGAACTTGCTCAAGCCGGCGCTCGCGCGAGGGGCGCTGCGCACCATCGGTGCCACGACCTGGAGCGAATACAAGCGCCACATCGAGAAGGATCCCGCGCTCACGCGCCGCTTTCAAGTGCTACAGGTGATGGAGCCGGAAGAGGCCAAGGCCGCCGCCATGGTGCGAGGGCTGGTCCAGACGTTCGAGGCCCACCATCAGGTGCTCATCCGCGACGAGGCCGTGCGGGCGGCAGTGAGGCTGTCGCATCGCTACATTCCTTCGCGCCAACTGCCGGACAAGGCCATCAGCCTGCTCGACACTGCGTGTGCGCGGGTCGCATTGTCGCTGCACGCACCACCTGCGCCGGTTGAGCACTTACGCCAGCAACAGGCGGCAACCAACGCCGAATGCGCACTGCTGGCCAAGGAAGCCGGATTCGGCAAACCGGACCCCGTGCGGATCGCCGTGGCCCACTCCCGGCGCGAGCAAGTCAACGCCGATCTGGCGCTAGCCGAAGCACGCTGGGGGCGCGAACGCAGTCTGGCGGGCGAGCTGCTCACCCGCCGGCAGGCGTTGGTCGAGTCCCTGACACACGAGCCTGCGATCGCTGCCGATGCCCAACGATCGTTGTCAGACATCGAGGCTGAGCTGCAAGCGGCGCAAGCGGATGCGCCGCTTGTGTACACCGAAGTGGACGAGTCGGTGGTCGCGGCAATCGTCGCTGACTGGACCGGCATTCCGGTCGGTCGCATGGTGGCGGATGAGGTCGAAACCATCATGCAGTTGCCGCAGACCCTGACCAGCCGGGTTATCGGCCAGGATCATGCGCTTGCCCAGCTTGGCGAGCGGATCCTGACAGCCCGGGCGCAACTGACAGATCCGAACAAGCCGGTGGGGGTGTTCCTGCTGGTCGGTCCGTCTGGCGTCGGAAAAACCGAGACCGCGCTGGCACTGGCCGAAGCCCTATATGGTGGCGAACAGAACCTGATCACCATCAATCTCTCGGAATTCCAGGAATCGCATACCGTCTCCACGCTAAAGGGTGCACCGCCGGGCTATGTGGGCTATGGCGAAGGAGGCGTTCTCACTGAGGCCGTACGCCGCCGGCCGCACAGCGTGGTGCTGCTCGATGAGGTCGAGAAGGCCCACTCCGACGTCCACGAGGTCTTCTACCAGGTCTTCGACAAGGGCTACATGGAAGACGGAGAGGGCCGCCACATCGACTTCAAGAACAGCATCCTGCTGCTCACAAGCAATGCCGGTTCCGACCTGCTGGCGAACCTGTGCGAAGACCCGGCGTTGTTGCCGGAGCCTGCCGCGCTGCGAGCCGCGCTGATGCCGGAACTGCGCAAGGTCTTTCCCGCAGCGTTCCTGGGCCGCCTCGTGGTGGTGCCCTACCTCCCGCTCGCCGCAGAGAGCCTCGGCTGCATCGTGCGCCTGCACCTGGACCGCGTCGTGGCGCGCATGCAGGACCAGCATGGCATTGCCCTCACCTACGGCGACCCCGTGGTCGAGTTCATCGTGGCGCGCTGTCCGGTCGGCGAAAGCGGCGCCCGTCAGTTGATCAGTTTCATCGAGCAGGTCGTTCAGCCACAACTAGCGCGGCTCTGGTTAAGCGCCTTGTCGGAGAAACGCCAGCTGGCTGCGATCGATATCCGGCTGTCTGGCGCCGAGCAAGATGAGCTTGCGTACCAAGCCGAATACCGTGCCGCCCACGACGCTGCCGGCCCGGACTATCCCAAAGCCGAAGCGGCGTGACGCCGCACGGCATGTCCTTGCAACCCTTCTTGTCACCCGTTGAGGAGACCCATGTCAGTTGTGAACAGTTCGCAGAAGTTCATCGCGCGCAACCGCGCGCCGCGTGTACAGATCGAGTACGACGTTGAGGTCTATGGCTCGGAGAAGCGCATCGAGTTGCCCTTCGTAATGGGCGTGCTGGCCGACCTGTCTGGCAAGCCCGCCGAGCCGCTGCCGGCAGTCGCCGACCGCAAGTTCCTCGAGATCGATGTCGACAACTTCGATGAGCGCATGAAGGCAATGAAACCCCGCGTTGCTTTCGCCGTACCCAATACATTGTCCGGCAGCGGCCAGCTTATGGTCGACATGACGTTCGAGAGCATCGAGGACTTTTCGCCGGCGGCGGTGGCAGGCAAGGTCGACGCGCTCAAGCAACTGCTGGAGGCCCGTACGCAGCTCGCGAACCTGCAGACCTACATGGACGGCAAGTCGGGCGCCGAATCGCTCATCAATCAACTGCTGCAAGACCCTGCGCTGCTGCAGTCGCTCGCCAAGGCGCCAAAGAACTTGGGTGACGAAAACGACGCGCGGGCGCCGCAATCCTGACTGGATCTGCTTCTTGCCTACCTGAACCAACTCTTCAAGCAAGGATTCCATGGCTTCCGCCCAACAAAAACAGCAGCAAGCAATCGCAACCGCTGATCATTCTGACTTCGCCGCGCTGATCAGCCGCGAGTTCTCCCCAAAGACGGACCAGGCGCGCGAGGCGGTCGACCTCGCCGTCAAGACCCTGGCCGAGCAGGCGCTCGCCAGCGCGTTCACCATGAGCGACGACGCGTACAAGAGCATCGAAGCCATCATCGGCGCCATCGACAAAAAGCTCTCCGAGCAAATCAATCTGATCCTGCACCACGAGGACTTCCAGAAGCTGGAGTCGGCCTGGCGTGGCCTGCATCACCTCGTTTCCAACACCGAGACCGATGACAAGCTGCGCATCCGTGTGATGGATGTCTCGAAGGAAGAACTGCGTCGTACTCTGCGCCGCTACAAGGGCATCGGCTGGGACCAAAGCCCGTTCTTCAAGCGCATCTATGAGGAAGAGTACGGCCAGCTTGGCGGCGAGCCGTACGGCTGCCTGGTCGCCGACTATTATTTCGACCACACTCCGCCCGATGTAGAGCTGCTCGGCTCGCTCGCCAAGATCTCGGCCGCAGCCCACGCGCCGTTTATCGCCGGCGCCTCGCCGTCCGTGCTGCAGATGGATTCGTGGCAAGAACTGGCCAACCCGCGCGACCTGTCCAAGATCTTTCAGAACCTGGAATACGCGCCGTGGAACGGCCTGCGCAACTCGGAGGACGCCCGCTATGTTGGCCTGGCCATGCCGCGCTTCCTGTCGCGGCTGCCCTATGGGATCAAGACCAACCCCGTGGACGCGTTCGACTTCGAGGAAGAAACAGACGGCGCGGATCATCGCAAGTATGTCTGGAGCAACGCAGCCTACGCGATGGCGGTCAATATCAACCGTTCGTTCAAGCTGTATGGCTGGTGCACGCTGATCCGCGGCGTGGAGAGCGGTGGCGTAGTGGAGAACCTGCCGTGCCACACCTTCCCTACCGACGACGGCGGCATCGACATGAAGTGTCCGACCGAGATCGCCATCTCGGATCGCCGCGAGGCCGAACTGTCGAAAAACGGATTCATCTCGCTGGTGCACCGCAAGAATACCGATTACGCGGCCTTCATCGGTGCCCAGTCGATGCAGAAGCCTGCTGAGTATTACGACGCCGATGCAACGGCCAACGCCAACCTGTCGGCTCGGCTGCCGTACCTGTTCGCCTGCTCGCGCTTTGCCCATTACCTGAAGTGCATCGTGCGCGACAAGGTCGGCGCGTTCAAGGAGCGCGAAGACATGCAGCGTTGGCTCAACGAGTGGATCATGAACTACGTTGATGCCGATCCGGCCAACTCCTCGCAGGAAACCAAGGCCCGCCGCCCGCTCGCGGCCGCCGAGGTCGTGGTCGAGGAAACGGAAGGCAACCCGGGCTACTACAGCGCCAAGTTCTTCCTGCGCCCGCACTTCCAGCTCGAAGGCCTGACGGTGTCCCTACGCCTGGTCGCGCGCCTCCCGTCTGTCAAGGACGCTGCCTGAGGCGATAACCAACCGAATCCCCACAGACTCTACCGCGCGGACCTGATACCAGCAGGTCCGGGGAAGCTGCTGTGGCCTTTGTCGGCAGTACCTGTCTTAACGTGAAGGAGCTTTGCAATGGCACAGGACATTTTCCTGAAGATCAACGGCATCGACGGCGAGTCGCAGGATTCGTCGCACAAGAATGAAATCGAAGCGCTGGCCTGGGACTGGAGCATCGAACAGCAGTCCACCATGCACGCGGGAAGCGGCGGCGGCGCCGGCAAGGCTACCGTGTCGGACCTGTCGTTCGAACATTTCATCGATCGGGCTTCGCCCAACCTGATGAAGTACTGCCTGACCGGCAAGCACATCAATGAGGCTGTGCTGGTGGTGCGCAAGGCTGGCGGCAATCCGCTCGAATACCTGAAGCTCACCATGACTGACGTGATCGTCACCAAGGTAAGCCCGAAGGGTTCGGTGGACGACGAGGTACGCATGCGCGAGAAGGTCGCACTGTCCTTCTCCAGGGTCAAGCAAGAGTATGTGGTGCAGAACGCCCAGGGCGGCAGCGGTGGCGCCGTGACCGCAGGTTACGACATCAAGGGCAATAAGGAGGCCTGATCATCCGCCTGATGTCGGACCCTGCCGCGATCGCCATGGGTGGTCGCGGCAGGGCACAGCATTCGAAGCGTTTGCATCGCGAAGGAGAAAAGATGAGAGCGTCGTTCAATCTGCCCGGAGTCGGTGGCCATACGGTCACGCTCAAGGGAGAGGGCCTGCCAGAACAACTGGGACGTTCCGCGTTCACCGTCGTACGCGTCGAGGGACAGGAGAACCTATGCGAACTCTTCGAATACCGCGTCACCCTAAAGACACCGGACAGCCTGAACACTGTGTTCGGCCCGGCTGCGAACCTCAATATGCCGGCGCTGCAAGGCCGGGAGCTAACCATTGGCATTCAGCTCGACGGCATGGGCAGTGCGCTGGCCGGGGGCGTCGGTGCCGGCACGCGGGAGATCACCGGCCTCGTCACGCAGGTGGAAGGGCCGGCCAATGTAGGCCGATCGCTTGCCTATACGCTCACGCTGCGTCCTTGGCTATTTCTCGCCTCACAGACTTCGGACTTCAAGATATTCCAGCAGAAGACCGTGGTCGAGATCCTGGACGAACTGCTGGCGGACTACACCTTCCCGGTCGAAAAGCGGCTTGATCTGGCGCGCTACCCTAAGCGGGAATACCAGGTGCAGTACGGTGAGACCGACTACGCATTCTTCAAGCGCCTCACTGAAGAGTGGGGCATTGCCTTCTTCTTCGAGCATTCGCACGGAAAGCACCGGCTGGTGCTGACCGACGGAAACGGTGCCTTTCGCAAGACCCCAAGCGCGGCGTACCACACCGTGCAGTGGCATGACTCGGTCGGTCGCATCGATGAGGAGCACGTCTACGATTTCACCGTCATTGACAAGCTGGGGTCTGGCGCCTGGGTGTCGAATGACTACGATTTCAACAAGCCTCGGGCGGATCTGCATATCGGCGTGCGCAATCCGCGTAACACTGCACACGCCGACGGCGAGATTTATGAATGGCCAGGGGACCACGCGCAGCCGGTGACCGGAAACGATCCCTGGAAGGAGGGAGACTTTGTCTCCGGTCTCCGCATGGAAGAACTGCGTCAGCATGGCAGCCGTGCCTGCGGCAAGGGCAACCTGCGTGGCCTGGCCGCAGGCTGCACGTTCACGCTCATACGCCATCCGCAGCGCAAGGCCAATGTCGAATACCTGACCTATGCGGCCCAGCTCAAGCTTGAGGAAGTGGCTGAAGAATCGGGGCAGGACCAGCATTGGAAGTGCGAGGTGGCCTTCGAGGTCCAGCCCGCGAAGGTGACTTTCCGTCCCGCGCGGCTGCAGGAGAAGCCCAGAACCTTTGGACCACAGACCGCCACGGTCGTGGGTCCGCAGAGCCGGCAGGCGTGGCTTGATGAATTCGGGCGAGTCCGGATTCAGCTCCACTGGGACCGGATCGGGCAGCGCGACGAGAACACTTCGTGCTGGGTGCGGGTCTCGCAGGCCTGGCAGGGCGATCAGTTCGGCGCGAGCCACATTCCGCGTATCGGGCAGGAGGTGATCGTTGACTTCCTCAATGGGGATCCGGACTGCCCGATCATCACTGGCCGGGTGCCCAACCGCGTGAATATGCCGCAATGGGTGCTTCCGAGCCAGCACGCACTGTCTGGCTTCCGCAGCAAGGAGCTCTTCGGGGAGCGCCACAACACCTTCCTCCAGGACGACACGCAAGGTCAGATCCAGACCCAGATCGGCAGTGACCACCAGATGTCGCTGCTGAGCCTGGGCTATATCACGCGGGTGCCTGATGCCGATGGCCGCAAGGACATGCGCGGCGAGGGGTTCGAACTGCGCACCGACGGCCACGGCGCCATTCGGTCGGCCAAGGGCATGCTGGTCTCTACCGAAGCGCGCCATGATGCAAAGGGCCACCACAAGGATATGGGTGAGGCCGTGCAGCGGCTCACCAACGGCCGGGATGTCCAGGGAACGCTGGGAGAATGTGCCGACCAGCAGCAGGCGCAGGCTGGCGAACAACTCGACGTGGCCAAGGCGCTTAAGGCCCAGAACGACGCGATTCGCGGCAATGGCGAGCGGGCCGAGTTGAGCGAGCCGCATCTGGTACTGGCGAGTCCCTGCGGGATTGCCGTGACGACGGCGGAAACCACCCACCTGCACAGCGGACGGCATACCGCTATCACCACCGGTGCGCACCTGTCGATTGCGACCGGCGGGGGATTCTTCGGCAGCTTTTCCGAGCGCGCCGTGCTCTTCGCGCAGAAGCTGGGCGTGCGGCTCTTTGCGGCCAAAGGCAAGATCGAGATTCAGGCCCAGTCCGACGATATCGAGATCATCGCTCGGAAGGTGCTCAAGCTTATCAGCGCTTCTGATCTGATCGAGATCGCTGCCCGGAAGGAAATTGTGCTGAACGGTGGCGGCAGTTATATCCGCATTGATGGCAGCGGCATTGAGCATGGCGCTTCAGGAGATTGGAAGGCATATGCGGGTTCGCATGGATTGCCTGGCTCCCGGACGCTCGCGCAATCGCTGCCGCCCGTGCCTCAGGGGGCGCCAGGTGGCCATGACCAGGCGTTCGTTGCCACCTGGGCTGGGACGGACCTGCCGGCATCTGGAGTGGCCTACCGATTGCGGGATAACGCAGGGAAGATTCTGACCGAAGGCATTACAGGCAAACAGGGCGAGACATCGCTCTCCCGAAGCCAAGTACCGGATGGCCTTGCCGTGGAACTCTTTGACAAGCGAGGCAAATCGGTATGAGCCAGGACAAGGAAAACCCGCTCGGGCAGGGAAGCGCCATTCATACACCGGTGAGCTGGCAGGAGCGTGCGAAGGTGACGGCTTCCTCGTGCGACAAAATTGTTCCTCCTGCGGCCGACTGCATCATCGGGCAATGTGTCTACTACTACCGCCCGCTACATGAGGAGTACGTGAGGAAGACCGGTGCTACTACGTGGGATGTCGCCAAGGCTTGGCTGACGTATTGGAATCCATGGGATGACCAAGAGGTTGTTAAAAAGCTCATCCGCAACCGCGATGTCCTGATCCAGCCGGGTAGCGATTCACCGCTGTGGTCGCGGGGAACCAACTTCATGATGCGCCACATCGGCTGTGGGCATCAGATGCCGAAGTACTACGTGGGATACGGGTACTACTACTGCTCGAACTACGGGGAGAAGTTGTACCCACGTCTCACCGCTAAAGGGAAGGCATGGCTGGTGCTCGCAAGAATACTCCTGCAACAAAACATGGAGGACGGCCTCAGCCAGAACATGCGGGGGAACTCGATTTCGATTGCGTGCAAGTTCAACAGCAACCGCGGGTTCAGGATGATCGCGACAAAGTGTGAGCTTGAACTGGACAGCGACAAGTTCAAAGAATTTGCGTTCAAGACCCACGTCCCGGCCTATCTCGACGGAGGGTTGGCGGATCTGCCACCAGACGATCTCATGAAGATTGGCGGGCAGCCAAACATCGAGGAATGGCTGGATGGCGCGACCTGGGAGCAAGCGTTTGACAGTGGCTCGGAAGTCGGGATGTACAAGGTGACGCACCCGAGGCAGACCATCAAGGAGACCGGCGAGGCCCTTGTCAGGGTGATACAGGGTCTGTTGGAGGATCTGAAATGAGCCGACGTTGGCTGGTTTGGATCATCGTTCTCGGGCTACTCCTCGGGGCAATCGGATATGGATGTAGGGGACTGGGAATGTGGAAAAGTCGCGCAGTGGTGCTACGCAACGACAAGCCGTATGGTGGAGCGGACTTCAGGGTGAAAGGGGAGCGGTTGCTCTGGCTGAAGGTATCTCCGCCCTACACACCATTCAAGCCTCCAAGCGAATGGAAGGATCCGATGATCGCGGAGCCGATTGAGCGATGGATGAGCAATTCGTCAGATCGGCTCAATCGCTATACCGTTCGCTTCTTCACGGGAAACTTTCGGCAGGATCTCACGAAGCAGTTCGAACAGTTTGGCCAGAATGCGACCTGGTGGGTCAGTCCGGATTGGAGAGTGATCTACATCGCTACCGAGTGGACCGACTACAAGCAGGCGAACGGTCCGGATGACTATGGCGTGGCGTACCACAAGCTGTGGAAAAGCACGGACGGGGGCATGACGTGGCAGCGCCTGGCATGGCCGGAAGCAAACAATATCAGCCAACTAGCCTTTCTCGACGCCAATCGCGGTTACGCCGTCGGCTGGGGCCCGTACATCTGGCGCACCTCTGATGGCGGCCAGCACTGGCAGCAAATACTGGCCCCAAGGCTTGCCTACAAGATCGATTCCAATCTGACCCGTGCCGCACAGCTGAAGCAGCGCAGCGACCAGCCGGTGGTCAAGGACGCGCGCTTTGCCTTTACCTCTTCCTACCTGGCTGGCAATGGCGTGCTGTTCTTTGGATTTTGGTCGCCGGAGACATATGGCGGGCAGCCCGACGCAAGTCTGATCTATGCCTTGCGCTGGGACGACCCTGCTGATGTCTTCGTGCGTGCCGACAAGCCGCGCCTGCCTGAGGTGGTCCTGCCAGAGGCGACAGTCGTCGACATGTTGTGGGTGCCAGATGGCGACAAAGGCCTGCGTGGCAACAAGCTGTTCCTGCTCACCGAGCAGGGCAAGCCACACAACCCTGACATCCCGCACGACTCGGATCGCAAGCGCCCGGCCGGCATCTGGCGCTGGATGGGCGGCCCCGCGAAGCACTTAAAGACATTTGGCGACAGCATCGTCCCCGGCGCGCTTTATCGTGGCAAAGACAACCTGCTGATGATCGACGCCAGCAACAGCAGGAACGAGCACGACGTGGTGCTCATCAGCCGCGACGGTGGCGAGCAGTGGGAAGAGCAGGACGAGGGGCCAGGTGCGGCTGGCGGGCATTTTGAAACTGGAGGAGTCACCAAATGGCGCTACTTCGGCAATACGTTGTACAACCGCGAGATCCGCTGAACGTTGCAGCGAAGAGAGAGAGAAGAAGCTACCACTATCGTCATTTAAGACGGCGAATCGTTCTTTATCACCTTGAAGGCAAGGAGGGTTTAATGAGCCTGCGCATTATCACGGTCGGTGACACGACTGACCATGGCGGCACAGTCACCAGTGGCTCCCCCACCCACACGATCAATGGCAAGCCGATTGCCCGACTGGGTGATGTGGTGGCTTGCCCGCAGAAGTATCCCGATGGGCGTCCACACGGCATCAACAAGATCATCGAAGCACATCCCACCTTCAGCGTCGGCGACCTGCCGGTGGCCGTGGAAGGGTGTCATACCGAATGTGGCTGCAAGCTGATAGCCAGCGAAGCCGCATCAGTAGGGGATTGAACATGCGGATTGGTGTTGTGCGCGGCGCAGCGGCGACGTTGGCAACAGCAGTACTGCTGGGCGCCTGCTCGGCGCCGCAGCCCGTCGCGCCCAAGGAGCAAATCAAGCTCGAACTGTCCATCGATGCCCGGTCGACCGTCAACCCCGACGACAAGGGCCGCGCATCGCCTGTGCTGGTGCGCGTCTACGAACTCAAGACAGAAACGGCATTCGAGAACGCCGACTACTTTTCGCTCGACAAGAATGACAAGACGGTGCTGACCCAAGACCAGCTGGCCCGCGACGAGTTCGTGCTGCGGCCAGGAGAGTCACGCGACATCGAACGCAAGCTGAACCCGGACACCACGGCGTTGGGCCTGCTGATTGGTTACCGGGATCTCGGCAAAGCTACCTGGCGCACGGTCTACAAATTGCCGCCGGCACCGGCGGTTGCGTGGTACCGCACCGTCATTCCGGCCCGAAAGGTCAAGCTGCAGGTCTCGCTGGACCAGCAAACCATCACCGTATCCAAACCTGACTGAATTCATGAGTTGGTATAACAAGGTCGTCTGGAGCGAGGGCCTTTTCCTGCGCCCGCAGCTCTTTCAGCAGCAGGAGCGCTACCTGGAGCATTTCGCCCACAAGCGCGCTGCCGCGTTGAGCCCGTTCTTCTGGGGCTTTCATCACTTCGCAATCGACACGGAAGCGCTTGCGCTAGGCAAGCTGGTTGTCTCCGGTGCCGCCGGTATCCTCCAGGATGGCACGCCTTTTGATGCGCCTGCGCACGCCAGGTTGCCAGCGCCATTGGCGCTGCGGCATGAGCACCTGAACCAGCGGATCTACCTTGCCGCGCCGATCCGCACGCCTAACGCCGAAGAGACCACATTCGACAACGGCGCCGACTCGCTGGCTCGCTATCACAGCTTCGAAGAGGAGTTGCTGGACGCCAACTCGATCGGCCAGGGACCCAAGCTGGTGCAACTGGCCGATCTGCGCCTGCGCCTGCTGCCGGAGAAAGAACTCACCGAGTCCTGGATCGGCCTGCCGCTGGCCAAGGTGAACGAGATTCGCGCCGACGGCAGCGCCAGACTGGATCCGGCGCTGATCCCGCCCGTCAACGTCTTCACGGCAAGCCCCCTCCTGACCACGTGGTTGGGCGAGCTCCACGGTCTGCTGTGCCTGCGGGCCAATAGCATGGCGGAGCGCCTTGCCGCCTCCAGCACCCGCGGCGGCGATGCCGCCGAGGTTTCCGAATACCTCATCCTGCAACTCCTAAACCGCTATGAGCCGGTGCTGACGCATATGCTGGAGGCGAAGGCCGCCTCGCCCGAGAGCCTATATGTCGGACTGACCGCCCTGGCGGGAGAATTGTCCACCTTCGTGCGCACTGCCACTCGGCGGCCGAAGCACTATGAGGCCTATCGCCACGATGAGCCGCATACCTGCCTGAAGCCTGTCGTGGACGACCTGCGCTTCCTGCTGAACGTTGTGCTGGAACGCAGCGCGCAGCGCATCGAACTGCGTGACCAGTCCCATGGCATCAGGCTGGCAGTGCTGGAGCCGACCGAGTTTGGGCGGTTCAACACATTCGTGCTGGCCGTGGGCGCCCAGATGCCCGCCGACGTGCTGCAGCAGCAGTTCCCGGCTCAAGCCAAGGCCGGCCCGTCCGAGCGTCTGGCCGAACTGATTCGCTCGCACCTGCCGGGGATTCCGTTGCAGCCCCTCCCTGTGCCGCCGCGCCAGATTCCATTCAATGCTGGGCAGGTCTACTTTGAACTGTCGCAAGACCACCCGCTTTGGGGACAGGTCCAGCGCTATGGCGGCCTGGCTCTGCACGTGGCCGGCCATTTTCCGGAGATCCGCCTTGAGCTGTGGGGAGTGCGTAGCTGATGGAAGACATTGCCAACAAGGACAATGACGCGTTCCTGGCTGGCCAGGAGTCGTCGGCACTGGCCGAGGCGGGCCCTGCCCCTGCTTCGGCAACGCAGCCCAACACTGCCGGCGAAGCAAGACGAGCCCCCTGGCGCCGGACGACGACCGAAACGCCGGACCAGCGCGCCGAGCGCATCATGACGGCGGCCAATCCGCTGCTGGCAGCCGCCCAGCCTCTGCTGCGCGCACTGGCGGACATGCCAGCGGATCTCCAGGGTGCGGGAGGGGCGGCTGCCCTCAAGCAACTACTGGTGAGTGAAATCCACCAGTTCCAGACAACCTGCGAGCGCGCGAATTTGCGTCGCGAGCATATCCTCGCTGCACGCTACAGCCTGTGCACGGCGCTCGACGAGGCGGCCAACGCAACCCATTGGGGCCACGAAGGCGACTGGGCCACGTATAGCCTGCTGATCCAGTGTCATCAGGAAGGCGACGGCGGTGAAAAAGTGTTCCAGTTGTTGGGCCGCCTGGTCGCCTCGCCGCAGGAACACATGCACGTGATCGAGGTGATCTACCAAATCCTCTGCCTGGGCTTCAAGGGTCGCTATGGCAAGCGCGCCGAGGGGCCGCGAGAACTCGACGCGATCCGCCAGCGCTTGCTGAACATGATTGCCGGGGCACGCGAGAGCGTCCCTCGCGATCTGTCGCCACACTGGCGTGGCGAGGAGGCCGGCAAGCTCAGTCTGCTGCGCTCGCTGCCCGTCTGGGTAACGGCCAGCGTGCTGGCGCTGGCGGTCTTCGGCCTTTTCGCCTGGTACAAGTACCAACTGCTCTTCCGCTCCCACGACCTGGAGCGACAGATCGCGGCGATTGGACAGGCGACGCCGCCGGAGCCGCCCAAGGCATTGCGCCTGGCCGAATTGCTGAAAGAGGAGATCGCACGTGGGGTGGTCAGCGTCAAGGAGGACAGCGCCCGCAGCACCGTTACATTCCGCGGCGACGACATGTTCGGCGCCGGCCAGGCCGATGCCAGCGGCAAGATCCTGCCGGTGCTCGACAAGGTGGCTAGCGAAGTCAACAAGGTGACCGGCAAGGTCACGGTCATTGGTCACACTGACAACGTGCCGATCAAGACGGCGCGGTTCCCCTCCAACCAGATCCTGTCCGAGGAGCGCGCGGCGACCGTCGCGGAGTACCTGGCCATCAAGGGTGTCGCCAAGGGCCGCCTGGAGGCCGTTGGCAAGGGCGACAGCGAGCCGGTTGGCGGCAACCAGACACCGGTCGAACGCGCGAGAAACCGCCGCGTCGAGATCGTGGTGACGCAATAGGAAAGAGTACGTATGGAATTCCTGAAACGTTGTGCGGCCGCGCTGTTCTCGCGTCAGCTGCTGGTCCTCCTGGCGCTGGTGATTGTGGCGGTTGCCATATGGTTCATTGGCCCGTTGCTGGCCTTTAGTGGTATGCGACCGCTGGCCGGCATTGGCATGCGGGTGACGGTGATCGTGCTGTTGCTGGTGCTGGTGCTGTTGCTCGTCTTGAATTGGTCGGTCGCTGTCGTGGGCGTCGCCGCACTATGCCTGCTGATCTGGCACGCCGGGCCGCTGCTGGCGATTGGCGACGCGCACCCGCTGGCCGCCGAAGTAGTCCGGGTTGTTGTCATTGCCGTACTGGTTTTCCTGGTGGTTGCCTATGAGGTTTTCCAATTCCTCAGAAGGTCACAGGCGAACGATTCGCTGCTGGAGAAGCTGCTGAACTTCGGCGGCAAGCGCCCGGAAGTCGTTGCTGCGCACGAGATCGCCAAGGTGAACGAGACCGTTCAGACGGCGCTGAAGCAGCTCAAAGGAATGCGAACCACGGGCGGGACCAGCCGGCTTTTCGAGGGCAAGCGCTACCTCTACAAACTGCCGTGGTACCTGATGGTCGGCGTCTCTGGTGCCGGCAAGACCACTGCGCTGCTCAACGCAGGCCTGCAATTCCCGCTGCCGGAGCAGATGAGCGCGGCCATTGCGGCACGTAAGGAAAAGGGCACCTTGAACACCAGTTGGTGGCTGACCAACGAGGCAGTGCTGATCGATACAGCCGGGCGCTACACCACGCACGAACAAAGCCAAAAAGTGGATCCGGCCGAATGGGCGGGACTTCTGTCACTGCTGCGTAAGTACCGTAGTCGTGTACCCATCAACGGCGCGGTACTCACCATCAGCGTCGAGGATCTGCTGACGCAAACGCCGGACGAACGGGTCCGCGAGGCAGCCAGCCTGCGCGCCCGACTCGCCGACCTGCGCAAGGAGTTGGGCATCCAGTTTCCAATCTATGTCATCGTTACCAAGCTGGATCAGTTGGCCGGCTTCGGTGCGTATTTCCAGTACCTGAGCAGCGAGGGACGGTCGCAGCCTTGGGGCTTTACCCTCCCCTATGCGCAGAAGAAGCTGAAACGCGGCGAGGCTCCCATGCCTTTCGCACAGCGCTGCCGCTCAGAAATGACACTTCTCACGGACCGGCTACAGAGAGGGCTCGATGCGCGCCTGTGCGAGGAGTACGCCGTGGATCGGCGCAAGGAATTGTTCGCACTGCCCCAGGAATTCGCGAGCCTGACCGAGCCGATCGTCGATATGCTTTCGCAGATTTTCCTCGGATCGCGTTTTGACGATACCGAGCGCGCGCATATGCTGCGCGGGGTGTATTTCACCAGTGCCGCCCAAACTGCGGCTACGCTGGTCGCCGACCATGAGACCGTGCTGAGACGGCTTGGGCGGGATCATGCGGAGATGATGGAAGCGCCGGAGCACGTCTTCCCCAGTGGAACGCCATTGGGTAGCGAAGCGGCAGTCGCACAGCCAGCAGGCAGCCGCAGCTTCTTCCTGCAGGACGTATTCAAACGCATCATCGTGCCCGAGGCGCACTTGGTGAAGCCGAACCTGCGCTGGGAGTTCCGCTTTCGCCTGCTGCGCCTGCTCGGACATGCCCTGGCGCTGGTGATCTTCCTGTGGCTGGCCGGAGCGCTATATTCCAGCTTTGGCCACAACCACAACTACCTGGACGTGGTGCAGGAGAAAGCCAAGGCGCTGGCCGCGACCGTGACGGCCTTCTACAAAAAGCCCCAGCCGGACGCAATGCCCGAGGTACTGGGCGCGGCCCGCGACCTTCCCGCCTATGCCAGCCTGAACCTGGCCGATCCGTCCGCGGACTGGCACTATGGCCTGTACAGCGTGCCGCCGGTGCTGGACGCCGCGACCCTGACGCATACCAAGCTGCAGGACAACCTGCTGGTGCCTTACCTGGTTCGCCGAGTCGAATCGGTCCTGTCAAGCGCGGTCAATCAGCGCGATGCCAAGCAGACCTACGACACCCTTCGGGTCTACCTGATGCTGCACGACAAGGACAAGTTCAACGCGTCCGACGTGCGTAGCTGGGTGCAGAGCGACTGGGCGACGGGAAACGGGGCGGACGCCTTCGGCGGTCGGGTAGCGGTGCTCGAGCACCTGGACAGCCTGCTGGATGGCAGTCGTCCCATATTGTCGCCGTATGCGAAGAACGAGGCGCTGATCCGCTCGGCGCGGGACTTCCTGGATGGCAACACGTCGATCGAGCGCCTGTACGATCGCGCCAAGGCGGCCATGATGGAGGAGGCACCGCAGGATTTCACTCTGGTGCGCGCAGTCGGTCCCCAGGCTGGCACGGTCTTCACCCGCGCCAGTGGCGAGCCGCTCGAGCGGGGCATCCCGGGCCTCTTCACCTACTCCGGCTACCACGACCTGTTCAACGCGCGCCTGCCGGAGTTCGTCGGCAAGGCCCAGGCCATGGACGCATGGGTGATGGGCCGGGCAGCTGGGCCAGGCGCTCAAAAAAAAACGCTTGAGGGCGCCGCCGGCAAGCTGACCGGCAACGATCCGCTGACGCGCGAGATCCGCCGCCTGTACCTGAACGAATATGCCGAGCACTGGGACAAATTCCTCGGCGACATCCGGACGGTGACAGGCAACAACCTGGCCTTTGACCTGGAGATCCTGCGCAATTTCGCCGCGCCGGATTCCCCGCTGGCCAGGCTGGGTCGGGCGGCGGTGGCGGAGACCACGCTGAGCCGCCCCCTTGCTCCTGAGGACAAGTCTCTGGCAGAGAAAGCATTGTCCGCGCTGGACAGAAAGGCCGAGAAGGTCAACGCGCTGACCGCTCGCGCCGAAGCCCGCCAGGAACGCGAGGTGGTCGACAACCGCTTCGCCGCGCTGCGCGAAGTGGTCACCGGCCAGGCCGATGCCGCGACGCCCGGCGCGCAGTCCGGCGCCGGCAAGCCGCAACTGGATGCGATCGCCGGCATGGTCAACGCCTACTACACCAGCCTGGTTGTGGCCAACAACGCACTGAACACCCGCAATCTGCCGCCGCCGGCGGATGCCGGGGCACAGCTTCGCATGGAGGCCGCCAAGTTGCCGGCACCTTTCAAAGCGGTGCTGGCCGACCTGGTGGTACAGGGCACCCGGGATGTGAACAAGGGCGTCGGCGATATCCTGATCGCCCAGATGGATGCGGTCATTGGCGAGAGCTGCCGCAGCGCCATCGATGGCAAGTATCCGTTCACGCCGACGTCCACGCAGGATGTGGACCCGGACGATTTTGCACGCGTCTTCGCGACCGGGGGCGTTCTGGACGATTTCTTCCAGAAGGTCCTGGCGCCGCACGTGGATACCACCATCTCCCCCTGGCGCTACAAATTGACCGCGCCCGACGTGCCACCGGTCGCCGGCCCGAGCCTGGTGCCGTTCCAGCGCGCCAGGGAGATCCGCGAAGTGTTCTTCCGCGACCCGGGTGCGAAAAAGATGGCCTGGAAGGTCGACCTGAAGGTAGTCGAACTCGATCCGGAGATCGTCGAGCTGAACATGGACTTCGATGGGCAAAGCCAGCGCTACGTGCACGGCCCGGTCATCCCGCTCAAGGTGACATGGCCCGGCCCGCGCGGCGGGCAGGGTGCGGAAATCACAGCCAGCCCGCGCATCCGCCCGGATACCTCGACGCTGACCGCGAACGGGCCTTGGGCCCTGATGCGCGTCATCGCCAAGGGCCGGCTCGCCGGCTCCGCCACTGCCAGCCATTTCATGGCCGAGTATGACTTCGATGGTCGCAAGGCCAAGCTGGACATCAACACCGGCAGCCTCGCCAACCCGTGGACGACCGGCCTCTTGCAGGGCTTTCAGTGTCCGGGGAGGTCGGGGTGATCACGGCGCCGTCGATCTTCGGCAAGCTGCCCCTGCGTAAGGGTCGGTGGCTGCCTCAGCCGCCGATGCCCGCCCAGCGCAGGTGCTTGTCCCAGTCGGCGTTGCTGATCACGCCGGACACGCCCTGCCGCTGGCCGTCGGCGCGATAGAAGTACGTGCGCGGCATCTCGCCCATCCAGTCGGGATCGACCGCGTAGCGCAGCCGCTCCTGCGGCTCGGTGCCGAACATCCACGCATTGCGCGTCAGGTTGACGCGCTTGAGCAGCTGTTGCACCTGCGGCAGCGCATCGGGCCGGTCCATGGCCAGGGTGACCACGCGCAGGTTGCGATGCTTCGCCTGCAGCTTGCCGATGGTTTCGAAATTGCGCTTGCAGTAGACACAGTCGAGTGACCACACCACCAGCACGAACGGCTTGCCCTGCTGGCTGGCGCTGAGCTGCGCGGCACTGGCGGATTCGAAGACCGATACACGTTCGGCCGCGTGCGCCATGCCGGCGACGCCGAGCGCGATCGCGGCGCCCGCCAGCGTGGCGACGAGTTTGCGACGTAACGTCCTACACCCGGTCATGCGCCCTCCTGCGCCAGCGGGAAGACCTGGAAGCCTTCGGCCTCGGTGCGCCACAGCACGTAGGCACGGCCGCCGTGCTGCAGCAGGCGCGGTTGGTCCGAATCGCGCGCGGTGCCGGCGACCTGCCGCGCCTGCCAGGTCTTGCCGCCGTCCTGCGACAGCATCGCCGACAGCCGCGTCTGCTGGCCGTCGAAAGATTTCCACGCCACCACGATGCGATGGTCGTCGAGCGCGACGATATCGGCATGCTGCGCACGCGGGTCGTCCAGCGGACGCTGCGCCTGCAGCTTGCCGTCCTTGAAGCGGCCCACCGATACCGTGGGCTTGCCTGCCTTCACGTTGAACCAGGCCATGTGCAGCGTGCCGTCCGGCGTCACCGCGGCGCCTGGGCCGTGATGCGGGCAGGCATCGATGCGCCAGTCGTCGAAGGTCGCGCGCTGCATGGGCGCGGGCTTGCCGTCGGCGCCGAGCAGCGCCACCGCGTGGTCGCGCGCGTTGGGCGGGAACACATGGCGCCACAGCGCCAGCATCTTGCCGTCCGGCGTCGGCGCCAGCGCGATGCGGCAGCATTCGCATGACTGGTCGGCGACCTTGTAGTCGCCCTGGAAGCTCTTGCCGTGGTCGGCAGAGACCGCGTAATAGATCGCCGCGCCGGCATAGGGCTGCTTGCGCGCCTCGGCGGCGACCACGTCGCGCTTGTCGATCCAGCTGACGAAGACGCGGCCGGCCGGGTCGACCGCGATCGCGTCAAAGCGGTGCGCGATCTGGTCGCGGTTGGCATGCACCGTCACTGGCGCGGCAAAGGTCTTGCCGCCGTCGGTGGAGCGCGCGAAGCGGATAAAGCCGGTGTAGGGCTTGGCCAGCGGCTGGGTCCAGGTGATATAGATCTCGCCGTCGCGCCCCGCCGCTACCTTTGGCCGGCTGTCGTGGTCGGCCGCGACTGGCTCGGGCACGCTGTTGACGTGCTGCACCGGCCCGAAGCTGCGGCCCTGGTCCGTCGACGCGCGTACCGCCACGTGCTGGCCGTCCTTGTAGGCGATCCACAACCGGCCATCTCGATCGAAGGCGGCGCCGGTGCCAAGTTCGCTCTTCGCCTTCGGCGCCGGGCTTTGCGCGCCGTGACCGCCATGAGGCTGCGCCATCGCGGCGAACGCGGTGCAGGCCATCACGCCCGCGGCAAGGATTCGGAAGCTGCGGCGCACGCGCTGCATGGTCAGGGTCGGGCTGGTCACTGCACTCAGAAAGAAAGCTTGGCCTCGGCGTAGAACGTCCGGCCCGGGTAGGGATGGTAGACGAAGTAACGCTCGTCGGTCAGGTTGTCGATGCCAAGCCCGAGGCGCACGTTCCTGGCGGGCTTGTACGTCACCTTGACGTCGAAGGTCAGGAAACTGCTGGTGCCGCCGAAGGTGTCGGGATTGACGTCGCTGTTGTCGAGCGTATTGTACTGCCGCCCCGAATAGGTCATCGCCAGCGTGCCGGTCCATGCCGGCGTGAAGCGGTAGGTGCCAACCAGGTTCGCGCGCCACTTCGGGATGCGATAGAAATACTTGCCCACCGATGCCGGGTTGTTGGCGTTCTCCAGCGTTTTGGAATGGTTGTACGCGCCGCTGGCCGACAGGTCGAAGCCGCTGAACAGCACGTCGCGCCCGTCGTAGGCCAGCTCGATGCCGCGCGTGCGCACGCGGTCGACGTTCTGGAAGCTGGTGACGGTGGGGAACACCGTGGTGTTGGTCTGGCTGACCAGCGCATCGCGGATGTCGTCTTCATACACCGAGACGCGGAAGTACGACCGGTCGACCATGCGCTCGAAGGTCAGGTCCTTCGAGAACGAGCGCTCCGGCTTCAGGTTGGGATCGTTGTTGATCAGCGAGGTGCCGGTAATGCGGCCCTGGAACAGCTCGGCGACGGTCGGGTAGCGGTAGGCCTGGCCGAGCGACAGCCGGCCCAGCCAGTCCTGCCCGATGGCCTTTTCCAGCGCGAGCTTGGGCGACCAGTTGGACTCGCTGCGCACCGGGTACGCGACATTCACGCCCGGCTGGCTGCGGCTGCCGTCATAGGCGCGCCAGTGTTCCCAGCGCACGCCAGGGATCAGCTTCCAGTCCTCGGCGAAGTACCACGCGTCTTGCGCGTACAGTGCCTGCGTCTCGGTCTTGCCGGCAAAGGCGTTGTTGAACGCGGAGATGGTGGCCGCCTGCCAGTCAGAGGTGTTGTAGGTGGTGTTGCTGAGGCGGTAATTATCGTAGTGGTAGCCGAGGGTGACCCAGTGGCCACCCTTGAGTTGCTGCGGGCGGTAGTCGGCCTTCAGGTCGAGCGTGCGCCAACCGGTGCCGTCGCCAAAGGTCACCGTGCCCGGGCCATTGCCTGCAGTGCTGGCGGTGCGGCTGATGTCCTTGCTGACATCGAACAGCGAAGCCACTCCGGAGAAGTTCCACCCGGTTTCGTTGCGCGTGCGCAGGGACAGGCCGTAGAGCCAGCGCGCGTCTTCGCCGTTGCCCGGTGCAAACGCGTTGGCGGGGATGACGTAGCGGAAGCCGCCGATATTGACCGGGCCGCTCGACACCACGTTGCCGTTGGCATCGCGCAGATAGCTACCGGTGGCGCTGGAGCGGTCCTGCTGCCAGTAGGCGGCGGTGAACTGCGCCTGCAGCGTGTTGGTGATGTCGTAGCCGAGCTTGACCTTGAGCTGGTCCTGCACGGTGTGCGTGACGCCCTCGCTGTTGACACCCATCACGGTGCGGTTGGCGCCGGTCTGGTCCTGGTCGAAATACGCGCCGGTGACCGGCTTGTCGGCCGAGGTCGCGCGCACGCTCGAACGCGCCGCGGTGTAGAAGCTCAGCGGCTGGCTCTTGCTGTCCTGCCGGTCGACGCTGACCAGCCACGAGAACGGTCCGACGCGGTCGCCGACGTAGGCGTTGGCATGCACGCCGTTGAAATTGTCGTGTGTGCCGTACAGGTTGAAGCGCTGCGTAAACAGCTGCACGCTGGCATCGCCCTGGAACTTCTCCGGCGTGCGCGTGCTGATCAGCACCGTCGCGCCCAGCGAGTTGCCCGGGTACAGCGCCGAATACGGGCCATACAGCACGTCGACCCGCTCGATCTCCGCGGCATTGACCAGCGACCATCGGGGCGGGAAGGTGAAATCCGAGCCCAGCAGGTTGGACAGCAGCAGGCCGTCGGCATAAACCAGCCCGCGCGCCGACTGGCGCGAGCTGGTGCTGCGCACCGAGATGATCGAATTCATATCGCCGATGAAGCGCTTGCGCACGGCGAGGTTGGGCGCGTACTTGAGCGCGTCTTCGGTGTTGACGACGTTGAAGTCCGCCATGCGCGCGGCGCTGATGCCGTAGGCAGGCGATGGCGTATTGGGCGGCGTGGCGGGCGTTTCGCCGCGCTCGGTCTTGGCCGAGACCACGACTTCCTGCAGGGGCTGCGGCGCGCTGACGGGTCCATCCGCCTGCGCGCCGGCGATGCCGGGGCCCATCAGCGCGGCCGAGGCGGCCAGCGCAATCCGATTTCTTCTCACTGGAATACCTTTCTGTTCTTCTGGCTCGCCCGACCGGTGCGCCGTATCCGGCTCGTGTTACGGCGCGCTTCCTCCCGCGCTTCCTCCGCCTAGCGAGTGCTGGCATTCTAGGCGGCGAGGCGGCTTGACGCAGTGCGACATAGCGCCGCGCCGCACGGAAGTGACTTGACCGATCCATGCGAAGGCGTCTGGCTCCATTCACGTTTACCCGCATATCAATATGCGGCCTTTGTCTCTAGATTTGCCCGGATTGGCTCACACGCCAACGTGATGCTGGGAGAGACTGATCCGGCGGCAGCCGCCGCGGACAGCGCCGAAGGAGCAACCGCCCCGGAAACTCTCAGGCAAAAGGACCGGTATCACGCGTCACAGCACTCTGAAGAATGCCGCCATCGTCAGCCGGCATACCGAAGGAGCAAGCGGCCCCCGCCACCGGTACTACCGGCACCACTGGCGACTGTCGTGAATCTCTCAGGTCTGGAACAGAGGGGGCGTCCGCCACGCATGTCGCGTACGGGCTCCAACTCCGACGTTTCTGGACTGCCAGATCATGAAGACAATCGCCGTCATCGGCGGTGGCATCACCGGTGTCACCACGGCCTACGCGCTCGCCCGGCGCGGATTCTCCGTCACCCTGTTCGAGCGCCACCGCTACGCCGCGATGGAAACCTCGTTCGCCAACGGCGGGCAGCTGTCCGCCTCCAACGCCGAGGTCTGGACGCACTGGTCCACCATCGTCAAGGGCCTGAAGTGGATGCTGCGCAGCGATGCGCCGCTACTGGTCAATCCGCGCCCGGGCTGGCACAAGCTGAGCTGGTTCGCCGAGTTTATCGCCTCGATCCCGCACTACCGCCGCAACACCATCGAGACCGCGCGCCTGGCCATCGCGGCGCGCGAGCACCTGTTCGCGTGGGCGGCGCAGGAAGGCATCGACTTCGACCACAAGCGCGAAGGCATCCTGCATATCTACCGCGACAAGGCGAGCTTCGAGCACGCGGGCCGCGTCTCGGCGCTGCTGGCACAGGGCGGACTGGAGCGCCGCGCAGTGACACCGGCGGAAATGCGCGCGATCGAGCCGACGCTGGCCGGCACCTACTACGGCGGCTATTTCACCGAAAGCGATTCGACCGGCGACATCCACAAGTTCACCAGCGGCCTGGCCACCGCCATCGAGCGCATGGGCGTGCGCTGCCGCTACGGCGAAGACGTGCGCAACGTCACCACCGATGGCCGCAGTGCAAGGGTCACCGTGCAGGAAGCCGCGGGCAGCACCACCATGACCTTCGACGGCGCGGTGATCTGCGCCGGCACCGCCAGCCGTGCGCTGGCCGCCGGGCTGGGCGACCGCGTCAACATCTATCCGGTCAAGGGCTATTCCATCACCGTCAACCTGAGCGACGCCGCCAGCCGCGCCGCAGCGCCGACCGTCAGCCTGCTCGACGACGAAACCAAGCTGGTCACCAGCCGCCTCGGCGACGACCGCTTCCGCGTGGCCGGCACCGCGGAGTTCAACGGCTTCAACCGCGACATCCGCGCCGACCGCATCCGGCCGCTGGTGGAATGGGTGCAGCAGTGCTTCCCCGGCGTCAGCACGCGCAGCGTGGTGCCGTGGGCGGGGCTGCGGCCGATGCTGCCCGACATGCTGCCGCGCGTGGGCCGCGGGCGGGCTCGGTGCGTGTTCTATAACACCGGGCATGGACACCTGGGATGGACGCTGTCGGCGGTGACGGCGGATATGGTGGCGGGGGTGGTGGAACAGGCGCTGGTTCAGCCGAAGGTTTCGGGCGTGGGTTCGGTGGGGCTTGCCAAGGCTTGAGATCGCCAGTTGGGCGTGTCGCTATTGCCAGCGCCGGCCCTCTCCCCCGACCCCTCTCCCGCAGGCGGGAGAGGGGAGCAAGCCGGCGCAGGCGAAGGCGTACGAGCTTGCCACTACCCCCGCGCATACGCTCCCCTCGCCCGCTTGCGGGAGAGGGGAGCAAGCCGGCGCACGCGAAGGCGTACGAGCTTGCCACTACCCCCGCGCATACGCTCCCCTCGCCCGCT
>NZ_JBIVHB010000022.1:33533-106415 GCF_044748965.1 Cupriavidus sp. NPDC089707
CGCTTGCGGGAGAGGGGAGCAAGCCGGCGCAGGCGAAGGCGTACGAGCTTGCCACTATCCCCCGCATACGCTCCCCTCGCCCGCTTGCGGGAGAGGGGAGCAAGCCGGCGCAGGCGAAGGCGTACGAGCTTGCCACTATCCCCCGCATACGCTCCCCTCGCCCGCTTGCGGGAGAGGGGTGGGGGAGAGGGCGGGAGCTTCCACGAAGTGAAGCGCGACCGCCCGTCCTGAACCGCTCAGGCCGGCGCGAACACCGGCACCGGCGCCCCGTCCACGCTGGGCGCGAACCTGACCTTCACCTTCTGCCCGATGCGAACCTCGTCGAGATCGCAATCGACGATATGCGTCATCATGGTCACGCCCTCGTCCAGCTTCACATAGGCAATGCAGTACGCCTGCGGGCCAGCCTTGCGCGTGACGCTGTAGGAGTAGATGGTGCCGCGGCCGCTGGCGGTCTTCCAGACCGTATCGCCCATGCAGAACGGGCACAGCGTGCGCGGATACCAGTGCGTCTTGCCGCACGACTGGCAGTGCTTGACCAGCAAGCGGCCTTCGCGCGCGGCCTGCCAGAATTCGATGTTGTCGGGCTGTTCGTCCGGGGCCTTGTAGGCCATGGGAGTGTGTGGGGTCGTCATGTCAGTTGCTCCGGCGATCGTTCATTATTCACGCTCGAGGATCAGGGTGGCGCTGCCGTGGCGCGAGCCCAGGTAGCCGCCGGTGCCTTGCGCCAGCGCCAGGTCGCAGTTCTTCACCTGCACCGCCGGATGCGCTTCGCCGCGCAGCTGGCGCACGGCTTCGATCACCTTGGTGATGCCGCCGCGGTTGGCCGGGTGGTTGTTGCACAGGCCGCCGCCATCGGTATTGAACGGCAGCTTGCCGACACCCGAGATCAGGTTGCCGTCGGCCACGAACTTGCCGCCTTCGCCCTTCTTGCAGAAGCCCAGGTCTTCCAGCTGCATCAGCACGGTGATGGTGAAGCTGTCGTAGATCGAGGCGTACTTGATGTCGGCCGGGGTCACGCCCGCTTCCGCGAACGCGGCCGCGCCGGAAAATTTCGCGCCCGACCAGCTCAGGTCGACCTCGCCGCCCAGCTGGCCCTTGACGTATTCGCCGGCGCCGACGATCTTCACCTTCGGACGCTTGAGCGTGGCCGCGATCTCGGGCCGCGCCACGATCAGCGCGCCGCCGCCGTCGGACACCACGCAGCAATCGAGCTTGTGCAGCGGGTCGGCGATCAACGGCGAGTTCAGCACCTCTTCCACCGTGACCACGTTGCGCAGCATTGCGTGCGGGTTGTGCTGCGCGTGGTGCGACGCGGCGACCTTGACCCATGCCAGCTGCTCGGGCGTGGTGCCGTATTCGTACATATGGCGCATCGCCACCATCGCATACAGGTTGACGGTGACGGGACTGAACGGCGCCTCGAACGGGGCGTCCGGCAGGTTCGCGCCCCAGTTGCGCGCCTGCGTGCCGGTCGAGCCTTCCGAGCGCGGCCGGCCCGCCAGCGTGATCAGCGCCACGTTGCACTTGCCGGCGGCAATGGCCTGCGCGGCGTGCGAGACATGCACCAGGTAGGCGGAGCCGCCGGTATCGGTGGAGTCCACATGGCGCACCTTCAGGCCCAGGTAGTCGATCATGTTGGTGGCGCCCAGCCCCGGCGCATCGCCGGCGCAGAAATAGCCATCCACGTCCGCCAGGGTCAGGCCGGCATCGGCCAGCGCGCCGCGCGCGGATTCCGCGTGCAGCTGCGCCACCGACTTGTCCGGCGCCTTGCGGGTCGGGTGCTCGTAGGCCCCGACGATATATGCCTTGCCTTTGATGCTCATGGGAGTCTCGTCTTGCTTGGGATTGATATTGGGTAAGTTCAGAAGCGCATCTGCACCAGCCAGATCGCCACCATGGCCGGCCGCTCGCTGCCTTCGACCTGCATCTCCACCTTCCAGTGACAGCGCACTTCGCCGGGGCGGACCTCGTCGAGCTGCTGCAGCGTGAACGCGCCGCGCACGCGCGCGCCGGCCGGCACCGGGCCGGTGAAGCGCAGCCGGTCGAAGCCATAGTTCAGCGCCAGCTTGCGGCCCGGGAAGGCAAAGCACTGCGCGAACGCCGCCGACACCATCGACAGGATCAGGAAGGCGTGCGCCACCGTGCAGCCGTAAGGCGAATCCGCCGCGGCGCGCTCGGGGTCCACGTAGATCCACTGCCGGTCATGGGTCAGCTCGGCAAAGGTATCGATGGCGCCCTGCCCGATGGAAAAATACTCGCTCACCACGGCTGGCGCGGCGCAAAGGGCGCGCAGGTCGTCGAGCGATGCAATGCTGTGCATGGGGCTCCTGTCGGTCCAGGACTCGGCGGGCGCGATCGCGCGTGATCGGGCCCGGCGGGCGGCTGTCTCCGTTTCGTTCTTTGATACTGAATCCTGGTGCTGTCCGCAGCTTGCGGTCGAGTGTAGCGACGCCGCCGAAGCAGCGTCCAATATCGTTTGCCGCGCGATTGATAAACAGCGTTTATCGACCCACCCGGCGCGCGCGGTTGCTCAGGGGGCGCGCCGCACACTAAGATGTGGCTCCCGCAACCCCGCTGACCCCATGGAACTGCGCCGCATCCGGCACTTCGTCGTGCTGGCCGAGACCCTCAATTTCCGCCGCGCGGCGGAGCGCCTGCATATCGCCCAGCCCGCGCTGACGGTCTCGATCCAGAAGCTCGAATCGGAACTCGACGCCACGCTGTTCGTGCGCGAGCCGCGCGGGGTTACGCTGACCGAGACCGGCCGCGCCGCGCTGGCCGAAGCCCGGCGCATCCTGTTCCATGCCGGCCAGTTCAGCGAGCTGGTGCAATCGGCCAGCAGCGGCATGGCCGGCACCTTGCGGGTGGGCTTTGTCGGCACCACCACGTCGCACCTGCTGCCGCGGCTGGTGACGCGCTTCCGCAATGAATACCCCGGTGTCGAACTGGTGCTGCGCGAAGCCACTTCGACCCGCATCATGCAGTGGCTGGAAGACGAGGCGCTGGACGTGGGCCTGGTGCGCACGCCCCTGCTGACGCCGGGCAATACCGCGCTGGCGCTGCTGGAGCGCGACCGCTTTGTCGCCGCCCTGCCGCGCAGCCATCCGCTGGCGGGCAAGCCGTCGCTGACGCTTGCCGACCTGGCGCAGGAGCGCTTTGTCATGTACGAGCAGAGCGAAGCCTCTGGCCTGCGCAGCGCCGCGCTGTCGGCATGCCAGATGGCCGGCTTCCAGCCGCGCGTCACGCAAGAGGCCACGCAGGTGCAGACCGTGCTGGCGCTGGTGGAGAGCGGGCTGGGCGTGGCGCTGGTGCCGTCGATCATGCAGCGCTTTGCAAACGACCGGATGGTGATCCGCGACCTGGCGGGCTATCCGGACAGTGCCGGTATCGGCCTGGCGCTCACCTGGCTGCCGGCGCACGACAGCCCAGTGGTGCGGCATTTCCGCGAAGTGGCGTTGTCGGAATTCGCGGTGGATGGCGGCAACGAGGAGCGTGGCGCGCCCTAGCCTGCGGAAGGCTATTCGCCCTCCTCTTCCGCCACGCTCAATGTCAATCCTCCGGCAGGCAGCGGCAGCGCCGTTCGGTACCGCACCTGCTTGAGCGCGAAGCTCGACCGGATATTGGACACGCCCGGAATCTTGGTCAGCTGCTCCAGGATAAAGCGCTCCAGGCTCTGCATGCTGGGCACGACCACGCGCAGCAGGTAATCCGCGTCGCCGGTCATCAGGTAGCACTCCATCACTTCGGGCCGCTTGTCGATGGCCGCCTCGAAGCGGCGCAGCGCATCTTCCACCTGCTTTTCCAGGCTGACCTGGATAAACACGTTGATGCGCAGGCCAAGTGCCTCCGCATTCAGCAGCGTGACCTGCTGCTTGATCAGCCCCATTTTCTCCAGCGCCTTGACACGGTTGAAGCAAGGCGTCGGCGACAGGTTCACGGCGCGCGCCAGCTCGGCATTGGTGATGCGGGCGTTCTGCTGCAACTGGTTGAGGATGGCGATATCGATGCGATCGAGCCTGAGCGAGGTTTCGTTCATGATGTAACAATTCCGGATTTCGACGTTTATTGAGAATTTTTATACTGCGATACCCGGTTCAGGCAAGGTAATTCAGACACATTCTCTGCGGTTCCAGGCGTAACCTTGTTGGCATCGGCGGGCTTTGACGGGCATGCCGCCACAGACAAGCAATACGGACAGGAGCGGTGCCATGACTAACCTGGCAAACGGTGTGCAATCGATGCTCGCGCTGCCTTCGGCCAACGAGGACAGCGATCCCCAGGAAACGCGCGAATGGCTGGACGCGCTGGAAGGCGTGCTGGCGCATGCCGGCAGCGCGCGCGCCAGCTTCCTGCTGCGGCGCCTGGCCGCGCACGCCGCGACACAGGGGTTACCGCCGCCCGGTGCCGGCCCGAGCGCCTATGTGAATACGATCCCGGTGCAGGCGCAGCCGCCCTATCCCGGCGAGCTGGAAATCGAAGCCCGGCTGGGCGCGGCGCTGCGCTGGAACGCGCTGGCCATGGTGGTGCGCGCCAACCGCGCCTATGGCGAACTGGGCGGCCACATCGCCAGCTATGCCTCGGCGGCCGATCTGTTCGAAGTCGGATTCCACCACTTCTTCCACGCCGACAGCGCCGAACAGGGCGGCGACCTCGTCTATTTCCAGCCGCACTCGGCGCCCGGCGTCTACGCCCGCGCCTACCTGGAAGGCTTCCTCGACGAAACCCACCTGCAGCACTACCGGCGCGAGATCGGCGGCCCTGGCCTGTGCTCCTACCCGCATCCCTGGCTGATGCCGGACTTCTGGCAGTTTCCTACCGGCTCGATGGGTATCGGCCCCATCAATTCGATCTACCAGGCGCGCTTCATGCGCTACCTGCAAAACCGCGGGCTGCAGCCGGCGTCGTCGCGCAAGGTCTGGGGCTTCTTCGGCGATGGCGAGATGGACGAGCCCGAATCGATCGGTGCCCTGTCGCTGGCCGCGCGCGAGCAGCTCGACAACCTGGTGTTCGTCATCAACTGCAACCTGCAGCGGCTCGACGGGCCCGTGCGCGGCAACGGCCGCATTGTCGATGAGCTCGAAGCGCTGTTCACCGGCGCCGGCTGGAACGTGATCAAGGTGCTGTGGGGCTCGGACTGGGACGAACTCTTCGCGCGCGACCGCTCCGGCGCGCTGGTGCGAGCCTTTGCGCAGACCGTCGATGGCCAGTTCCAGACCTTCTCCGCCAACGACGGCGCCTATAACCGCGAGCACTTCTTCCAGCAGAACCCCGGGCTCGCCGCACTCGCCGCGCACCTCAGCAACGACGACATCGACCGCCTGCGCCGCGGCGGCCATGACCTGCGCAAGCTGCACGCCGCCTACGCGCGCGCCATGGACCACCGCGGCCAACCCACCGTGATCCTGGCCAAGACCATGAAGGGCTTCGGCATGGGCGCGGTGGGCCAGGGGCGCATGACCACGCACCAGCAGAAGAAGCTGGAGCTGGAAGACCTGAAGGCCTTCCGCGACCGCTTCCAGCTGCCGCTGTCGGACGACGACGTCGCCAACCTGCGCTTCTACAAACCCGCCGACGACAGCCCGGAAATGCGCTACCTGCACGCACGCCGGGCCGCGCTCGGCGGCTACCTGCCGCGGCGCCGGCAAGCCGCCACCACCGCGCTTACGGTGCCGCCGTCCGGCCAGTGGGCCAGCTTCGCGCTGGCCGCGGAAGGCAAGGAGATGTCGACCACCATGGCCGTGGTGCGCATGCTCGGCAGCCTGCTCAAGGACGCCGCGCTGGGACCGCGCATCGTGCCGGTGGTCGCTGACGAGGCGCGCACCTTCGGCATGGCCAACCTGTTCCGGCAGGTCGGCATCTATTCGCCGCTGGGCCAGCGCTATGAGCCGGAAGATCTGGGTTCGATGCTGTACTACCGCGAATCCACCGGCGGGCAGATCCTGGAAGAAGGCATCTCGGAAGCCGGCGCGATCTCCTCATGGATCGCCGCGGCCACCGCGTACAGCGTGCACAACCTGCCGATGCTGCCGTTCTACATCTACTACTCGATGTTCGGCTTCCAGCGCATCGGCGACCTGATCTGGGCCGCAGCCGACCAACGCGCCCGCGGCTTCCTGATCGGCGCCACCTCAGGCAAGACCACGCTCGGCGGCGAAGGGCTGCAGCACCAGGACGGCACCAGCCACCTGGCCGCGTCGACCATCCCCAACTGTCGCGCATGGGATCCCGCTTTTGCCTATGAAGTGGCAGTGATCGTGGAGCACGGCATGCGCGAGATGGGCGAGCAGCAGCGCGATGTCTTCTACTACGTCACCGTCGGCAACGAAAACTATGCGCAGCCGTCAATGCCGCAGCCGGCCGATGCCGTGCGCGACGGCATCCTGAAGGGCATGTATTCGCTGATGCCGCAGCGGCGCGATGCCAGCCAGGTCAACCTGCTCGGCGCGGGTGCCATCCTGCCCGAGGTAATCGCCGCCGCGCGCCTGCTTGAAGATGACTGGGGCGTGGTGGCACAAGTATGGAGCGTGACCAGCTTCACCGAGCTGCAGCGTGACGCGATCGCCGTAGAACGCAGCAACCGCTTGAGCGACCAGCATGCCCGCTCGTATGTCGAAACGGCGTTGGCCGGGTCGAACGGCCCGGTGATCGCCGCCACCGACTATGTGCGCGCGGTGCCGGAGCTGATCCGGGCGTGCGTGCCGGGGCGCTACGTGACGCTGGGCACCGATGGCTTCGGGCGCAGCGATACGCGGCAGGCACTGCGCGCATTCTTCGAGGTGGACCGGTATTCCGTCGTGGTGGCGGCGCTGCGGGCGCTGGCGGATGACGGCAAGTTGCCGGCCGACGTGGTGCGCGCAGCGCGCGAGCGCTATGGCAAGTCGGCGGACAAGGCCGCGGCATGGCAGGTCTGACGCATCGCATGCCCGCGATTACCCGCGGTCGTTACGCCGTCATTGCCAGCGCCAGTTCGCCGTACTGGCAAGAACCGGGGCGGGCGCTGTAGCGCCGCCGTGGAACCCGGCTGACTTTCTCAGGCCGCTGACTTCCGTCACCGACACTGCAATGCCGCTGCACGCCCGTGATCCGACCCGCAGTTCGCGGCCAGCGAGTCGATCAAAGGGCAGCATTCCTCGGTGCCATTGGCGTGGCATTGTCCGATCAGGCGCTTCAGTTCCGCGCGCATCCGCTGCAAGTCCCTCAGTCTGTCCTCCACCAGGCTGAGCTTTCGCTCGGCCAGTGCGCGGGCCGTGCCGCACTGGCCATGGTCCTGCTGCAGCAGGACTCGGACTTCATCCAGCGTGAACCCGAGCGACTGAGCCTGGCGGATGAAATGCAGCCGCTGCAGGCTCTGCTGCGAATACTGGCGACTGGCGCCATGGGCCCGCTCCGGGACCGGCAGCAGCCCGCATCGATGGTAGTAACGTACCGTCTCCACGCCAACGCCAGCCGCCTTGGCCAGCTTCCCGATCGTCAGTGTGCGCTCCATCGCTTGACTCCGTACCTTGGTACGGACCTAGCCTATGCCAAAGCTGCGCCTAAGGGAAGGGATTGCATTGCGACCGCAGAATGACGGCGGCCGCCATACGTAGCGGTATCTCTTGAAAGGCCATCATGCCATCGCGCATCATTCGTGTTCTGCCCGCGGAGCCTGGTTGGACTTTGGAGTTCAGCGGCCTCGATATCAAGCCTCAAAGGTTTCCGACCATGGAAGCGGCAATCGCGGCCGGTTGGAACGCGGCCAGGCGGCAGAACGCCGAACTGCACATCCATCGTCATGACGGGGATGTGCATCTGCGCAGCGCCTGCGGCGACAAGTAACAGGAGCAGTAGCGGTGATGCCGCCCAACGGCGGCCTGTCAGGGCGTGCAAAGGGAGAATGGCTTCGCGACGGCAAGTCCATGGAACGCCGGCTTGACGTTCCGCCGACTGTCACACAGCTTGCTGCGCTGCCGGCATCGGTTCGCGCGATCGGACAAAAAAGCCGACGCCAGCCATCACCGCCACCGCATTGCCCGCGACATAGCCATAGACGGCGCCACGTGCCCCAAACATCGGGATCGCGATGAGGTCCACCACGATCATGGTGGACAGCACCAGAAACCATTTCTCCACCAGCCAGCCTGGTCTGCGCAGATAGACCACCAGCAGCGTCAGTGCGGCATCCAGGAACACCAACCCGGATGCCATCGCCGACAGCCTCAGCAGGTCAGCTGCGGCCTCATAGTGGTCACCGTAGATCAGCGCAATGATCCAGGGTGCGCAGACTGCGAGCATCGCACCCCCGACGATGCCAGCCGCCAGCATGCCGGCCGCGACGTACAGCACATTGCGGCGTACCTGCGCAAAAGTCGGCTGGGCATAGATCATCAGCGGTGCAACGGAGCTTGCCACGATGGAGCCGAGCAGCATGAAGTTGTCCAGCACCTGCATGGAGGCGGCATAACCGCCCAGCTCGAACAGGCTGATGTGCGGCTTGAGCAGCAGTTGATCGATACGCTTCGCCAGCAGCATCAACATCAGGCTGACCCAGAATACCGCCCCGTCCCGCAACAGCCTCCTGGCCAGACGGACATCGATGCTCACCGCCACGCGAGGGCTGCGCTTGCGGTAGTGGCGGGCAAGCAGCGACGCGCATATCAGGGCCTCGCCGGCGAATACCCATGCAAAGGTCGGCGCCGCGTGGGAACCCGCCAGGTAGAGTGCCCCGATTGCCGCCACCCGGAAAGCCAGGCCGATCATGCCGAACACAACAGCGGGCCGGCTGTCGGTGCGCGCCTGTAGCCACGCCCGGATGGTCCCGAAGGGTTCGTTGAACAGGATGGGTATGCCAATGATGATGGCGGTCAGGACGATGACCTCGTCCTTCTCTGTCAGCGCCACGACCGCCATCACGATCAGATAGCCCGCGATGGCCGCAGCTTCGCGCAGGGCAAGCACATGGACAAGCAACCTGTGCTGGGCGGCGGGAGCCCGGTCGGCAACCAGTCGCGGAACCACCACTTCGGCCCCACAGATCAGTGCAACCGATGAAGCAATCAGCACCAGCGACTGTGCGTACTGGAACTCGGCAAAGCCTTCCGGCCCGAGGGCGCGCGCAATCATGCCGATACTGGCGATTCCGAACAAAACCTGCAGACCGCGCTCCAGCACCAGCCAGAGGACGTTCCGTGCCATCTGCATACGCATTGCTATGCTCTCCCGGTCAACATCCACAACAATTGGATAGCCGGCGCGACCACAGGGTGCAGGATGCAAGGCCATATCACTAGCCCGCGCCGGTAAGCGAGCCTTTCGCACAGGTCATATGAGGAAAGGCCGATCGACTGTGTCGCGCACGGCAATGCGCCGGGATCGCTGCGTCAGTTGCGCGCCGCTTAACGCGCAACTGGATGCCGTCCCGCCGTCACCGGACCGGACGCGGGGGCGGATGCGGGAGGTGGAAGTAGGGATCCGGGAGCGTGGAAGCAAGGAATAGCGGATCCGTCTGGCTATGCGTGGAAGCGGGCGGCTCCAGTACGTCTGGCAACGCCGCGCTCAAGCTTGTGCCGTAGTCAAAATCCAGTTGATGCGCAAGCGATTCGCCGCCGCCACCCTGGTGGATGGTCCCGTCTTCGTCATGGTGATGCAGGACATGCTGTGCATGTTCCACCATATGCTCGAGCATATGATCCGGGGCGTGCGTGAGGTGCCCCCACGCTGCAGAAAGCACCTGCAAGGGCAAGATCAGCACGAGAAGGAAGGCCACAATGCGGGACATGGGGAGAATTCTAGCCAGGCGCCGGCCGGTGCTTCGGCGCGTTTTGAGCGTTAACGCACCAACAGGGCGCTGCGAGGATCTATCCGTTTTCGGCACCCTGCGTCTGCGTGCCAATGCAAATCAGCGGGCTGAGCACCTTCAGCGCCACGACCGAGGGGGCTTCCAGGGGCAGCGGCGCGGGGTCCCCGGACATCCCTGGCAGTGACGGTGAGGAGCGCAGCCAGGCGAGGCATGCTCCGCATGTCCCAAATTGACAAACAAATGTCCCCGTAAAGCAAGCGAGCTCGCTTCGATCGCCCGATACTCCATCTCCAAGCAGGCCTTGACCTGCATGCGGATCCACCAACTGCTGGAGACATGGAAATGGAGATCAGGCAGATCACCCCGGCCATCGGCGCCGAAATCACAGGCATCCATCTCGGCGACGCGGCGCGTGACCCGGCGCTCTTCGCCGACATCAGGGCAGCGCTGCTCAGGCACCGCGTGCTCTTCTTCCGCAAGCAGGACATCACGCGTGCCGAGCACGTCGCGTTCGCCAGCGCCTTCGGCAACCTGGAAGACCATCCCGTGGCCGGCAGCGACCCGGAGCATCCGGGGCTGGTGCGCGTCTACCGCAGCGACAACCCGCACAGCTACGAGAACAACTACCACTGCGACGGCCTCTGGCGCCCGAACCCTGCCATGGGCGCGGTACTGCGCTGCATCGAATGCCCCGAGATCGGCGGCGACACCATCTGGGTCAACATGGTGAAGGCCTACGAGGAACTGCCGGACGACATCAAGGTGAAGGTCGATGGGCTGCGTGCCCGCGCCAGCATCGAACAGAGTTTCGGTGCAGTCATGACGCCCGAAGCGCGCGCCAAGCTCGCGCAGGACCATCCGCCGGTTGAGCATCCGGTCGTGCGCACGCATCCGGAAACCGGCGAAAAGGTGTTGTTCGTCGGTGCCGGCTTCTCGACCTACTTCACCAACTACAGCACGCCGGCCAACGTGCGGCACGGCATCGACAAGGCGCCCGGCGCGGCACTGCTGCTCAACTACCTGATCAGCCGCGCCACCATTCCCGAATACCAGGTGCGCTGGTCGTGGCAGCGGGGTGACGTCGCCGTGTGGGACAACCGCTGCACGCAGCACTACGCGCTCAACGACTACTGGCCCGCGCCGCGCAAGATGGAGCGCGCGGCCATCGTCGGCGATATCCCCTACTGAACCGAAGCCGCCCCCCGACCCGGAGACTCCCCATGAACTTCCTCGATGGCCACCTCTTTCCCGAAAACCAGCAGCCGCTGATCATTACGGCCGCACCCTATGCCCCCGGCTGGCTGCCTTCCGATTTCCCGGAAGACATACCGGTCACCATGGACGCGCAGATCCAGAAGGCCGTGGACTGCTACAACGCCGGCGCCACCGTGCTGCACCTGCATGTGCGGGAGCTGGACGGCAAGGGCTCCAAGCGCCTGTCCAAGTTCAACGAACTGATTTCCGGCGTGCGCGCCGCGGTGCCCGACATGATCATCCAGGTGGGCGGCTCGATCTCCTTTGCCCCCGAGGACGACGGACAGGCGGCCAAGTGGCTGTCGGACGATACCCGCCACATGCTCGCCGACCTGGATCCCACGCCGGACCAGGTCACGGTGACGGTCAATACCTCGCAGATGAACGTCACCGATCATGCGGAAGACGCTGACTTCCGGGGCACCTCGCGCGAAGACATGGCGCTCTTCGACGCGTACAAGAACATGACGGTGCCCGCCAATCCCGGCTGGGTGGAAGAGCATGTGCGCCGGCTGACAGCCGCCGGCATCCAGAGCGAATTCCAGTGCTACAACATCAATAGCCTGGAGTCGGTGGAGCGGCTGATGCGGCGCGGCTTCTACAAGGGCCCGCTGAACCTCAACTGGGTGGCGATCGGCGGCGGCATGGACACCCCCAGCGTCTACAGCCTGGCCAACTTCATGCGCGCCGTGCCGGATGGCGCGGTGGTGACGGTCGAGAGCAATGTGCGCAACGTGCTGCCGGTCAATACGATGGGCATTGCCATGGGCCTGCACGTGCGCTGCGGCACCGAGGACGTGCTGTGGAACCCGCGGCGCACGGCAAAGCAGGGGACCGTGGACCAGATCGAGCAGTTGGTGCGCATCTCCCGCGAGCTGGGCCGTGACATCGCCACCGCCAGGGAAGCCCGCGAGATCTGCAGGATCGGCGTCTTCTACGACACGGTGGAAGAGTCGCTGCGGGCCAACGGCTTCGCGCCCAACCGCAACGGCGGCACCCAGGGTTTCCTGCGCAAGACCCAGTAAGCCGCACTCCCCCGTTGACACGGCCCGCCAACAGGGCCGAGGGGACACAAGACAAGGAGACAGCAATGAAGCGCTTCCCCCAGATCAGCCGCCGCGCGGTAGTGTTCACGCTTGCCCTCGGCGCACTGCTGCCCGCCGCCCAGGCGGTGCGCGCCGCCCCGGCCACCGAGTGGCCGGCCAAGCCGGTACGGATACTCGTCGGCGCGCCTCCCGGCGGCACCGCGGACATCCTCGCACGGCTTTTTGCACATGAGCTGCAACGGCCACTCGGACAGCCCGTGGTCGTCGACTACAAATCCGGCGCGGCAGGAACGATTGCCGTGCACAGCATGCTGTCCGCGCCGCGGGACGGATATACCTTGCTGCTGATCCAGAAGGGCATCGCCTCGGAGGTGCCGCAAGCCATCAAGGTGTCCTACGACCCGTTCAAGGACATCGTGCCGCTGGTCCAGCTCACGCGCCAGGGCCTGGTCCTGGTCGGCAACCCCGGCCTTCCCGCGAAGAACCTCGCCGAGCTGGTCACGTACGTCAAGGCGAACCCGGGCAAGGTCGACATCGCGAATTTCGGCATTGGCCTGCGCGGCCATACCATCGGCGTCCAGTTCAACCGGCTGGCGGGGCTGGACACGGGCGCGGTGAGCTACAAGGGTTCTCCGCCTGCCTTGCAGGACATCATGGGCGGCCAGGTTCCGCTGATGTTCGACGGGCCGGCGACGTCCATGCCGTTCATCAAGGCGGGCAAGCTGCGAGCGTTCGCGGTGGCCTTCCCGCAGCGGATCGCCGCGCTGCCCAACGTTCCCACATTTGCGGAACTGGGGTATCCGGACCTCAGCGAGGTGGGCTGGATGGGATTGTGGGCAGCGCCCGGCTTGCCGCCGGCCGTGGTGAGCAAACTGCGCGAGGCAACGCTCGCTGCCATGCAATCGCCCTCGCTGCGCCGCAAGATCGAAGAGCTGGGCATGGAGATCGGCACGCCGGCCACGCCGGAAGAGCTGGCCAAAGACGTGCGCGAGTCCTACGAACGCCAGGGCAAGCTGCTGCGCTCGATTCAGTTCAAGCCGGAATGACACAGGAGACAGCATGAAAGCAGTACGAGTACTACCGGCCGCGGAGGGTGGCCAGCTGGCCGTGCAGGATATCCCCACGCCGCAGCCCGGCCCCGGCGAGGTGCTGGTGCGGGTGCGCGCATCGGGCATCAACTATGGCGAGCTCAAGTACATGCGGGAACACCGCACCGGTGCGCCGATGACGGCCGGCGTGGAGTTCGCCGGCGAGGTCGCCAGCGTCGGCGAGCAGGTCAGCGGCTGGCGCGAAGGCGACCGGGTGATGGGCCATGGACGCGGGTGTCATGCGCAATATGTCGTCGCCGCGCCGCTGGCGCTGATGCCGGTGCCAGCTGAGGTGCCGTGGGCCGACGCGGCCGCGTTCCCCAATGTGTTCATCACCGCCCATGACGCGCTGGTCAGCAACGGCGAACTCAAGGCCGGCGAGACGGTGTTCATCAACGGCGCCTCGGGCGGGGTCGGCATGGCCGCGGTGATGGCCGCCTCCGCGCTCGGCGCGAGGGTGATCGCTTCCTCGCGCTCGGCCGCCAAGCTGGAGCGGCTGGCAGGCTATGGCGTCGATGTCGGCGTCAATGCGTCGTGCGAATCGCAGGTCGAGGCCATCATGGCAGCTACCGACGGGCGTGGTGTGGACGTCATCATCGATACCATCGGCGGGACGGTCTTCGAAGACCACATCAAGAGCCTGGCGGTCAAGGGCCGCCTGGTAAACCTGGCGCGGCTGGGCGGCGCCAGCACTGCCCAGCTCGATCTCAACCTGCTGTGGCATAACCGGCTGAAGCTGATCGGCGCTACATTCCGCACGCGCACCGAAGCGGAACGCCTCGCATGCGTGCAGGACTGCGCGCGCGACCTGATGCCGTTCTTCCGCGAAGGCAAGCTGCGCCTGCCGATCGACCGCACCTTCTCCATGGATGCGATCGGCGAGGCCTATGCCTACATCGAACGCAGCCAGCATATGGGCAAGATCGTGCTTATTGCCGACTGACGGCAGATCCTGTGCGTCGGCGCCCCGGGCCGGCGCGTTCCGCTGCTGCCTGATCGGCCGTCTGCAAACGCCATTGTGTGACGCTGCAGCCAAAGCTCGCGCGGAACCAGTGGCTGAAACTGCTCTGGGTCGAGAAACCCAGCAGCCCCGCGACCTCGCCGAGCGGCAGGTCGCTCTCCTGCAGGTGCCGTTTGACCAGCTCGGTACGAACCTCGTCGAGCAAGGCCGAGAAGGTCAGCCCATCGACGATGAGATGGCGATGCAGCGTACGACGGTCCACGCGAAGGTGCCGCGCCACCTGCTGGGCGGTACAGCGCCCGCCGGGCAGCAACGCCATGATCAGCTCGCGGCACGCCTCGCGCATGCCCTCGCCGCGTTGCCGCAGCGATGCCTCCAGGTAGTCCCGTGCCAACTGGATGGCCCCGGACTCATCGGGCGTGCGCGGCTTGTCCAGGTCGGCCGCCGCGCAGACCATGCCATTGAATGGCTGGTTGAACATCGGGTTGCGGCCGAAGAATGCACGATGCGCCGCCATGTCCGCTGGCGGCCGGTGCGTGAAGCAGACCTGCTGCGGCCGCCACTGCGGCCCGATCAGCTCGCGCAGGATCCGGAACATCATGGCCACGCTCAACTCCATCGCCTGCCGCGTTGCCCCGCCCGGCCCCGGCAGCAGGTCTTCACGGATGACCACGGTCTGGCCGGTCTCTTCGATACGCATGACCAGCGAGGTGCTGATCAGCTTCAGGTAGCGGCACAAGGTATCGAGCGCCTGCCTCGGCGAAGGCTCCTCCTTCAGCACCAGGCTGATCGGCCCCAGGTTGGAAAACGTGCGGCGCGCCGCCAGCCGCAGCGCAAAATCCTCCGTGCCCGTGGCGCTGGCGGTGAGTTCCAGCAACTCGCGCAGTGCCTGGCTGGGAATCAGCGCCTGCGGGTCCCTGAGCAGCCGCGCGGACAGCCCGGCCTTGCGCAGCAAGGCCCCGGAATCGTGCCCGAGCGACTCCGTCAGCTCGATGAAGCCGCTCAGGCTGGCGCTGCGGACAAGTCTTCCGACGTTTTGCATGGCGAGGGCCCGGCGCGCGCGGGGACTGCGCCGGGGCGATCGTGTGAGGCAGTTGGGGGTGCTGCGGGACGGAGGTCGCGCACGCGCGTGCGTGCAGTATGCCTCAAACGGAGGCTTGGGATCCGCGAGCGGAGAGCATTGGCGCGATCAGGAACCGCGCTCAAGACACGCGATCGAGACAGATCGCATGGCCGGACCGGCACATGGCACCGGTCCGATACGCTGGGTTCAGTCAGACTGGTACTTGGGCGAGCGCGGCCCATAGAGAATGCCGGCAGGCTGTCCAGCCGACAGCAGCCGGTAGCTGGCTGTGCCCGCCACGCTGTAGCTCGCATCGAAGGTGTGGTTCATGACCTGCGTCACAGCCGCATTGATGAGCATGCCGATCAGCCCGCCGCCACTGCTGGAACTGTCGGTGGCTGACACGGCCGTACCACTCCACAGGACATCGCCGGTCTTGAGATCGACCAGCTTGGCGTTGGCGGCCACGCGGGTCACGCTGCTGATGATCTGGTATTTCGAACCATACTCGGTCACGGTCACGTACAGCGCGGAATCGGCCCCAAAGATTTCGCGCAGCTTGGCCACCGGCACGGCATGGATGTCAGCCGGCACCGTCAGGCCGTTCTGCCGGAACGTTTCTTCAACCAGTGCGACGGGCAACACGTAGTAGCCCGATTCCGCCAGCGGAACCGTTGCTTGCGAGAGCATGGCATAGGTGGCCTTGACGTCCGGCGACTCGTTCAGCGGCGGCAGCACCACGATCGACCGGGGACGGCTGGCCTTGAACGCGGAGTAGTCCACCTGCTTGTTCTGCACGGCACAACCGGCGAACAGCAACACCACACCCAGGCTGGCGATACAGGTCAGAAGCCGGCGCATCATTTGGTGCTCCCTGCCGCGGGCGCGGCCTTGCTGGCGTCCGCCTTGATTTCAGTGCGGCTGTCGCTCTTGACGTTCCGCAGCAGGAAATCCATGTACGGCGTGGCCTCGGGGAAGAGGGTTTTCTCGGTCTGGAATTCGCTGACCATCTGGTCCGGCTTGCCAAGGTTGAGGTACAGCATGCCAAGCTGGGCATGGTAGCCCGGGGGCACTGCGCCACCCTTGGCCTGGATCTTCTGCAAACCCGCTTCCAGCGCGGTGACCTGCGCCTCCCTGGACTCGCCCTTGAAGTACTCATAGACCTGGGCCTGGTACCCCTCCCACTGATACATGGGTTGTGGACCCGCGCAGCCGGCAAGCAGGACACTGCCGGCGGCTGACAATAGCGCTGCCCTGCGCAGCGTGACCGTTTGCATCATCATTGTTTTCATTTTGGTGAAGGAATGGGTTATTTCTGACCCGGGTTCCACGCCCCGCTCTCGATGGCGGCCACAAGGTGGTTGATGGCCTCGCGCATTGCCAGGTCCATGACCTTTCCGTTCAGCGTCGAATCATAGCTGGCGGTGCCGCCAAAGCCGATCACTTCGCGGTTCGACAGCGTGTATTCACCCGCTCCCTGAGTCGAGTAAACCACTTCCGACGTCGAGATGTTGATGATGTTCAGGTTGACCTTGGCATACGCCACCTGGGACTTGCCCCGGCCAAGGATGCCGAAGAGCTGTGCGTCGCCGACTTCCTTGCGGCCAAACTCGGTAATGTCACCGGTGACGACAAAGTCCGCCCCCTTCAGGCGCTGGGCCTGGTTCTTGATCGTTGCCTCGCGCTTGATCTCGTCCAGGTTTTCACGCTCCAGCACGTTGAAGCGGTTGGTCTGCTGCAGGTGGGTGACCAGGCTGGTCTTGGCCTGGCCGCTCAGGCGATCAATGCCGTCCGAGAAAACGCCGCGCATGTAATTCGAGCGGTTGTCGAACTTGCCTACCGCGATGGGCGTGCGCACGCCGTTGTACGGGCGGCTGGCGCTTTCCACCTTCTGGACCGGCAGCGCGGTCGAGGACTCGGTGGCGCAACCGGCCAGGCCAAGCGCGGCAACGATGGCGAGCAGGCAGCATGTCTTGGTTTGTTTCACTGATTTCTCCTGGTTTGCAGTGGGGACGCGGCGGCTATTATGGCGTGGCGGCGCTTGGGCGGCGACTGGCAGCACCGCCGGCGGCGTCATTCCGGATGGAACAAGGAGAAATGTGGTATCCGACCGGCTACAGCCCTTGGCCACAGCAATGGCAGCCAACGGGCCAAAGGTCTCTTCATCGAACGCCGCCATTCCGGGCCGCATATTGCCCAAGACAGTCGACTCGTAGAAATTTCCAGCACCCTCGATAGCCTTGCCGCCTGCAAGCAGAACCGCGCCGGCGTCCAAGGAGCGGCGGACCTGCTGGTCCAACGCATCACGCAGATCCGGACGCGCAAGGGGATCCATCTGCGTTGCCGTGCCCTTCGGGTTGCCGACTATCAGCGCCTTCGCGCCTCAGTGGTACGAGTGCTCGATGATTCGAAGTGATCGACACGCTCCGGACATCCGTCAGTGCGATCGCGTGCTCCGAAGATCGTCTACGCCGTCTGACCTGCGGCAGCCGTTGCCACGTGTGCTCCAAGACTCGCTTGCGCATGCGTCGCTCTCCGTTGCTGCAAGTGCCGCCAGCGCCGCAACGGGGTTCACTTTTCATTGCTCAAACTGTTGAGGCGTTCACGCCATCCGCGCAAGCCTGCGAGGGACGTTTCACGCACTTGTCGTGGACCTTCAGTTCACTGTCATCGTTTAGTCGCAATGCCTTCATAGAACTAGATTTGCAGAATTGCAGAATTGCAGTTTCTATTCTGGCTTTGTCCACCCATCGACACGAAGGGGGTTCAAGATGCGCTTCACTCCTCCATCTGCACTGGCGATAGCTGCGTTGGCGATCAGCACTCAGGCCGCGCACGGCCAGGCCATTATCAAGATCGACGGCTCCAGTACCGTCTATCCGGTCACCGAGGCCGTAGCGGAAGATTTCCAAAAGGCCAGAAAAGGGGCGACCAAAGTCACAGTGGGCATCTCCGGCACTGGCGGTGGCTTCAAGAAATTCTGCCGCGGCGAGACGGATATCTCGAACGCCTCGCGACCTATCTTGAAGCAGGAAATGGAAGCCTGCGCGCAGACAGGCGTCAAATACTACGAACTTCCTATCGCCTTCGACGCCCTGACTATCGTCGTCAATCCGAAGAACACTTTCGTCAAGCAACTGACTGTCGAGCAGCTCAAGAAGATGTGGGAGCCGGCGGCACAAGGCAAGATCACGAACTGGAAGCAAGTCGACTCTTCATTCCCAGATGCACCCCTTAAGCTGTTCGGCGCAGGCTCGGATTCGGGGACCTTTGACTATTTCACGGAAGCCATTGTCGGCAAGGCCAAGTCTTCGCGCGGCGACTACACCGCCTCCGAAGACGACAATGTCCTGGTGCAGGGGGTCTCGCGCGATGTGAACGGCCTCGGGTACTTTGGCTACGCCTATTTTGAAGAGAACAAGGGCAAACTGAGGGCCGTCCCCATCGTCAACAAGAGCGGCAAGGCCGTGGCGCCGGGCGCCGGCGCCGTCCTGGATGGTTCATACAATCCGCTTTCGCGACCGATCTTCATCTACGTCAATGAGAAGTCGCTCGACAAGCCCGAGGTCAAGGACTTTGTCGCCTACTATCTCCAGCACGGGGCGCGCCTGGCTTCCGAGGTGAAGTATGTTCCCCTCCCAGCCAGGGCCTATACGATTGCAGCGGAGCACCTGGCGAAGAAGAAGCTCGGCACGGTGTTTGGCGGAGAACCCGACGTGGCCGCCACCATCGATTCCCTGCTGGCTCGCGAAGCAAAGCTGTAGCCGATGTCTGGCGCGGGCCGCCGTCCGCGCCAGACCAGAACGCTCGCGTGAAGGCTGCCATGCCAGAATCCACTACCGCAACCGCTCCCACCGCTATCGCCCCGCATGTGGTCAGCGAGCGGCTCGCCAGGAAGCCCTTCCGGAATACAAAGGAACGCGTGATCGAGGGCATGCTCTTCCTTGCTGCCTCGGTTTCCGTTATCGCGACCCTGGGCATCGTGTGGGTCCTGGTCAGCGAGTCGGCGCACTTCTTCGGCAACATTCCCGTCCGGCAATTCTTCACGGATACGCTGTGGACGCCGCTGTTCGCAGAACCCCGCTACGGCATCCTGCCGCTACTTCTGGGCACATTGACAACATCACTGGTCGCGCTGGCCGTCGCCATACCACTCGGCACCGTGATTGCCATCTATCTCTCGGAGTTCGCCAATCCCTCGCTCCGGGAAGTCATCAAGCCGTTCCTTGAATTGCTTGGCGGCATTCCTACCATCGTTTACGGCTACTTTGCCCTCACGGTCGTCACGCCGCTGCTGCAGGCGCTGATCCCTTCGCTGCCTGGATTCAATATGCTTTCGGCCGGGCTGGTGATGGGCATCGCCATCATCCCCTACGTCAGTTCGCTGGCCGAAGACGCGATGCGGGCGGTGCCGATGAGCATACGCGAAGGATCCTATGCCATGGGCGGCACCCGCTTCCAGACGTCGGTGCGGGTCGTCGTGCCGGCAGCGTTGTCCGGAATCCTGTCCGCCTACATCCTGGGGATCTCCCGTGCCGTGGGGGAAACCATGATCGTAGCGGTGGCCGCCGGCATGCAGCCCAGCTTCACCATGAATCCCATGGAGCCTGCCCAGACCATCTCCGCCTACATCGTGCAGGTGGCGCTGGGCGACCTCCCGCATGGATCCATTGGCTACCAGTCCATATTCGCCGCGGGGTTGACGCTGATGCTGATGACGCTGCTCTTCAATATTCTTGGGCACATCATTCGCCGCCGCTATCGCGAGGCCTACTGAAGGGGCCACCATGCAACAGCCGCCACTCGACGCGATGCGCGTCGTCATCAAGTCCAACAAGCGTTGGGACCTCTTCTTCGCCATTGCAGGTTTTATCGCCCTGCTTGTCGGCATCCTGGCTTTTGTTGCGCTGTTCGTCCAGATGGCCTATACGGGCTGGGAACGCCTCACACCGGAGTTCTTCGCCAACTTCCCGTCCAGGCGCGCTTCGCAGGCCGGCATACTTTCCGCCTGGGTCGGCTCCTTGCTTGTGATGCTGGTGACGGCCATCGCCGCCGTTCCGTTGGGGATTGCCGCCGGCACGTACCTGGAAGAATACGCACCCAAGAACCTGATCACGGACCTGATCGAGATCAACGTCACTAACCTGGCTGGCGTGCCCTCCATCGTCTATGGCCTGCTCGCACTGGGGATCTTCGTCTATGCCTTTGGCCTGGGCCAGAGCATCCTCTCCGCTGGCCTGACTCTCGCACTGCTCATCCTTCCGGTCGTTATCGTGGCCACGCGCGAGGCGATTCGCGCCATCCCGCAGGATATTCGGGAAGGCGCGTACGCGGTGGGCGCCACCCGATGGCAGGTAACCAGCGATCACATCGTGCCATATGCCATGCCCGGCATCATGACCGGCGTCATCATTGGCATGTCGCGCGCCATCGGGGAGACTGCCCCCATCATTACCATCGGCGCACTCACCTTTATCGCATTCCTGCCCCCGTCGCCCTTCGAGCCAGGATTCCCCTGGATCAATTTTGATTGGCTCTGGTCAGGTTTCACCGTGATGCCGATCCAGATGTTCAACTGGACATCCCGCCCTGAGGAAGCCTTCCAGCAGAACGCCGCTGCAGCCGGGTTCATCCTGGTCCTGATGACACTTTCGATGAACGGACTTGCCATCTGGATTCGCTACCGCCTGAGGAGGGAAATCAAGTGGTAAGCAACACGATACCTGTGTCAGAGCGGGACGCTTACCCCGCTTCGGCACACAACGCCTTCGCGCAGGAACTGAAGACGCATGCCCTGGATCCGACTCCCGTGAAGGCGGCTGCGATCAATTTCAGCTTCTACTATGGAACCTTCCAGGCGCTCAAGGACGTCAACCTGCCCATCCAGGAGAAGCGTGTCACTGCCCTGATCGGCCCCTCCGGCTGCGGCAAATCGACGTTGTTGCGTTCCTTTAACCGCATGCATGACCTCTACCGGGGCAACCGGTACGAGGGTGACATCCGGCTCTATCCCGACGACACCAACATCCTCGATCCCAGAGTCGACCCCATAGAAGTGCGCATGCGCATCGGCATGGTCTTCCAGAAGCCAAATCCCTTCCCCAAGTCGATCTACGAAAATGTCGCCTATGGGTTGCGCCTGCGGGGGGCGAAGAGTCGCTCCATGCTCGACGAACGCGTCGAGGCGGCTCTGCGCGATGCTGCGCTCTGGGACGAGGTCAAAGACCGTCTTCAGGCCCAGGCTACGACCTTGTCCGGCGGACAGCAGCAACGCCTTTGCATCGCACGATGCCTGGCGACCGATCCCGAGATCTTGCTGTTCGATGAGCCAACCTCGGCACTGGATCCGATTGCCACGGGCAGTATCGAAGAACTCATCAGCCAGCTGCGGGCACGCGTCACCATCCTTATCGTGACCCATAACATGCAGCAAGCGGCGCGGGTTTCCGACTACACCGCCTATATGTACCTCGGCGAACTGATCGAACATGGCCAGACCAACCAGATCTTCCTCAAGCCAACTCAGCAGACAACGGAAGACTACATCACCGGACGTTTCGGCTGAACGGGGCACCCCATGACCGAGAAGCACTTGTCCAGCCAGTACGATGCCGACCTCTCCGATATCACCACGGAAGTCTTGCGGATGGGCGGGCTGGTAGAGGCACAAGTTCAGTCGGCAATCCGTGCGTTGGAGACCTTCGATGTCAGCCTTGCGGAGAACGTCATCGCGACGGAGGCGCGTGTCAACCGGCAGGAAGTCGAAATTGACGCGCATTGCAGCGACATCATCGCCCGGCGGCAGCCTACGGCTCGCGACCTGAGACTGCTGATGGCAATCTCGAAGACCATCACGAACCTGGAGCGCGCAGGAGATGAGGCTTACCACATTGCGAAGCGCTCGAAGCACATCATCTGCGAAGTGTCACGCCCGACCATCGATTTTTCCGAGCTCCGCGTCTCCGCTGCATTCGCTGTCGAAATGCTCCGTAAGGCCCTGGATGCCTTTGCCAGGCTTGACGTCATGGCCGCGGCAACGATCGTGCAGGAGGATCGCGGCCTCGATGAAGAATTCCGCGGCTTCGTGCGCAAGCTCATGAGCTACATGATGGAGAACCCGAAGCTGATCTCCGTGTCGCTTGACTATCTCTTCATCGCCAAGGCGATCGAACGCATCGGAGACCACTCCACGAACATCGCCGAATTCACGATCTACATCGTCAAGGGCACCGATGTCCGGCATATCGGACAGGAAGCAAACAAACAATGAGCAGTCTTGGCGCTATCCGGCCAACGCATGCGGCGCTTCGGCATTGTCGACTCGCCCACCGGATGGCGACTCCCTGTGGCGTTCGAATCGGGTCGCAGCATGACGGTATTGGTATTGGGATTGTTCATTTTCCTGGGTGTGCACTCGTTGCGCATGGTTGCCGACCCATGGCGTACCGCGCAGATTGCCAAGCTCGGCCTACGTGGCTGGCTTATACACCCTGGTTTCGATTGCCGGCCTGGCGCTGGTTGTCTGGGGCTACGGCCTGGCCAGCGCGCATCACGTGGTGGTCTGGACGCCGCCAGTGTGGGGGCGGCACGTTGCAGCATTAGTCACGATCCCGGCCTTCGTGCTGATTGCGGCGGCATATGTGCCTGGTAACCGCATCAAGGCAGCGCTCGGTCATCCGATGCTGGCAGGCCACGCCGAAGGGGTCGATCCGAACACCCTCCGCGACGAGGCGAAAGGTTGAGAAGCCCTTATGCGGCGCGGCTTTCCGGGCGATTTACCCTCGCTTCTCAACCTTTAAAGTGCGAGCTTCTCAGGCTTTAATCTACTCGCACAACAGCCTTTTCCCGCCCAGCCCGCCATCACAGATACTTGAACAGATTCATCCCCTGAATCTGCATGAACGATTGCTGCGCACCCTGCAGCGCCGTCTGACGCTGGTAGTACTCGGTAATCGCCGCCGCATAGTCCAGGTCCTGCAGTCCAGACAGCGTCTGCGAATACGTCAGGTCGCGGTTGGTGCCCACATCGTCCAGCGCATCCAGTTCCTGCATCCGCGAACCCACCGAGGCGCGCACCGTCAGCACGTTATCCAGCGAATTGGAGAACTGGCGCGTTGCCGTGGACAGCACGTTGCTCAGGTAAGCCTGGTCGCTGGCGGCGCTGGTGGGCTGGCGCAGCGCGTCGATCACGTTCTGCAGGTTGGCGAACATGTCGGTGCCGGCCTCTTTGGCAGGCTCCATGGTCAGCGTATCGCCGTCCTTGGGCTCGCCGGTGACGTTGAAGGTGACGCCACCGAGCTCGATGCGAGCCGGCGAATTGTAGGCGGTCGGGCCTGACAGCACCGGTGCGGGCGCCGGGGCGTCCATGTCGGTGATGCTGTATTCCATCTGGCCGCTGGCGTTGGCCTGAAACGTGACCTGCAGCGATTTGCCGTATAGCGGGTCGCTGGGATCGGTGATCGAGACCGTGCCGAAGGTGGCGCTGCCAGTGTTCGCGCTGTTGCCCTTGATCACATAGCCCGCGCCGCCGGTGACGCTCATGAACACGTCGCGGCCGTTGTCGCCGGCGGGCATCTGGCGCGCGACGTCGACCTGCAGCAGTTGCTGGCCGGTGTCGCCGACGTAGTTGCCGGCCCCGCTGGCTTGCGTGAACGGCGCCGTGCCGGAGCGGTTGCCGCCGAACAGGTACTGGCCGTTGCCATCATCGGAGTTGGCCAGGCCGACCAGCTGGTTGTACAGCCCTTCCAGCGCGGTGGCGAGCGAGCCGCGGTCGGCGTCGCTCATGGTGCCGTTGCCGGACTGCACCAGCAGCGTCTGGATGTTCTGCGTGACCGTGGTCACGGACTGCAGCGCGTTTTCTTCCGCCGCCAGCGCGATGTTGGCCTGGCTGCGCGATGTCGCGTACTGGCCATTGACCGCCTGGGCCTGGCTGACGCCGAGGGCGCGGGTGGCGGCGACCGGGTCATCGGACGGCGTGAGAACGCGGCGGCCAGTGCCGAGCTGTTGCTGGATGTGCAGCAGCGAGCCCTGCTGGAGGTTCATCGACGCCAGGCCTTGCTGGTACAGGGTGGAGCTTGCAACGCGCATGTTGGATAGCCTATTCGGATTCGTTGACGTGCCGGCGGTGCTTACCCGCCGATGCCGATGATGGTGTCGAACAGCGAGGTAGCCGTCTGGATGACGCGGGCGTTAGCCTGGTACAGCTGCTGGAAGCGCAGCATCGACACGGTTTCCTCGTCCATGTTGACGCCCGACACCGACTGCTGGGCCGTCTTGATCTGCGTGGTGATGCTGTCTTGCGACGCCGAGGCGATCTTGACTGACTTGGCACGCGTGCCGACATCGTTGACCAGTTGCGCGTAGGCGTCGCTGAAGCTGGACACGCCGCCGACGGTCTTGGCGTTTTGCAGCTTGGCCAGGTCCAGCATGTTGCCGTTGTCCTTGACGCCGCCGGCGTTGCCGCCGAGCGTGAAGGAATCGCCCACCGAAGGCGTGCCGCCGAAGCTGAAGGTCAGGCCGCCGATGTCGTAGTCGGTATTGCTGCCATTGGCCACGCCCGTGGGCTGCGGCGCGAGGTCCGTGCCCGCCGCATCCTTGAACACGTAGCCGGTCGCGGTATAGACGGCGGTGATCTTGCCCGCCATCGGCGTAAAGCCCGGCGCGACGTTGCCCAGGCTGGCGGTGGCGCTGCCCTTGTTGGTGGCGGCCGCATCGGCCCGTGCCGGCGAGGCCGCGGCGATCCTGGCGGGATCGCTGATCGCCATGTCGAAGCCGGTCGCGGCATTGCGCGTCGGCTGGATCGTGAACGAGTCGGTGGCGCCCATCGCGGCGTTGATCGAGACGCTGAAGCCTTCGGCGCTAAAGGTCAGCGGATAGCTGGCGGACGCTGCCGGCACCGGTGCGATGACCTGCTGGTTGTCTGACAGGCGCGTCAGCGTGTAGTTGGTGCCGTCGAACTGCAGCTTGTAGTCGCTGGTGGTCAGCGCCGAGGCGTCATCGATGGTGGCGGTGGCAACCGTGGTGTTGGCGGTGTTGTTGGCGTTGGGCAGCACGGTGGCGGTGCCCAGCTTGAACATGTCGGTGCCGATGGCGCCGTTCAGATCCATGCCGAGCTTGTGCTGTTCGTTGAAGCTCTGGCCAATCGCCAGCGACAGGCGGCCAATCGCGCTTTGCGCCGCGTCGAGGGTCTCGGTGCGGAACTGCAGCAGGCCGCCCAGCGAGCCGCCGGTGATCGCGCCGGCCTCGCTCTCGTACACACTGCCGTTGGGCAGGGTGTAGGCAACCACGGTGCGGTTGGGGTCGGCGGCGGAGGCGACTGCCTTCAGGTCGTAGGAATCGTTGCCCATCACCAGCGGCTGGCCGTTGCCGACGAAGACGTTGTAGGTCCCACTGTCCTGCACCACCACCTTGGCGCCGACCAGCTTGGTCAGCTCCGCCACGGCCTGGTCGCGCTGGTCGAGCAGGTCATTGGGCGGCTGGCCGCCGGAAGCGGCCTTCATGCGCGTGATTTCCTCGTTCAGGTTGGCGATCTGCTTCGTGTACGCGTTGACTTGCGTGACTGCCGTGCCGACCTGTTCGTTGACGCCGGACTGCAGTTGCTTGAAGTAGTTGCTGGCGGAGCGGACCTGGCCGACCAGCGCCTCGCCGGCTGACAGCATGCCCTGGCGCGCGGCGGGGTCGGCCGGTGTGTCGGCCACGGCCTGCACCGCCGCGAAGAATTTCTGCATCAGCGGCGCCAGGCCGCCCTTCTGGTCGGCGAGCAGATTGTCGATCTGGGCGATCTGGTCGGAGTAGGCCGCCAGCGAGGCGCTGGCCGAGGTGGCGCCGCGCAGCTGACCGGTCAGGAACTCGTCATAAACGCGGATGACGGTGGTGGCGTTGGCGCCGTAGCCGTAAAAACCCTGGCTGGTGTACTGGCCGCCGGCCGATGCCACGATGGTGTTCTGGCGCGAATAGCCTTCGGTCGCCGAATTGGCGAAGTTGTGGCTGGTCGTCGTCAGCGCGTTCTGCGCGGTGTTCAGGCCGGAAAGACCAATACTGAAGAGAGACATTGTGCTCTGACCCCGGATTCGTTGGACTGCCCGCGGCTTGGCGCGGCGGTGGTGGATGTGGGAGTTATCGGCTGGCTGGGGGCGGGACTTTAGGTTGACGTGCGGTCGATGGCGCACGCTGCGCGATAGCCGATAGCCGTAGCCACATGCAGTTCCACTTGCGGCGGTTTGCTCCCCTCTCCCGCTTGCGGGAGAGGGGCCGGGGGAGAGGGCCAGCGTCTCGCAGTACCGTTGCGCTGCACTTCGTGGACGCTCCGGCCCTCTCCCCCACCCCTCTCCCACTTCGCGGGAGAGGGGAGCCATGTTCATGCGGTGTCGCTTTGGCGCGCCCCGCGATCCGCATCCGCGTTAAACCGCCACTTTCTTCATGATCTTCACCAGCTTGTGCCCGTACGACGGATCCGTGGCATAGCCCGCGCGCTGGAGTCCGTGCGCGGCGTCTTCGGCCGACCCTGCGCTCACCACGCCCGCGTAGCGCGGATTGCTGGTCAGCAGCCGCGCATAGTCCGCGCAAGCTTCGTCATACGATCCATACGCGCGGAACTTTGCCTTTACCTTCTGCGGCTGGCCGTCAACGTACTCGGTGGTGGTGATTTCCGCCACGCGGCCCTTCCAGCCCGATCCGGCCTTGATGCCGAACACGTTGAACGTGGTCGAGCCATCGGCATGCAGGATCTCGCGCTGGCCCCAGCCCGACTCGAGCGCCGCCTGGCCAACGATCAGCCGTGCCGGCACGCCCGAGGCGCGGGACGCGGCTTCGGCCGGCGCCGCCATGCGCGCGACGAAAGCGCTGACGTGAGCCGGCGCATCGGCGGGCAGCGGGCCAAGCGCCTCGCCGCCGTGGCCACCCTCGCCGTAGAACTGCGACTGGTATTGGCGCAAGCCCGCGGTGGGATTCCAGTTCTGTCCCGGCACCACCGTGCCGACGGCAGGCAGCTCGGCAAGTTCGTTGCCGTCGGCAGCCGCGGCGCCGCGGCTGTCGAGCAACCGCGCCATCTGGGCGTCGGCGGCACTGCCGGACTCGGCCGGCGTCATCGCATTCATGCCCGCGGGCATCGGCGTGCCCGCGGCACGCGCCAGCTGGCGCACCATCACTTCGGCCAGGCCGATGCCGCGCGACGACATCTGCTGCGCAAGCTGCTGGTCCATCATCGACATGTAGAGCTTGCTCTGCTCATTGTCGAAGAGTCCGTCCTGCGGCGTGGCATTGCGCATGCTCTTGAGCACCATCTGCGTGAACACCGCCTCGAACTGCCTGGCGGCCGCCTGCAAGGTGGCCGCGTCGGCACCGTTGCGCGCGCTGTGCTTGAGCGCCTCGAAACCCTGCGTGTCGAGCGCGAAGCGCTGCGTCAGGTCCGCGGCCTGCGGTGGCATGGACGCGCTCATGATCAGATCACTTCCAGTTCCGCACGCAGCGCACCGGCGGCGCGCATGGCTTCCAGGATGGTCTGCAGGTCGGCCGGGGTCGCGCCCAGCGCGTTCAGCCCCTTGGCCACGGCAGCCAGCGAAGCGCCCGCCTTGACCACCTGCAGCGAGCCGGCCTGCTGCCTCATGTCGATCTGCGATACCGGCGCGACCACGGTCTGCCCGCCGCTGAACGGCGCGGGCTGGCTGATCACCGGCTGCGTATTGATGACTACCGACAGGTTGCCGTGCGCGACCGCGCAGTCTTCCACGGTCACCGCCTGGTTCATCACGATCGAACCGGTGCGGGCGTTCAGGATCACCTTGGCCGCGGCCTTGGCGGGGGTCACGTCAATACTTTCGATGCGGGCCAGGAAGCCCACGCGCGCGCTCGGCGCGGCGGGTGCGCGCACTTGCACCGTGCGGCCGTCCAGCGCCGCGGCGACGCCCCCGCCCATCGAGCGGTTGATGGCCTCCACCACGCGCTCGGCGGTGCCGAAATCGGTTTCCTTCAGCTCCAGGTTGAGCACGCCGCCGTCCGGCTGGAACGCCGCGACCGCGCGCTCGACGATGGCGCCATTAGCGATACGGCCCACCGCGAGCTGGTTGACCTGCACCTTGCTGCCGTTGGCCGACGCGCCCGCGCCGCCCACCAGCATATTGCCCTGCGCGATGGCGTAGACCTGCCCGTCGGCGCCCTTGAGCGGCGTCATCAGCAGCGTGCCGCCGCGCAGGCTCTTGGCATTGCCCATCGACGACACCACCACGTCAAGCTGGCTGCCGGGCTGCGCAAACGCAGGCAGCGTGGCCGTAACCATCACCGCGGCCACGTTCTTGAGCTGCATGTTCTTGCCCGCCGGCAACGTGATCCCCAGTTGCGAGAGCATGTTGGTCAGGCTCTGCGTGGTGAACGGCGTCTGCATGGTCTGGTCGCCGGTGTTGTCCAGCCCGACCACCAGGCCGTAGCCGACCAGCGGGTTGTCGCGCACGCCCTGGAAGGTGGCCAGGTTTTTCAGGCGCTCGGCCTTGGCGACGGTGGCGAAGGCGCCGAAGGCCACGCCCAGCGCCAGGCTGATCACGCTCACGCGCAGCAGGCGTGACAGGAAATAGGCGAGCATGGAAGCGGACATGGCGCGGTCAGAACGGTAAGACATTGAGGAAGAAGCGCTGCAGCCAGCCCATGTTCTGCGCTTCGTCGATCACGCCCTTGGCGGTGTATTCGATGCGCGCATCGGCCACCTGCGTGGACAGCACGGCGTTGTCGCCGGTGACGGTGCGCGGATTGACCACGCCCGAGAAGCGGATGAACTCGGCGCCCTGGTTGATGGCCATCTGCTTTTCGCCGGAGACCACCAGGTTGCCGTTCTGCAAGACTTCCAGCACGGTGACGGTGATGGTGCCGTTGAAAGTGTTGGCCGCACTGGCGCCGCCGCTGGCCTTCATGCTGTTGGCGCCGTTGATGTCGGCGTTCTGGCTGGTGCCGAACAGGCCGCCCAGCGCGCGCGGCACGGCGTCGAATGTCAGCGTGGTGCTGCCGGTACGGCTGGTATTGGTGCCGGAGTTTTTGCTGGCGTTGACGTTTTCGGTGATGACGATGGTCAGGATATCGCCCACGTTGCGCGGGCGGCGGTCCTCGAACAACGGATTGCCGGCATACGACGACTGGTAGATCGATCCGGAAGCCGGACCGATCGGGCGCGGCTCCGCGCGCGCCGTGGTGGGCAGTTGCACCAGCGGCTCGCGCGGCACCAGCGCGCAGCCGCTGGTGGCCAGCATTGCCACGCCGGCCAGGCAGTACAGCGCACGCGCGCCCAGGCGGGAAAGCAAGGTGGCCATGTCCACAACCTTCAACCCATCTGCGCCAGGCGCTGCAGCATCTGGTCGGACGTCTGCACTGCCTTGCTGTTGATCTCGTACGCGCGCTGGGTCTGGATCATGCTGACCAGCTCTTCCACTACGTTGACGTTGGACGCTTCCACGTAGTTCTGCTGCAGCACGCCGGCGCCGTTCAGGCCCGGCACGGTGGTATTGGGCGCGCCCGACGCATCGGTCTGCACGTACAGGTTCTCGCCCATGCTTTCCAGGCCGGCCGGGTTCATGAAGGTGGCGAGCTGCAGCTGGCCGACCTGCACGTTGGCGCTCGAGCCCGGCTGCGTCACCGACACGGTGCCGTCGCGCGCCACCGTCAGCGACAGCGTGTTGGCCGGGATGGTGATGGCGGGCTGGATCACGAAGCCGCTGGAAGTCACCAGCTGGCCGTTCTGGTCCACCTGGAACGAGCCGTCGCGGGTATAGGCGGTGGTGCCGTCGGGCAGCGCCACCTGGAAGAAGCCCTGGCCGATGACGGCGACGTCCTTGTTGTTGCCGGTCTGCTGCGGATTGCCCTGGGTGTGGATGCGTTCGGTCGCAACCGGGCGCACGCCGGTGCCCAGCTGCATGCCGGAGGGCAGCGTGGTCTGGTCCGACGACAGCGCGCCGGGCTGGCGGATGGTCTGGTACATCAGTTCCTCGAACACCGCGCGGCCGCGCTTGAAGCCGTTGGTCGACACGTTGGCCAGGTTGTTCGAGATCACGTCCATCTGCGTCTGCTGCGCATCGAGGCCGGTCTTGGCAATCCAGAGAGAGCGGATCATGGTGGTCCTTGCTGGGAATCTTGTAGCTGGTAGCTGGAGCGGAGGGCGTGCCCGCAATCGGCGCGCCGCGCTTCGGTTCAGTGTTGCCGCGTCAGTTGGTCGACAGCAGCTGGTTGGCGCGCTGCTCGTTGCCGTCCGCGCCCTGGATCATCTTCATCTGCATCTCGAAACGGCGCGCATTGGCGATCATGTCGACCATGGCTTCGGTCGGGTTGACGTTGCTGCCTTCGAGCGCGCCGGAAATGACGCGCACGGTGGGGTCGGCCTCCAGCGGCTGCGCGCCGGCGCGCAGGCGGAACAGGCCGTCGTCACCGCGCGCGATGGCGTCGTTGGGCGGGTTGACCACGCGCAGCCGGCCCACCTGGGCCAGGCCGGCGGAAGCTTCACCCGGGCCGCGCGCGGTGATGGTGCCGTCCGTGCCGATCGTGACCTGCGAGCCCGGCGGCACCGCCAGCGGACCGCCGTCGCCCATCACCGGCAGGCCGGACAGGGTCTGCACCTGGCCGTCCTGCGCCACCTGCAGCGCGCCGGCACGGGTATAGGCCTCGGTGCCGTCAGGCGCCTGCACCACCAGCCAGCCATTGCCCTGCAGCGCCACATCGAGCGCGCGGCCGGTGTAGGTCAGCGGGCCAGCGCGCATGTCGGCGCCCGGCGTGGACGCCAGCGTGAACGCACGCGTGCCGGGCTCGGCGCCGACCACCGGCACCGCGCGATACAGGTTGACCTGCGCGCGGAAACCCGGCGTCGAGACATTGGCCAGGTTGTTCGATACCGCCGCTTGCTGGTCGAGTATCTGCTTGGCGCCCGACAGGGCGGTGTAGATCATGCGGTCCATGGCGGCGGCTCAGCTCAGCTTGGCGATCACAGGTTGACCAGGGTCTGCATGACCGTGTCCTGCGCCTTGATGGTCTGCGCGTTGGCCTGGTAGTTGCGCTGCGCGACGATCAGGTTCACCAGCTGGCCCGACAGGTCGACGTTGGACGCCTCTACCGCGTTCGAGCGCAGCGTGCCCATGCTGCCGCCGGCTGCGCCCAGCAGGGCCTCGCCGGAAGCGCCGGTGGCAGACCACACGTTGTCGCCTTCCGGCTTCAGGCCCTCGACGTTGCCGAACGCGGCCATCACGATCTGGCCCAGCGGCTTGGTCTGTTCGTTGGAGTAGCTGCCGGTGATGGTGCCGTCCGAGTTCACCGTGTAGCCCAGCAGGCTGCCCGAGGTGTAGCCGTTCTGGCTCAGCTGCTTGACGTCGTTGTCGGCGCCGAACTGGGTGGTGCCGGTCAGGTCCAGCGCCATGTTCAGTGCCTGCGCGCCGTTGGCGGCGGGCTGCGTCAGCGAGATCGCGCCGGCCGCGGGCGACTGCATGGCGCCGGCGTTGTCGAACGCCAGCGTGACCGGCGCGCCGCCGACCATGTTGCCGTCGACGTCGGTGACGTACATTTGCCAGTCGGTGCCGCCCGCGACGGTCGGCGGCGTGGTGGCCGGCGGGGCGGCATCCGCCACCTTGGCGAAGTACGCCATCATCTGCTGCTTGTTGCCCAGCGAGTCATAGACGTTGATCGCCGTGCTGTAGTTGAACATGTCGCTGGTCGGCGGGTTGCCGGCCGTGCTGGCGAAGGCGGTGCCCGGCACGGTGGCGCGCGAATCCAGCTGGAACTTGGCGGTGATGCGGCTGGTAGCCTGGGGCTCCATCTGCGCATTGCTGATCGTCAGCGGCTGCGGCTGCACGCCCGCGCCGCCGGCCACGCCCGGCGGATAGCCCGTCACCTGCAAGCCCTGCATGTTGGTAAGGCGGCCGTCTTCCTGGCGCTGGAACTGGCCGTTGCGCGAGTAGTAGACCGCGCCATCCGGACTGGTCATGCGGAAGAAGCCGTTGCCGTTGGTGATGGCCACGTCAAGCGAACGCCCCGAGGCCTCGATATTGCCCTGGTTGAACGACTGCACCACAGAGTTCACGCGCACGCCCAGGCCGATCTTGGTGCCGGCGTAGATGTCGGCGAACTGCGCCGCGGACTGCTTGTAGCCAACCGTGTTGGCATTGGCGATGTTGTTGCCAATCACATCGAGATTGGACGCGGCGGCATTCAGGCCGCTTACCCCTTGACCGAAACCCATGGTTATCTTCCTTTGCTTTAGCTGTCGTTGAAGCCCGCCGCCGCATTGCGCGCGTGCAGCGGGCGCCTGCGATTAGAGGATGCGCCGCACGTCGTCGACGTTGGCGGTCTGCCCGTTGCCAAGGTCGACCAGCACGCCGGTCGAGTCGCCGCTGATGCTCTGGACCTTGCCGTAGTTCAGCGCCACCGGCTGCACCGAGGTGCCGTTGGCGGTGGCCGTGACCTTGAAGGTGTAGTCGCCGTTCGGCACCAGGTTGCCGGCGTCGTTCTTGCCGTCCCAGGCGATGTCATGCACGCCGGCGGTCTGCCCCTTCATGTCGATGGTGCGGACCACGTTGCCGTCCTTGTCGAGCACGTCGACCGTCACCGCGTCGGCGGTCGACGGCAGGTCCACGCCGATCTTGCCCGCCACGCCATCCGTCACCGACACCTGCGCGCCCGGCACCATCACGGTGCGGCCGATCAGCGCCGCCGAATCCATCGCGCGGCTGGCGCTGACCTGCGACAGCAGCTGCGTCAGCGTCGCGTTCATGGTCTGCATGCTGCTGACCGTGCTGATCTGCGCCAGCTGCGAGGTCAGCTGCGAGTTGTCCATCGGGTTGAGCGGATCCTGGTTGTTCATCTGCGTGACGAGCATCGTCAGGAAGTTGCTCTGGAGCTCGGAAGCGCTGGCGCTGCCGCTTTTGAGGGCGTCGTTGATGCCCTGGGTGCTGCTGTTGACCGAGGTAGTGGATGTCATGTCGGCGTCCGGCGTTGCGTTCAGGTTTGAGATCGGTGGCGGTGCTCGCTGGCCGGCCTTACTGGCCGATCGTGAGCGTCTTGAGCATCATGTTCTTGGCGGAGTTGAGCACCTCGACATTGGCCTGGTACGAGCGCGACGCCGAGATCATGTTGACCATCTCTTCCACCGGGTTGACGTTGGGCATGACCACGTAGCCCTGCGCGTTCGCCATCGGATGCGTGGGGTTGTGGACCATGCGCGGCGGCGACGGGTCTTCGCTGATGCCGGCCACCTGCACGCCGCCAACGTCGCTCTGGCCGGGCGTGGGGGCCATGCCGAACACGACTTGCTTGGCACGGTAGGCCTGCCCGTCGGGGCTGACCACGCTGTCGGCGTTGGCCAGGTTGGACGCGGTCACGTTCATGCGCTGCGACTGCGCCGCCATGGCCGAGCCCGCGACGTCGAAGATGTTCATTGCCGGCATGCGCTCTCTCCTTGCTGCTGGATCTGTTGCTCGCTTACTGCTGGATCGCCGCCAGCATGGTCTTGATCTTCGAGTTCATCACCGTCAGGCCCGACTCGAAATGCACCGCGTTGTCGGCGAAGGCCACGCGCTCGGCATCCATTTCAACGGTGTTGCCGTCGACGCTGGACTGCAGCGGGATGCGGTAGGCCAGGTCGAACGCCTCGCTGGTCGGCGCCTGCGCGGGCAGGTGGCGCACCTGGGTGGTCGACAGCGACATGCCTTCGTTGCGATGGCCGCGTTCCACGGACTGCGCCAGCGTGCTGGCGAAATCGAAGTCGCGGGCCTTGTAGCCCGGGGTATCGGCGTGCGCGATGTTGGAGGCAATCACCGATTGCCGCTGGTTGCGCAAGCTCAGCGCTTCCTGCTGGAAGCGTAGCGACGCGTCGAGTCTGTCGATCATGCTGGCATCTCCCTGGACGACCTTCTTCAGGGTTGCCATCTTAGGCGGGGGCCTGTCACGCCAATCGGATGAATAAGGACGGGAAATCCTCGCATTTCGGCACGCCCTCGCGCGAGGCGCTGCCTACAATCGGAACCCGATGACTGATGTAGACGGGGCGCGCCGCCGGTCACGGGGCAGCGCGCCAGGCATGCCAGCGCAGGCCCCGCCGTCCTTGCCGGGAAGACAGATGAACCCCAATCGCCGCACTCTCCGACGCACCCCCTGCCGCCATTCCCGCCGCAACGGCCCGCGCAAGGCGCAGGCCCTGCTGGCGGCATGCCTGCTGTGCCTTGCCGGGGCCACTGGCGCCGCGCCGGCGCAGGTCACGCCGGTTGCCATGCAAGCACTGGCCGGCCAGCACGCAGCCACGGCGAACCCCTTCACTGAAGATCCCGCACGCGTTGCCGTGGAGCGCTTCCTGCTGCAGCAGGCCGTCGGCTTGCCGGGCAAGGTCAGCGTGCAGGTGGCGCCGCCGTCGGGCGGCCGCGCGCCGGAATGCGTGTCGCCCGATCCGTTCCTGCCCGCCGGCGCCTCGCCCTGGGGCCGGGTCTCGGTCGGCGTGCGCTGCGGCGGCGAGCGGCCGTGGGTGCGCTATATGCAAGCGCGCGTGTCGGTGCTGACCGACTATTACGTTGCCTCGCGGGCCCTGGGTCCGGGCGAACCGGTCAGCCAGGCCGATATCGAAGTGCGCCAGGGTGACCTTGCCACCTTGCCGCGCGCAGTCATCACCGATCCGGCACAGCTTGCCGGCGCCGTCGCCGCCAACCGCATCGCCGCCGGCTCGCCCATGCGCAGCGACCTGCTGCGCAAGGCCATCGCGGTGCGCCAGGGGCAGACCGTCACCGTGTCGGTCGAGGGTGAAGCCTTCCAGATCACCAGCGAAGGCAAGGTGCTGGCCGACGCCGCCACTGGCAATACCGTGCAGGTACGGCTGCGCAACGGCCAGGTGGTCAACGGCCTGGTGCGCAGCGGCGACACGGTCGTGCTGCAATAAGCACTTTCACCCTGCTGATCATGGGTTGGCAGCCGGATTCAGATGGCGCCGTGGCATGCGAAAATGCCGCCGGTCCGGCCGTTTGGGCGAAATGGGGCACCCTGCGGGGCACGTCCCCCTAAAGATTTCCCCGCCACGGCCGTAATGCCATAGGAAACCAGCAAGGAACGCCCGTGAAGATCAACCATTCCACCTCGTCCCGGCCCGCCGACGCGCCCGCAGGCGACGCCGCCGCGCGGCCCCAGGCCGCACCGGCCAGCGCCGCCACGCCGTCTTCCGGGCTGAGCGTCAGCCCGCTGGCCGCGCAGGTGCGCGAGATCAGCAGCCGCCTGACGCAGGAAACCGACGACGATATCGATACCGCCAAGGTTGAAGAAATCCGCCAGGCTATTGCCGAAGGCCGGATCAAGATCGACCCGGGCAAAATTGCCGATGGCCTGCTCGCCAGCTTGCGCGAGCTAGGCCAGGCCGACCCTCAATAGCCAAATCATGAGCCAAAGCCTGATCCAGTCCCTGCAGCGTGAAACCGAAGGTGTCGAGACCTTCGGACAACTTCTTGTGGAAGAGCGCGATGCCATCAAGCGCGGGGATTTCACTGCGCTCAGCGAGTTGCTGACGCGCAAGGTGGAAGTGGGTCAGGGGCTGTCGCGGCAGGTCCGGGCGCGCGAGGCGCAGATGCAGGCGCTTGGCCTGCGTGCCGGCGCGGATGGGCAATTGCTCGGCCGGCAGATCGATGCCGGCGTGGCGGACGCCTGGCGCAAGCTGATCTTTGCTGCGCGGGTGACGCGCGATGGCAATGCGCTGAATGGCGCGGTCATCAAGGCGCATCTCGATTTCACGCAGGAGGCCATTCAGGCGCTGCGGCAGCATAGCGGCGGGGATGCCGGGTTGTATGGGAAGGATGGGAAGGCGGCGGCTGGGGCGGGGGGTGTTAGCCTGGCGGCTGGGTGATCTAGCACCGGAACCCTGCAAGCAAGAAGGCCAGTGCCTCGGCGCTGGCCTTTTGTCATTCGTCGCGCCGCAGCCGATGAATGGCTTCGCGCAGGATCCGCATCCGGGCCGGTTCCTCGCCGAACTGACCCTCGCGTAGATCGGGGAATCAGGAGGTGGTCGCGCGCCAGCGGCCACCGGCTATGCGCATCGGCCGTCCATTGGGGTCCCTCAGGAATTCGTTCGCGGTGTAGCGGTGCTCCTGCTTTTCGCCCATGACGAAGACATAAAGATTGACGGCCGCCCAATTGCAGGCAAGGCCTTCACTGGCGAGCACACTGAGGCAGTTGTGCAGGTTTTCGCGCGTGGGCTTGTAGTGGCCACTGTTGTTGTCGATGACGCGCAGAGAGCCATTCCTGATGGTCAGCGTACCCGCGCAAATGACGTCATTGCCCGCGTTGAACGACGAGTGGTTGAAAAACATGGCGTCACCCAGCGGATCCGCGTCCTTGATGAACAAGGAGCCGTACTTGTCCATCGCATAGGCCGTCACCTTGACAGCATGCGTCGTGATGGGCTGCTCGTTGACGTCATAGAGGAGTCCGCCGTCGCCGACGATCGCCATATATCGCATGCGTTCGTTCTTGCTCAGGTAGTTGACGTCGCCAGTAACCAGATTCGCCCGGCCGATGGCATCGAGCAACTGGAAATCCTCCAGCGTCAGCGTCTGCACATCCTTCCTGGCAATCGCCTCGGCATTCGCGCGCCGTTGCGGGTCGGCCGGCATCATCTGCGTGAGATTCCTGTGGGTCAGGTGGACACCGCTACCTGAGATTGCCTGAAGCTTGCCCGATTGCAGATACGACAGACGTTCATTCTGATAGTCGGCGCCCATCGGCCTGAGTTCGCGCACATAGGGCGAGCGCACGCCCTGATTGGCACCAGAGCCAAGCACCGAGAGCTTGCGCCGGTCGAAGCTTAGCCGCCCGCGCAGGTCCGGGGTCAGCACGTTCAGCTGGGTCAGGCGTGCATGAAGTTCCTGAAGCGCCTCAGTACCCAGGTTCGCGATCGCGCGGCGGCGCGTGACAAACAGAGGACTGATCTCTGCCTGGGGGCCTTCCGCCTTGCCGCGCTTGAGCTTTAGCCAGCTGATGCAGGCCGTCACGATTGCGTGCAGGCAAGCGATCTCCCTGCCTGCATTCCGTGTGCCGTTCATCTCTTGCCAATAGCTTTCCAGCGCAAGATCGATCACGCGGATATTGCTGCCGCGCGCCAGGAACCACCAGTCCTTGGCCGTGGCGGCGATGAATGCCTGGTATTGGGTGTTCAGCATGTTCCAGGTTCCCCCCGTCTGTTCTTTGATGTCAGATGATGTTTGCTCTCCGGCCTCGCGCCGGCTAGTTCTCCAACAACGAAAAATACCGCCCGATATCCCCATCCTCACGCAAGATGTCCTGCATCAGGTCCGCCAGCGGCATCTGCCCCCAGCGCACTGCGCGCCGCAGCAGGTAAGGCGTCGGGCTGTGCGGCTCGTGGCGCGCCAGGTAGTCGGCCACGTCCCGGATCAGCTGGTAGGCATGGGCGCGGTCCTCGACACGCCCGCCTGCCGGCGGGCCGGAATGCGCCTGCGGTGCGGGCGGCAAGATCTCCATCGACCCTGCCTGGTCCTCGGCGTCATCGCTGCCAACTGCCGCTGCCGTGCCGGCTGCGGCGCTATGCGCAGTGCCGATGCTGGCACCATCTCCGCGCAGCGCAGACACGGCACGCACCAGCCGCGTCAGCGTCTCCGTCACGCGCGCCACGCTAGGCGCCTGCGCCCCCAGCAGCGCATCGATGCGCCGGTCAAAGGCAGCCCATTCGGCACTGGCGTCATGCAGGTCGCGCAACATCACGTCGAGCCGGCTGCGGTCGGGCGCCTGTTCCGCACGCTGCAGCAGCGCCTCGCGGCTCAGGCTATCCTCGTCATCGCCCGGATTGAGGCTGCGCTCCCAGAGTTCAAGCGTGATCCCTGCCGGCTTGTCGTCAGCCAGCCAAAGCAGCGGGACATGCAGCGCCAGCACCGCCGGCAAGATCTCGTTGAGCCATGCGATCGGTGCGCAGCGCGCGTCCGTATCGCCGTCGTCGATGCGCGGCCAGGCCGTGTCCCAGTATTGGTCCGCCAGCGCGCGGAGCAGGCGCACCCCGGCGCGAAAACCGGATGCGCCGTGCAGATGCGTCCACGCCTCGCACAGCCACGCCGCCAGCTGGAAATCCTTGCTGCGCGTCGCAAGCGCATCGCTGGCAAGCGCGGCCACGCGCTTCCAGTCGGCCTTGACCAGCGGGCGCTCCCACTCCCCCATCGGCAATGACTCATCGTCGTGCTGGCGGGCTTCGGCGATGGCGCGAAAGACGGGGTCGTAGCGCAGCGAAGCACCGGCCGCATCGTCACCCGGCACGGGCGCGAGCAACGCCTCCACGTCCACGCCTGCGCGTTGCATTGGCATCATCATAGGTTGGTCCATTCGGGAGCCCGGGTCGGGAAGCTTGGCGGCCACGGCAGCGGCAGTTTCTTGCCCGTGGCAGTCAGCACCAGGCGCAGGAACACGCGGCCGCGCGCGGGCCTGGACGCCGGTGTGAGATCGGGGGCAGTGCTGGCCAAGGGGAAGTCGAAACGCAGCAGTTGCGCCGTCTGGTCGGCACGCCCGCCCGGCTCCGCGATGCGGTGGCGTGCGATGAACGACAGCAGCGACCACGGATCGGCAAAGCGCCAGGTCATGGTCTTGCCGTCGGTGGACAGCGTGCGCTGCTCGGCGTCAGGCAGTGCGAGCATCGGTGAATCCTTGGCAAAGCGCAGCGTCAGCGTCACGGGGCTGCCGTAATCCCAGTGCAGCGCGCGCGGCGCGTCGCGCATCGTCAGGCTCTGTGCGCCGATCGCCAGCGTCCAGTCGATAATCTGGTTGCCGGCCAGTTCCGCGCCGCGGTTGACACGGAATTCCGCGCTCACGTCATAGCCCGCCGCCGCACCCTCTTCGGCCGGATACAGGGGCGCAAGCAGCGTCCTGACCTGGTCGAAGCTGTCGATGAACTGGTGCACCGGCACGCCCGATGCAATGTTCCTGAGCGGCCCGTCGCCGCGCGAGGCCCGGTATGTCGCCGAGAGCGGCTCGTAGCGCTTGAGCACGCGTCCAAGCTCGGCATAGTCCGCCGTACGCACGTCACTGGCGTTGGCGGTGCCGCCCTGCGCGGCGCCGCCAAACGGCGCGCGCCCCGCCAGCCGTTCATTGAAGGTGGCCGAGAACCCGTCCCACTGCCGCTGCAGGTCGGCGAAATAGCCTTGCACGCAACGCGCGAGCAGACCGTCGTACAGGCGCACATGCAGCGCGGCAAAGTAGTCGTCCCCGCCGGCAGGCCGCGCCGCAAAGCGCGACAGGCAGACGCCCTGGCCGGCATCCGCCGCCGCGGCCCGCACGAACTGCTCCAGCATCAGCAGCCGGCTGTTCGGGTTGCGGAGCCGATAGCGCTCGAGGTCCCGGTTCAGGGCCTGCCAGCGCAACGCCAGTCCGGAGCCGGAATCGGCAGGGGACAGCGCGGCAAGATACACCGCGGCCTCGCGGCCCAGGGCCTGCGCGCGCGCCGATTGCTGGTCGAGGTACGGTCCCAGCGCCGCCGCATCGCTCAGGCCGAACGCGGTCAGCACCGATGACCGTGAGGCGCGAGCGCCGTCCCCCGCGCCGCCCTGCCGGATCGCGTACAGCTCTGACTGCTGCAGCATGTCGTCCACCGCGCGCAATCGCGCCAGCGCATCGCGCGAGACCAGCGCATCGAGATCATCCGCGCGCGACATCGCATGCATGTCGCCCAGCAAGGTCTTGATGCGCGCGATGCGTCCCAGCGCGGCCTCAAACCCGGCGCTGCCCCCGTCGGCCGGCAGCGGTGCAGGGATTGCCGCGGTCGCGACCTGGTCCATCATCAGGCGCGCAAACTGTTGGTCCACATTCTGCGCAATCGCGTCGCGCCATGGGCCAGGCAGGCCCGCGAGCCCTTCATCCAGAAAGCGCTTGCGCATCTCGCCCAGCGCGATGGCCTGGTCAAGCTGCTGGCGATCCCACAGCACCGCCGATCCTGTCGGCAGGGCCGGCAGCGCCAGGTCGCGCGGGGGCGCCATGAACGGCTGGTTCAGCAGCGCGGCAAGGCGGTCGCGCAAGGCCAGCCGTTCCGGCGTGACGGCAAAGCGCCCGTCCTTGTCCTGCCACGCAATGCCGCTGTCGGGCCCGCTGAAGCGCTGCGCCAGCTCGCCGGTGAAGGCCTGGAACCCGCTCTCCGAACGCGCACGCGCCCGCGCCACCAGGTCCTCGCCGAGCAGGCGGTTCTGCGCGGCCAGCGCAAGCGTGCGCTCGTAGACGGTGCCCGCCGCGAACTGCGGCTGCTTGATCCAGCCGCCCTTGCCGGACGCCAGCAATTCCTGCTGCGTGCCGATCGCTCCGACGATGCCGCGATAGTCGGCCAGGATCCGGCTGAAACCGCTGCCGGTATTGAGGCCGGTATTGAGGCCGCCCGTCAGGGAGTCGAGGCCGGATCTGACGGCACGCTCGGCTACCAGCAGCGGATTGTTGTTGAAGAGCCGGTCGTCGAGCTGGCGCGCCCCCTTGTCGAAGGTGCAACGCAGCGGCGGTACCAGCGCGGTCAGCGCCCTGCCGCCGGTGGCAAGGCTCGCGGCGCCGCGCCCCGTGCCAGGCTCGCGCTGGAAAAATGGCAGGCTTGCCGACACATCCCCCTGCAACTCGGCCCCCAGCGCGTAGCGCACCACCAGCCGCAGCGCATCGGCGTTGCCAGGCTGCGGCGTCTCCAGCCGGCGCAGCGCCTGCAGCGCCGCGTCGAACTGGTCGACCGACGCCACATACTGCTGCAGCGCACGCATCTCCGGCATGTCTTCCAGCGCCAGGCTGCGCGGTGGCAAGGCGTCGCCCCTCGCGCCCGGCGGGGCCAGGCAGCTGTCGCCGATGACCAGCTGGCCGGTGCTCGGATCGCGCCCCACACCGGTCAGCAGGTCGACGCGCGCCAGCAGTTCGCGATCGATGGTATCGAGCGCGATCTCGCCGAAGGCGCGCTGGAAGCGGTCATGCACGCGCCCGTCCAGGTCGTCGATCAACGCCCAGGAGCCCGGCATGAACCACGACGAAACCGACTGCGCGCTCAGGCGCTGATTCATCGCGATCAGCGCCAGCGCCTGGCGCCGGTACCAGTCTGGCGGCAGGTCCTGGCCGCGCTGCGCGGCCAGCGCGCGCTGCTGCGCGCCCGCGCGCAGCTCGCTGAGCGCGGCGAGCAGTTCGCCATTGCGGTGGCTCATCTGCCATGTCGCCACCATCAGGCCCCCGCTCCACACGCACAGCACCGCCATGCCACCCCAGCGCAGCGCGCGGTGCACCACCGGCCGTGCCAGCTGCTGCGAACGCGACGGGCGTGTCAGCCCGTACTCCAGGAAGATCTTCTTCTCGAACAGGTCGCGCAGGAACGCCGGCTGCCGCATCAGCTCGTTGAGCAGGTCGGCAGGCGAGCCGGTACTGCCAGGCAGCGCCGTCGCCGGCGCGCGCTCGTCCGCTTGCGCCGCGGGGTCAGACGCAGACTCGGCCTCAGCCTCAGCCGCGCGCAGCCGCGGCGCGGCGAAGGCCGGCGCGTGCGCCGCCAGCTCGCCGCTGTCGCCGGTCAGGTAGACCCCGCGCAGGTAGAAGGGCTCGTGATAGGCGCTGGGCCGCAGCAGCTCGTCGACATAGCGCGTAAGCTGGCCGCGCATGGCATCGATGCGCGCCGGCAGCAGCAGCGACTGGCACGCATCCACCTCCTGCGCCCCCAGCGCCAGCAGTTCGGCCACGCTGTCCGACACCGCGCGCACGACGCCGGACATGGCCGTATCGATCCAGCCCGACTGGTAGGTGGCCGACAGGTCGTACGGCGACGACCAGCCAAGCATGCTGGCGCGCATCGGCTCAGGCAGCGCGCGGGCAAAGTGCGCGAAGCCCGGCAGCGACTCACAGCCCGTCACCACCACATAGACCGCGAATCGCACCGCAAAGCGGTTCTGCGCCAGCCACAGCCGCCGGTGCGCCAGCTTGGCCCGGCGCACCAGCTCCAGCTGCGCATCGGTGTCGTCTGCCAGCAGCATCGCCGCCGGCACCGTCACCACCACGCTGTCGAACGGCCGTTGCGGGCGATAGCCGCGGCACAGGCCGAGGAACTCGTCCCAGGGCTTTTCATCGGTGTCGTCGTCGGGCGAGCCAAGATAGGCCGCGTTAATGTCGATGACGACGCCGCGGTCAAAGAAGTGCCAGGAGATGCCCTGCGTTGCCGCCGCATTGGCGGCGTCGGAACTCAGCACGCTGGCCACGCCGGACTGCGCGATGGGCAGCGGCCGCGCATCCTCGCCCTCGTTCAGCACCAGGATCCAGGGAATGTTGTAGCGCTCGGCGCGCGAGGCGATATTGCCCTCGACCAGTTCAATCGCCTGGCGGAACGCGGTACGCAAGGAATCGGTGCGCAAGCGCACGATCTTGCGCTCGGCCGCCGGCCTGGCGCGGGCCCGCTGCGCGGCGAAGTACAGCACCGCGCCCAGCACGGCGAGCGCCACCAGCGTGAGCACGCCGATCGAGATCAGGAACAGGTTGCTGGTCAGCATGCGCTCGCCTCCCGGGCCGGGCCGGCCTGCCGGTGCGTCATGGCGTGCCCCCCGCCACGGTGTCGGCCCGCAGCGCTTCGCGCACCGGCCAGGATTGCCACAGCCAGGTCACCTCGGACAGCGCCAGCAGGGTGGCCAGGCCGAGCAGGAACACCACGGACCAGCGCGTCAGCGTGGGCAGCTTGCGCGGCGCGATATGCGAGAGCGTGTGGGCATAGGCCGGCTCGCTGATCACGCGTTCGCGCCCGCCCAGGTCCGGGCGGCGCTGGTAGATGAACTCATACAACTCCTCGCGCAGGCTGCGCAGCCTGGGATCGGTATCAGCACCGGCATCGGCGCCGCGAAAACGCCCCTGGAAGCCCAGCCCGAGCGTGAACAGGTACAACCGCGCCAGGTTGCGCCGCGACGGCTCGCGGTCGAGCAGCAGCTGTTCGATGCGGCGAAACACCTGGTCGCCGGCCACATTGGTGCGAAACAGCGTGGATTCGAGCAGGTGCGCGTGCCACTCGGCACGGCCGGCCCAGTCGGCGTTCAGCAGGATTTCATCGGCAAGCACCGCCTTCAGGTAGCGGGCATCGGCCACATCTTCCATCTCGAAGCGGGAACTGTCGCGCCGCGATTGCAGTGTCTGCACCTCCAGCAGATTCAGCAGGTGGCGATTCATGCCTTGCGCGGCCATCTCGCCGCTGAGATCGGGAAGTTCGGAGAACCGCGCCTGCATCGTGACGAGTTCATCCAGGAATGCCCGGAACTGCCCGGTGGCCAGATCGTCTTCCTCGGTTTCCGGTCGGTAGCGCGCCATAGTCTGTTTGCCTTGATGGGAAGAGTCCGTGGTCAGCCCTTGACGAACAGCAGCATTTCCTGCGGCCGCTGCACGCTCGCGCCTTCATTGGGGTTGCCGATCACCATGGCCTCGCTGGCATGGATCAGCGCCGGATCCGCCTCGATCTCGAACAACAGGTAACCCGAGCCGGAGCGCACGCCAAGGTCTTCGGCATGCTCGACGACACGGCGCGCCGCCCCCAGCACGCGGCGCGTGCGCAGCGACGGGTAGACCGACTGCGATCCCACCACCGCGCCCGACATCCAGGCCAGCAGGTCGCGCTCTGACTGCCCGCGCAGGCCCACCACCAGACGCTCGCCGATCCAGTCCGGCAGCAGCACGATGTCGAACGCGCCGTGGCGGAACTCGAACTTGTGCTCGCGGTACTCCTCGCTGACCTCCGCCAGCGTCTCGCGCAGCGCGCGCAGCAGGGGCGTAAAGACGGCCATGGGGTCGGCGTGGTCGTAGTCGTCCGGCACCGGCGGCAGCCCTCCCGGCTTGAGCAGGCTGAGCGACCCGAGCACCGAGGCCAGCGCCAGATAGAGCGCAAGCGGATGCAGGTGCGGCGTGCGCAATACCGCTTCCAGCAGCGGCAGCGCGCTGACGAGGCTGCGCAGGCGGTCCTTCAGCTCCAGCTGGGTCAGGCGGTCGTCCGCGCGGGACGAAGGAATCGCGGTCTGCCTGGCCACGAACGCCGCCTTGCCGCGCAACTGGGCGACCAGCGAAGCCACCGCGGTCCACAACGCGCTGCCGCGTGCCACCTCCAGCAACGGCGGCAGGCGGTCGCCAAGCCGCACGATCTCGTTGTCCTTGTAGACCGCGCCGAGGCATAGCGACACATGGAGCGGCGATGGCCGGGCGCCGGCATCGAGCGCCAGGCCCGGCAGCAGGCGCGGGATATCGGCGGGCGGCGCGTCGGATACCTCGTCCTCCACCAACGGGCCCGTCACAGACCGGAACCGCCTGACCTGCCCGTCCTTGCGGTTCGCTGCCGCCACGGGCAGCGTGAGATGGAGATCGAGCATGCCGGCGGCCAGGGCCTCGGCGAACGGTTCGAGCGCCAGCTCCAGCGGGGGCTGGCGGGCATCGTCACGGGCGTACGACACGGCGGTGCCATCCGGCATGATGGCTTCCAGCCGCAGCACGCGCACCACGCCCGCCGGCAGCAGGCCCGCGTCGAACTCCAGCCGGCGCACGCCCCAGCCAAACGGCGCCGCCGCCAGCGTCTGCCAGGCCACCAGCGAGTCCAGGCGCCCGGCCAGAAGCTGCAGATGCTGGGGCGCCAGCAGCATGCCCTCGTGCCATTCGACGCGATCGACCGGCAGTGCGCCCTCAGTCATGGGTGGCTCCCTGGCCGTGAGCCGCCGTGGAAGGGAAAGTCAGGTTCATTTGGTGACCAGTACGGTGAAGGCGGCGCTGTCGAGCTGCACGGCAAGCGTGCCGTTGAATTGCTCGATGCGGGCGCGGTGCGCGCCCGGCGCCTGGTAATTGGCGAACACATAGGCCGCGGCAACCCGCGGCCCCTCCAGGTCTTCAGCCGCGACATCCAGCCGCTGGCCGGGCACGAGCTCCCAGCTGCGGTAGCGCAGCCCGCTCGGGTAGGTGCTGCCGAGATCGGCGCGCCCGGCAAACCACTTGGCCGCGGGCAGGTCAGCCAGCCGGGCCTGCAGGGCCTCGTCGCTGACCAGCACTACGTCCACGGCCACCGGGCTGTTGCCGTTGGCATCCGCCGCCGCCGTCAGCGTGACTTGCTTCCACTTGACCTTGTCGCCCTTGAAGGCGGCGCAGCCCCCGAGCAGGCCAGCGCACGCCGCCGTCAGCAGCAGCATGCGGACGCAGCGCAGGGGCGCGCAAGGCGCGTGAGCGGGCGTCGTCATCTTCGGCCTCCTTGTTGGTTGCGGATGCGGTGTCATTTCGCGCCCACCCCGATACCCATCAGCACGATCAGCAGCGCCGCCAGCAGCGCGCAAGCGCTGGCCAGTGCCAGCTGCGCGCGCGTCAGCACCAGCTGCACGGCCGCCGCCTGCGCCGCCGGCAAACGGGCGCCCGGCAGGCCAATCCGCGCCGGCCCGTCCTGCAGCGGCTGCGTCGCGGCACGCTCCATCGGCAGGCCCACCGAAACCAGTGCAATCACCACGCAGGTGCACACCAGGCTCAGGGCGTTGCGCGGGCCATCGCAGATCGGGTCGATCGCCAGCAGCAGCACCGCCGCAGCCTCCGCCGGCAACTGCAGCACCGACAGCGCCACGCCCGCATACGCCACCGTCCCCATGCCGCCCTGCCCCGCCGAGAGCCAGGCCGCCATGGTTGCCGCCATCGAAATCCAGGCCACGTCGCCCGCGCCCACGGGGCGCCCGTACAGGTTGGCGACAAACACGGTGACCAGCGCGAAGTACAGCGCCGCGCCCCCGCGCACGAACACCGCGCCCAGTGGCACCACCAGCTCCACCAGCCCGCGCGGAAAGCCCAGCCGCGCGCTCATGGCTTCGATCGTGTGCGGGATCGGCGCGGTGGCGCTGCCCGAGGCCAGGCCGACCAGCATCGAGCCATTCAGCTCGGTCACCACCTGCGCGAACGAGAGCCGGCCGCAGGCTGCAATCGCTGCGGCGGCGACGCCGCTGAGCAGCAGGCAGAGCATCAGGAACGTGACCAGCACCCCGGCCATCGCGCCCATGGCGGCGCGGTCGGCGTGCATCGAGAGATGGGCCGCCAGCCCGAAGGCCAGTACCGGGATCAGCAGGTTGGCGTGGGCAATGATCTGCTCGAAGGTGCGATAGATGCCCTCGAACACATTGCTCAGCATGCCGGTCTGCTCGCGCGACAGCGCGGCGAACGCCAGCCCGAACAGCAGCGTTCCGGCCAGCACGCCCAGCGCCTGGCCATGCGCGAGCGCGCGGTAGAAGTTGTCGGGAATGATCTCCCCGAGCGCGTGCGACCCCTTGGCCTCCTTGTCCGCATCGGCCCCTGCCGCTACGCTGCCATGCAGGTCCACGCGCACTTCGCCGCCGTCCGCCACGCCGCTGAGGATCAGCGTGCCAAGCTTTTCGCTGGCCTGCGCCGACAGGTCTGCGCCCGGTGCGGCCGCCACGCCCGCCAGCGCGCCGGCCAGCGCGCACGCGCCCACCACGCCGGCAGCCGTGCCGATGATGGCGCCGAAGCGCGCCCCGGCGCGTGGCAGCGCCAGCACCTGGCGCAGGCCGAAGAAGGTGGCCACCACCAGCAGCGGCACCGCGGCCATGTTCACCACCGACAGGTAGAGCTGTCCGAGCAGCCATGCGAAGCGCCCAAGCGGCCCCGCCACCGTACCGGCGAGCGCGCCCGCCACCAGGCACAACAGCAGTCCGGGCACGCTGTGCGAGAGCCAGTGCAGCGCCTTCATGCGGCCTTGTTCCAGCCGCGCGCCAGCGCGAACGCCACCGTTGCCCGCGCCAGCTCGGTGGTGCTGTCGACCAGCCTGACCGGCGGCGCGGCAAGGCCGCGCGCCGCCACCGGGATTTCCGTGCAGCCCATGATCGCGGTGCCGACACCGAGCGCCGCGATCCGCGCCAGCGCGCTGGCGAGCGCCTCCCCGGCCTCGTCCAGCGCGCCGGCCTTGACGGCCCGGATGCATGCGTCGACCTGCGCTTGCACCGGTTCCGGCGGCACCACTGCCCCGATCCCGCGCGCGTCCAGTGCTGCCTGGTAGATGCCCGAGGCCAGCGCACCGCGCGTGGCCAGGATTGCCACGCGCCCGGCATCGCCAGGCAGCGCCGCCACGCAGGTCCGCGCGATATGCAGGATCGGGGCGGCGCTGTGCGCGCTCAGTTGCGCATACCAGTGGTGCGAGGTATTGCACGGGATCACCACCAGCCCGACCTGGTTGCGGTTGAGCAGTTCAATGCCGCGCAGCAGGTAGGGCAGCGGCAGGGCGTCGCCGGCCAGGATCGAGCGCGAGCGGTCAGGGGTCTGCGGCAGATGCGCCACCACCATCGGCAGGTGGTCCTGGTCACGCGCGGCATCGGTGAGCCGCACCACGCGATCGAGGAAATCCACCGTCGCCAGCGGCCCCATGCCGCCCAGCACCCCGATCATGGTCACATCCGTACTTCCGTTGTTCATGATGACTGCCTAGAGCTGCAGCGGCCGCGGGCTGATCACCGACACCGCTGCCGTATTGCCGATCACCAGGATCAGCGTGCGCAGCATGTCGCAGACCGGGTCGACGGCAAGAAAGAGGATGAATGCGGCCTCGAACGGCAGGCCGAGGTAGGCGCAGGTCATGCCGACCAGCGAAACGATCACCAGGCCCGTCATGCCGGCCGAGGCAAAGCCTGCCAGCACCGACGCCAGCAGCACGGTGGCGATATCGATCAGGCCCAGCGGATGGCCGTAGAGCTGCGCGATGAACAGCGTGGCGCAGACGTAATAGACCATTGGCCCCACGCGCAGCAGCGAGATCGCAAGCGGCACCAGCAGTTCCACGCGCACCCGGGCGAAGCCCAGCCGGTCGACCAGGCATTCGATCATGCTGGGCATGCAGGCCGCGCTGTTGCGCGTGGCCAGCGCCAGCGCAAACGGCGAGCGCAGTGCATCCAGCGTGGCGCCCAGGCTCTGGTTGGAGCGCTTCCAGATGATCACGACCGCCAGCGCCAGCAGCAGCACCGACGCGATAAAGAACGCCAGCACGAACTGCATCATTGCCTGCAGCGGCTCCAGCCCGGACTTGCCCAGCTGCGCCGCGCTCATGCAGAACAGGATCACGGGCAAGGGATAGCTGAGCCAGTGCATCAGCTTCTGGCAGGCGTGGTAGACCGTTTCCAGCGACAGGCTCAGCCCGATGGAGATGCGCTCGGGCACGCGCCCCACGGCCAGGCCGAACATCAGCGCGAACACCAGTGCCTTGAGCGCGTCGCCATTGGCCAGTGCCGCGAAGATGTTGGTCGGGATCAGGCTGGTCAGGACGTCGGACAGGCTGAGCGACTTTTCCTGGATATCCGCGCCGTAGAGGTTCATCACCGTGTCGCCCGACCTGGCATCGTTGCCCACCATCGCCCCGAAGGTCTGCATGGTGGCGCTCGACAGATCGCTGCCCGGGCGCATCACGACCAGCACCAGTGCCGACACCACCGCCACCAGCAGCGACGCGCCGACGAACACGGTCACCACGCGGATCATCAGCCGCGAGGCACCGCCGTCGCGGAACAGCCGCTGCAGGCTGAAGATCACTGCCGACACCATGAACGGCAGCGTGGTCATCTTGAGCAGGTCGACATAGACATCGCCCACCACCCCGAGATGCCGCGCCAGCGCGGGCCAGAGCAGCCCGGTGGCACCGCCCAGCGCCAGGCTGCCGATCACCACCCACGGATTGAGGGCGATGGCGTAGAGCTTGCGGGCATCCAGCTTCATGGACGCGGCGTGTTGTGCCTGGGCCGTGCCCGGCTTCATGGCGGGCGCGCTCATTGGGTGGCCGCCTGCAGCACGTCCGCGACCTCGAGCCGCCTGGGGCGCTCGGCAAGGAACTGGTTGACAAAGCCCAGCAGCGCCGGCGCCGAGACATTGACGGCGATGCCCAGGGTATCTTCAAGATCCTGCAGCGTCACCACGCGCAGCCTGAGCGCCGCGGTCGGATCCGACTTGAGTACGCGCTTGACCTCGAACTCGTCGCGGTACACCGCCGCGACACGGCCGTCGTTCAGCGCCTTCAGGGCATCGTTCCAGGTGGGATAAGCGGTTACATAGGCCTTGGGAAAGTTGTTCACCACATACTCCGAGTACGAAGAGTTGCCAACCACGCCGATCGAGCTGTCGTAGGCGCGAATCACCTCCGGCACGGGCCGGCCGCGCGCCAACTGCGCGAACTTGACGCGATTGAGCAGCAGCGCGCGGTTCAGCCGCAGGTATGGCGTGCTGAAGCTGATGATCTGCATGCGCGGCAGCGTGCGCGACAGCTTGCTGATGGCTACGTCGGCCTGACCCTGCGCCAGCAGCCTGACCACCCCGTCGAAGGTGGTGGCGTCGCGGTTGAAGCGCACGCGCACGTTGAGCTTCTGCGCAAGCTCGCGCGCAAGGTCGATGTCCAGCCCGCTCAGTTCGCCGTTGCGCTCCTGGAAGAACGGGGGCTGGTCCACCTTCAGCACCGCGACCACCAGTTCCCCCCGGCTGGCAATGCGGGCGAACTCGGGCGCCATCAGGCGTCCGTCCGGCATCAGCTCCAGTCCGGTCGGCGTGGAGACGGGCGCGGTAGCAGGCGGGCCATCCGGCACGCCGCTCTGCATGGCGAAAGATGCCGTGGGCGCGTGGGTGGGCTGCGCGTGGCCAGTAGCCGGCAGGGCGAGCGCGACGCCAGCGAGCGCAAGCGCCAGCCGGCGCCACACGCATGCGCCGGCACGGCGGAGATCAAGGGTAGGGGTCAACGACATGGGTTCGGTCGGTTCATGCTTCAGGGAGTCGAGGGCGCAGCCGGGGCCGCGGTCATGCCCGCTGTCATACCCACGGTGATGGCGGGCTGCGCAGTGCCCGGCTGGGGCGTCGTTGCCACTGGGGCAATGGCGGGCTGCACGGCAGTGGCCGCGGGCGCCATGGCCAGCGGCGCCGCGCCCTGGGGTCCACCCGGCCGCGCCAGGCGGGCGCCGATCTCCACGCCCATCAGGAACAGCAGCGCGCACAGCAGCACTGCGCAGGTCACGGCGATGGTCACCATGCGCGAGCTCATGGAAAAGACGTAGGTCATGGTTGCCTCAGGTTGCATCGGGTTGCATCGGGTTGCATCGGGTTGCATTCGGCGGACATCAGGGCGTCATCACGGTGGCTTGTGCCGGCGCAACGATCTGGATCACGCCGCCCCACGCGCACATCAGTTTCGAGGTGTGCTGCAGTGCCGGCGCGCCGCCGATCTGCACGGTCGGAGCGCCCGGGAGCCACGGCGCCGTGGTCATCGGCACGCAGGGCATCGGCGTCAGCACGCCCAGCGCCGCCGCCGTGGCCGCGGCGACCTGCGGGTTGCCCAGGCAGTTGCACAGCCCGAAGGGCGGGATATTGACCATCGGCATGTGGTCCATCACGCTGGCCGCACCGGTGCCGGCCAGCACGCGCGCAAGCGGCAGCACAACGAGGCTGGACGGCGCCAGCCCGAAGCTGCACTGCATCGTCGCGCCAGTGGTTACCTGCAAAGCCATGCCTGACTCCCTTCACCCCTTCACCCCTTCACTCCTTCACCCCTTAACCCCTCAGCCAGCGCTCGAGACGCTGTGCGAAGCCCGCGGGCGCCGCCCCGCCATCGTCGCCATCGCCGGGCGCCATCGCCTGCCAGTCGCCCCGGGGCTTGCCGTCGGCGTAGCTGCGCACGGCAATGACCTCGCCCTCCGGGCCGAAGCGCCGCACGCTGCCGTGCAGCAGGTCGTTGCGGTACGGCAGCGATTGCACCAGCGTACCGCCGGCACCGTACTCGCGCGTTTCGCCATCCAGCTTGCCGGCACGGTAGCGGCTGCGGCGCACCACCACGCCTTCGTGCGCGTAGACGGACTCTTCCTCCAGACAGCCCTGCCGGTAGACGCTGCGCGCGGTAACCTCCCCGGACGGCGCGTAGCACACGCTCTCGCCCGCGGGCTGGCCGCCTGCGTAGTGCTGGCGCGACTCCAGCCGTCCGTTGCGGTAGGTCGCGCTGACGCCGTGCAGCTGGCCGCCGGCATAGTGCGCTTCGTATTCGAGACTGCCGTCGGCGGCATAGGCGCGCAGCAGCCCCGACAGCTCGCCGTGCTCGTATTCCGCGTCCAGGCGCAGCGACCCATCCGGACGGAAGCACTCGAACCTGCCGTGCGGGCGGCCATCGACCAGTGGCACGCGCGACTCCAGGCGGCCTTCGCGGTCATGGGTCTCGGCCATGACGGCTCCTGGATCGGGTGATGGGGTGGCAACGGGTGGCATGGATCTGTTTCGTGGCTCAGTTCAGTTTCACCAGGGCGCCCTTGAGCTCGAGCATGCCGCCGCTTTCCATCGTCTGCGCTGCCGACGCCTTCTGCCTGACCATCATGGCCTCGTTGCTCAGGGTGGTGCCGGCCTTGCTGCTCAGCGTGGTGCCGGCCTCGCACTGCAGCGAGGTCCCCGCCTTGAAGGAGATCGATCCGCCGGCCTCGATCACCAGGTTGCCTTTCACGGTGAGCTTGTAGTTGCCGCCGACATCGTGCGCAAACGCCGCGCCGCTGGCGTGGGTCTCGTCGCCCTGGGTCTCGACCTTGCGCGTGCCGCTCACCTTGTGCGTTTCATTGCCGGACCGTATCTCCAGGGCCAGGTCGCCGGCCGTGACCAGATGCGTTTCGCCACCCGCTTCCACGGTGGTGGACAGCGTGTCGGCCACCGAGACCGTCATGGCGCGCTGGGCGCGCAGGTACAGTTCCTCGGCACCGGCCTTGTCTTCCATGCGCAATTCGTTGCCGGCCGATCCACCCTTCGATGACCGCGAGCGGATCACGCTCTGTGTCTGCATGGCCGGCAGCGGCACCGGCACGCCTGACTGGCCGTTATAGACGCTGCCGGTCACCAGCGGCCGGTCCGGGTCGCCGTCGACATAGCTGACCACCACCTCCTGCCCCACGCGCGGCAGGAACAGCTGGCCCCAGCCGGCGCCCACCCAGGCCTGCGCCACGCGGACCCAGCACGAGCTGTCCTGGTTGGCGCCGGGCGCGCGGTCCCAGTGGAACTTCAGCTTGATGCGGCCATGCGCATCGGTCCAGATCTCTTCGCCCTCGGAACCTGCCACGATGGCGGTGTGCGTGCCCGTGACAAGCGGGCGGGGCGTGCTGAGCGGCGCGCGGAACGGCACCGACAGCGGCAATACCGACACCGTGTTGCGATAGGCATCACCACCCCAGGCATGCTCCACCACGCGCACCACGTAGGCGATATCCAGCGCGGGGTTGACGTGGCCACGCAGCGTGAAGCGGGCGCCCGCGGCCAGGTGATGGCACTGGCTCTCGCCCACGCCCGTCTGCGCCTCGGCCTGCTGGGCGCCAACCCGGATGGCCGCCTTGCGTTTGGCGTCGTCGGCATCCTTATGCCTGCCGGGAAACACATACTGCTGCGCCACGGGCGCCGCGCCGGCTTCCGCGGTGCCCTGCGAAGTACGGGCCTGCAGGTAGTCGTAATCGGCCAGCACCTGCGTCGCGGCGCCAAGCTGGCGCGCCATGCCGAATGCCAGCATCAGCGCAGCGCTTGCCGGTGGGCGCTGCACGTCGTGCATGGCGATGTCGGCGCAGTGCGCGCCGGGCTTATGGGCGGACGGGCTGTCGGCCAGCACCATGGTGTGCGCGCCATCCGCGAACGTGAAGAAGTAGAAGATGCCTTCCTCTTCCATCAGCCGCGAGATGAAATCGAACGGACTCTCGTCGTACTGCACGCAGTACTCGCGCACCGGATAGCGCGCCTCCGTGATGCGGGCCTCGAACGCGACGTCGAAGGACTGCAGCACGCGGCGGATGATCTGCGCTGCGGACAGGCTCTGGTAGATCACGCGGTCGCGCCCGAGGGTCAGCAGCCACAGGCGTGGCGCGAGTTCCGCCGTGTAGAAGCCATGGTTGTGGTCCGCCCCGGTTTGCGCAAAGCGCGTGACGATCCCGTTCAGGTGACGCGGCGCGCCACCCGGATGCTGCAGCGTGACCGTGAGGCGCTGGCCCACGATGCGGCTCGGGTCGAGCCCCTTGTCCGCCGAGCGCATGCGCAGGCTGAACCGGAACAGCTCGGACAATGCCTCGCGCCCGGCAAGGCCGTCCAGCAGCAGGCTGCCAAACGGCGTGGCAAGTGTCGCGAAGCTGCCGGCCTGGGTGGCCTCTTTCGGGATCATGCGTCAGCGCCCCTCTTGCGGCAGAAAGCGGAACGCCACGCCGCCGCTGGCGTCGAGCGAGAGATGCACGCCGCCGAACGGTTCGGAGACCGACAGTTGCTCAAGCACGCGGCGCGCCAGCTCCGGCAGCACCGACTGGGTCAGGATGTGGTCGACATTGCGCGCGCCGCTGTCGACCTCGGTGCAGCGCTGCGTGATCGCCTGTGCCAGGGCATCGTCCCAGCTCAGGCGCGCGCCGTGGTTGCGCGCGAAGCGTTGCGCCAGCCGCTCAAGCTTGAGGTCGACGATATCGCGGATCTGGGCGTCGCCCAGGTGGTAGTACGGCACCAGCACCAGGCGCGCCAGGAATGCCGGGCTGAACTGCCTGAGCAGCGCCGGGCGCAGTTTTTCGACCAGTTCCTGCGGCGGCGGGCGCCGCGCGCCGCGCGATGCTTCGCTGATCACATCCTGCGCCGCGTTCGATGTCAGCAGGATCACCGTGTTGCGGAAATCGATCGGCACGCCCTCGCCATCTTCCATCACGCCCTTGTCGAACACCTGGAAAAACAGCTCCAGCACGTCGGGGTGCGCCTTCTCCATCTCGTCGAGCAGCACCACGCTGTACGGGCGGCGGCGCACGGCCTCGGTCAGCACGCCGCCGCGGCCGTAGCCCACGTAGCCCGGCGGCGCGCCCTTCAGGCCCGATACGCTGTGGGCTTCCTGGAACTCCGACATGTTGACCGTGATCATGTTGCGCTCGCCGCCGTAGAGCAGGTCGGCCAGCGCGTGCGCGGTCTCGGTCTTGCCCACGCCGCTCGGGCCGACCAGCAGGAACACGCCCACGGGCTTGCCGGGGTCATCGAGGTCGGCGCGGAACGTGCGGATGCGGCGCGCGATCGCGTCGAGGGCCTCGCCCTGGCCCACCACGCGTTCAGCCAGCTTGTCTTGCAGGTACAGCACCGTATGCAGCTCATCGGCGAGCATGCGGCCCACCGGAACACCGGTCCAGCCGGAAATGACCTGCGCGACCGCAGCGGAATCCACGCATACGGGCACCATCGGCTCGTCGTTCTGGACGGCCTCCAGGCCCTTCTCCAGGCGCGCCAGGCTGGCGCCCAGCGATTCGGCGCTGTCGGCATTCTCGTCGTCCTCATCCCCGGCGGCGTCTACGGCGTCTACGGCGTCTCCGGCGGCATCCCCGATGGCATGCGCAGCACCAGCGTCGGCCTGGCTCTGCTTCTCGAGGAACGCCGCGATCCTGCGGCGCCATGCCAGGATCTCCCCGACGGCGTGCTTCTCCGTGGCCAGCTTGTCGCTGAGGCGCGCGTGCTGCGCCCGGGCCTCGTCGCGCTGGCGCGTTGCCGCGGCGATCTCATCGGCGCGGTCCGTGCCGGTGGCGGCCTCATGGCGCAGGATGCGCAACTGGTTGTCGGCGCTTTCGATGGCGCGCCCAAGCGCCTCGATCGCCTCCGGCACGCCGTTCTGCGCAACCGCGACGCGGGCGCATGCGGTGTCGAGCACGCTGATGGCCTTGTCGGGCAGCTGCCGGCCCGAGACGTAGCGGTGCGACAGCTTGACCGCATCGCGCACGGCGTCGTCGAGGATCTCCACGCCGTGGTGCGCTTCAAGCTTGCGCACCATGCCCCGCAGCATGTCCACGGCCGCGGCCTCGCCAGGCTCGTCCACCTTGACGATCTGGAAGCGGCGCGCGAGCGCGGGGTCGCGCTCGATGTACTTCTTGTACTCGGCCCAGGTGGTCGCGGCGATGGTGCGCAGCTCGCCGCGCGCGAGCGCGGGCTTGAGCAGGTTGGCGGCATCGCCCTGCCCTTCGCTGCCGCCCGCCCCGATCAGCTGGTGGGCCTCGTCGATGAACAGGATCACCGGCACCGGTGAGGCCGCCACCTCGGCAATCGCCGACTTGAGCCGGTTCTCGAACTCGCCCTTCACGCCGGCACCCGCCTGCAGCAGCGCCAGGTCCAGCGAGCGCACCGACACATTGCGCAGCGCCGGCGGCACGTCGCCGGCAACGATGCGCTGCGCGAAGCCTTCGACCACCGCGGTCTTGCCCACGCCGGCCTCGCCGGTCAGGATCGGGTTGTTCTGGCGCCGACGCAGCAGCACATCGACCAGTTGCCGGATCTCAAGGTCGCGCCCGCGTACCGGGTCGATCGCACCGGCTCGCGCCAGCGCGGTCAGGTCCACCGTGAACTGCGCCAGCGCCGATGGTTGCCCCGTGCCCTGCGCGCGTTGCGGCATGCCGAATGCTGCCGCGCCATCGGGCGCCGGCATCGCCCCGTTTCTGGGCTCGCCACCCTCGGCCGATGCCCCCAGCAACGCAGGCAAGGCCTCGCGCAGCGCTGCACGCGGGATCCTGAGCAAGGCTGGCGCCGAATCCAGCAGCATGCCGCGCAGGCTTTCCACTTCAAGCAGCGCCAGCATCAGCGTGCCCGCCCGCACCTGCTGCTCGCCGAGCAGCATCGAGCTGAGCAGCCAGGCTTCCTGGAACAGCGGAGAAAAATTGGGTGACAGCGCGGGGGTGCGGCCGTTGCCGCGCTTGAAGCCGTCGATCGCCTTCTGCAGCTGCGACGCCACCTGCTCGGGCGCGAGGTCGAAGTGCGCGAGGATGTCCTGCAGGTCCGTGGCGCCGCCCTCCAGCAACTGCAGCAGCAGGTGCTCGACGTCGACGCTGTAATGCGTCTGCCGGACGCAGAGTTGCGCGGCCTGCTCCATGGCATGCCGGCACTCGGGATCGAGGCGGCCCAGCAGCGTGCGGATATCGATGTCCATGCTTGTACGGATCAGGATGGCTGGCGCACGCTGGCCCGTGCCGCCGGAACACTTTGGCGATGCAGGCTGCGATGGTCGCGTTCGGCGGGTTCGTCCATTGGGTCAAGGACGCCGCCGTCCGGCCCGGCGCCGCGCAGTGCCAGCTGCACCGGCGCCGGCCGCGCCTGTCCACCGCCCGCCAGCCAGGCGGTCCAGCCCAGGCGCGCGCCCAGGCCCAGGCCCGCGGGCTGGCGCGTGCCGAGACGGAGCGCGAGCCGCACCTGCAGCGGTTGCGCCGCATAGGCGCGCACCAGCCCCGCTACCAGCGCGTGGTCGCCGCCGCCGGGCAGCAGTCCCTGCAGGCGCCCCGCCGCAGGCACCTGCACATCCAGCCGGATGCCGGCGGCCTGGTCCCAGGCGCGCCGCCCCAGCACCGCGCCGCAGCCAAGCGCGGTGCCTGCTGCCCCCCCGCAGCCGCCAAGCCGCACGGCATCGCCCGCATCGACCGGCAGCCAGCCGCCAATGAACTGGGACCCGCCCACGCGCAGGCCGAGCCGGTCTCCGACCATGGCAAGCAAACCGGCCATCGAACGCGGTGCCGCGCCCAGCAGCCCGGCGTGGCGCAGCCACGGCGTCGGACGCGCAGCGCCGGCGGGCACGGCAGGCACATTGGCAACCGCCGCCCCGCGTTGCAGGCCCAGGTTGCTGAGCGCATCCAGGCACGCCGCCAGCGTGCTGCTGGTGGGGCGCTGGCCACCGAGCGCCGGCGCATGCTTGCGCCGGCCGCGATACAGGAATGACAGGAAGCGATGGTTGAAGCTGTCGAGCAGGTCGCCCATCGCGGGGTCGCGCGCGGCGCGGCGCTCAAGCAGCATCTCCGTGTAGGCAAGCGGCAGCGGCCCGCCGGCCCCCGCCAGCGACATCACGGGCGTCGTGAGCGTAAATGCCTGCCCGCCGCCGCTCTTGTCGCCGCCGCCCTTGTCGCCGCCGCTCTTGTGGCCGCCACCCTTGTGCACCGCGCCGATGTCACGCGGCTGGAAGGCCAGCGAGACCAGTCCACGCAGGCGCACCGGCTCGCCCGCGCCGTTGCCGCGGCCGAGCGGCGCCCCCGGTGTCGCGCGCTCGATCAGGCTGATGGCCTGGAACAGATCGAAGCCGGCCGGGTTGGCGGCCAGGCGGTCGATCACAGCAGCGGCTGGCTGCCCGTCATCGCTGGCCATTGCTTCCATATCTCGTCTCCGCGGCGCACCACCAGCCGCACAAAGGAATTGACTGATGCGTACAGCGCAAAGAAGCGCGCCAGCACGGCCCCCAGCAGCAGCGGCGAGCCGCCGACAAAGGCGTCGGGATCAAACTCGATCGAGACCTCGGTGCCACGGCAATAGCCGCGCCAGGCCTCGGTGCCCACATGCGCGGTCGCGCCGAGCGAGCGCACGCTGCGGATGCCCCGGACCTGGTCCTGCTGGCGGTGGCCGTCGCCCGCGAACAGGCGCAGCATCTGCTGCACCTCGTGACGCCCCGCGCCGCCGCCGGCGAGCGTGCCGTGGTGCAGCGTCAGCAGTGAAATCAGCTGCCACAGGGTTTCGCTGCCCATGGGCGGGTTGCGTTGCACGGTCGGCTCATACAGGCAGCGCACCTGCGCATACTTCGACACGTTCTCCAGCACCATGCGCGCGCCCACTGGCACCTGCTCCGCCAGCCGGCGATTGGTGCAAAGCACGTTGGCATACGCCACGGGTGCCGATGGCAGGCGCTGCACGTTGCCGGCATCGGCGAAGCTGAGATACATGTCGGTGCCGGACAAGTTGGCGCGCAACGTCGGCTCGCGGCGTGCGTGCCAGAACAGGTCGCCTGCGGCCGGGTCATCGGTGGCCGCGGCAAACGGCGGCACCGCCAGCGAGCGGTCGCTGGCCGGATCCGACAGCACCACCGACTGGACCGAATGGATCTCGGTCATCGCCTCGCGGCGCTGGTCGGCCACCAGACGGTACTCATAGTGCCGGTGGTCGACCATGATGGGCTCGCTGGTCTGCGAGAACAGGTTGATCGCCGGCACGCAGCCCAGCCGGAAGATGCCGGCGTGCACCCGTCCCAGCGCGGGCGCGCTGCGCTGCAGGCGCAGTACTACATCACAGCTGCGGCCCTTGCCGAGCCGGCCGGCCGGCAGGTCCAGGTCGAAGAAATGAAACTTGCGCGCAAACGCGAAGTACTCCTGCATCAGCCCGTAGGCCGGTTGCGCATGCGGCGGCTGTGGCAGCACGTTCTCGCCGGGGGCATAGCCAGCCTCGCGCCATGCGCTGGCCGGCAGCCAGGTCGGGGGGCCATCGGACGGCTCCACGCCGACAGCGGCCACGCCGGTGACAAGCAGCTCGTACAGCGGCATGGTCACCATCCAGTCGCCATGCAGATGGATGCGCAGCGTGCCGAGCTCAAGCTCGGAAAAGTCTACGCCAGGCCCGCATTCGAGTGTCAGCCGCAGTCCGTTGTCCTCGGTCATGCGCGCGTGCGTGACCGCGAGCGGCCACAGCGTCGTGTCCCATGCCGTGCGGAAGCGGCACGTCTCCCCGTCTTCGGTGCGCGCGCTCACGCCGGTGTGGCGCGGTACGGCGTAGCCGGCCGTCACCTTGCCCTGGGCGGCATCGAGATCAAACTGCACCACTGTCATCGACGGCACCGGCTGCACCAGCGACGGGCACACGTTCTCCAGCAACGCGGCGGCAACCTGCGGGAAGGCCTGGTCCAGGTCGCGATGCACGCGCGCCGCCAGGAAGGCCGTCGCCTCGATCAGCCTCTCGGTATGCGGATCGAGCGATTCGGTCCCATGCAGCGCAATGCGGGCCGCCACGTTGGGATAGCGCTCGGCAAACGCTGCGCCTTCCGTGCGCAGGTAGGCCAGCTCGCGCTTGTAATAAGGCAGGATGCCGCCGTCGCCGATGCCTTCCGGCATTTCTTGTGCCATCCCCTGCAACCCGCCCTCAGCCATGATCGCTCCAGCGCGGGTCGGCAGGCTGGCCTGCCGCGGCGAGCTCGAACGCCACGCGCACAGGCGCGGCGCCCAGCGGCAGCTCGCCGTCGATCATCAGGACCGGGCGCGGGGTGTCGCGATCGGCAAAGCGCACGCGCGGATCACGCAGGCGCGGCTCGAACATTGCGATCGCTCGCTCGACCAGCGCCGCGATCGCGTCGCAGTCCGGCACCGACTGGAACGAGCGGAAAGAGAAATCCGGCACGCCGTAGTCAAGCACGGTGCCCTCGGCCTCAAGGAACTGCGCCGCCGTCAGCCGCGAACGCGTATTGAGCAGCCGTGCGAGTTCGCGCGCCACCGACTGGCGCAGCGGCTCGCCTTGCAGCAACTGCGCCGAGGGTGCGTTTGCGCCCGCCGACAGCCTGTCGAACAGCGGCATCGGCGATCCGGTGATGATGACGGACATGGGCTGCGGGTGACCGGACCGGATCGGCTTACGCTGCCTTCTTCTGCGGCTCCGGCGGCGCGGACACTGCGCAAGCCACGTTCTGCACCAGGTCCCAGCCGAACGCTGCGGTGCCTTCCTTCTGCGCATCGCCCTTCTGCTGCGTAAAGAACGCTGTGATGGCGGTGAAGTCGAGCACGAACGTATCGGAAGGCTGACCGCCTCCACCACTGGTATGGATCGACTCAACGATCGCGTCGCTCAGCGTGTAGGTCATCTCCGAGCGGAACGCACCGTCTTCGGTCCGGCCGATCTCCAGCTTCACCTCGCCCAACGACCTGCCGGCGGCGCATGCGGCGTAAAGCCCAGGCGTGGCCTGGTCGGTCAGCTTCGTCAGTTGCATGCTATGGAACTGCGCCTTGCCAGCGGTCCGCTTCGAGTTGCCCGGGTCATTGGTCACTTGCATCGACACGCCGTGCGAGAACGAATAGATCAGGATTCGCTCGGCGGCCCGGCCGGTCTGCTGCTTGTTGCTTCCCTTGATCTCAGGGATGTCAAGAATGATGGTGTCCATGATGTCTCTGCTGTCTCTGGTCCGTTATGTCTGAGGGTGCCTGCCGGTCGGCTTACGCTGCCGCGGCCGGCAGATCCGCCACCAGCCGGATCGAAGCCGTCAGCTCTTCCATCTGGAAGTGCGGCTTCAGGAAGCACGTGGCGCGGTACGCGCCAGGCTTGCCCGGCACCTCGGTCACGTCGACGCGCGCCGCGCTCAGCGGAAAGCGCGACTTGGCCTCCGGGGTCGCCGCCGGGTTGAGCAGCACGTAGTCCGCGATCCAGTTGTTCAGGTAGCGCTCCACGTCTCCGCGCGTCTGGAAGCTGCCGACCTTGTCGCGCATGATTACCTTCAGGTAGTGCGCAAAACGCGATGCGGCCAGCACGTACGGCAGGCGCGCCGACAACTGCGCGTTGGCGTTGGCTTCATCCTTGTTGTAGACCTTGGGCTTGTTTGCCGTCTGGCTGCCGAAGAACGTGGCGCTGTTCGAGCCCTTGGCGTTGACGATGGCGATAAAGCCCAGGTCGTTGAGCTCTTTCTCGCGGCGATCGGTGATGGTGACCTCGGTCGGGCACTTGAGCGCGACGTCGCCTTCATCCGTCTTGAAGGTGTGCGCGACCAGGCCGTCGACCTTGCCGCCGCCCTCCACGCCACGGATCGCCGTGGACCAGCTGTACTTGGCATGCGCGTCGGTGATGCGCAGGCCAAGCTGGTAGGCCGAGTTGGCCCACAGGTATTTGCCGTGGTCGGTGCCGTCGACGTCTTCTTCAAAGGCGAAGCTTTCGACCGGATTGGTCTTGGCGCCGTAGGGCAGGCGCGCCGCGTACGACGGCAGCACCAGCGACACGTAGCGCGAATCCTCGGTTTCGCGGAAGCCGCGCCACTGCGCCAGTTCCGCGCTCTCGAACACCTTGGCCAGGTCGCGCGTCACGCCCAGGTCCGTGTACGAGCGCAGGTCGAACAGGCTCGGCGCCGCGGCGGTGATAAACGGCGCGTGGGCGGCGGCGGCTACCTTCGAAATCCGCTCGAGCAGGGCCACGTCCTGCGGATGGCGGCCGAAGCTGTAGTCGCCGATCAGCAGCGTATAGGGATGGCCGCCGAAGGTGCCGTACTCCTCTTCGTAGATCTTCTTGAACAGCACGCTCATGTCGTGGTCGACGGCGGTTTCAAGATCCTTCAGCAGTTCGGCCTTGGTCACGTTGAGCAGGCGCAGCTTCAGGCTGGTGCCGGTCTCGGTGCCGTAGACCATGTCGTGCAGGCCGGTCCATGCGCCCTCCAGTGCCTGGAACGCCGGGTCGTGCATGATCGCGTTGAGCTGGTCACTCAGCAGGCGGTCGATCTCGGCCACGCGCTCGTTGATGGTTGCCACCAGGCTCTTGTCCGGACTGGTACGCATGCCCTCGTCAAGGATCTGCGAGGCCAGCTGGCCGATCAGCTTCCTGGCATAGCCGCTCTGCGATGGCTCCACAGCCATATTGCCTTCCTGCACGATGCGATCGAGCAGTGTCAGCTCGCGTTCGGCCTCGACCGTGGAGCTTCCCTTCGATTCGGCACTCGCGTTGTCCGCGGCGGAGTTCTTGGCCATCTGGTTCACCCTTTTGGAATTCTGGGAATTCTGCGAATTCGTTGCGTCCTGCGGGCATCAACGCCCGCGCCCCGCCGTCACGTCATGCTGGGGTGGCGTCCCCGGCTTCCGGCTGTGCAGGCGCCGCGCCGGCATTGGCCTCGCTGCGCACCAGCTTCAGTTCGTCGGCGTTGTTCACGATGCGCTCGAGCAGCACGTCGAGCTCGTCGTTGCCATCGAGCTTGCCGAGCAGGTCGCGCAGTTGCTGGCGAGCCTCCAGCAGCTTGGCCAGGCGCGGCACCTGGGCGACCAGGCTTTCGGGATGGAAGTCGCTGAACTTGTCGAAGCGCAGTTCCACCTTCAGGTTGGCATCGCCCTTCATGGTGTCAGGCACGGACAGTTCGAGACGCGGCGCGATCTTGCCCATGATCTCGTCGAAGTTGTCGCGGTCGATCTCGATAAAGCGCCGCTCCTTGAGCTTGGGCGGCGGCACTGCCGGCTGCCCCGACAGGTCTGCCAGCAGGCCGACCACCATGGGCAGCTCACGCTTCTCGACCGCGTCACCGACCTCTACGTCATACGAAATCTGGACCCGAGGCGGACGATTTCGTCCTACCCACTTCTGCAGACTATTGGACATGGAACTCTCCGGAAGGACTCGAATGCGTCCGGTCAAATCATCGATTTCGCACGGCTGCCCGTGCCGAAGGCAAAGCCAGTCCCGCGGGCCGGCGGAACCGGTCCGAACAGAGATCGAAACGCATCACGCCGCAGGGCCGGCATGGCGGCTGCGGAAGGCGGATACCCTCGCTGGCAAACCCACTTCTTGGGTGGCCCCGCGAATGCCGGCTCGCGACTGACGCGATGCGGCACGGCCTGAGCCCCTGGTCTTCGCACGCCGTTCCATCGTTGACCCTTGCTGTGTTTCTAGTTGCGGCGCGCAAATTCAAGCGGAATTTAAGGTAACGGCGGGACCAGGCACAATCCCTGAGAATTGGTATTTTGAGATAAGGGCGATCGATCGGCGTTGCTGCCTGCGCGACTGCGAACCGGCCACCCTGGCCTCGATCTCGTTCGGGGGACACGGCGTGCGCAATCGCCTCGGAAGTGGCAACTGCCTGATTTCAGGGATAGGAAAAACCGCCTGATTGGGCTTTACTTGATTCCAAGGCCCGAGTGCATGACACGCCGTTGCGGTGGCATGCACCACCACCAAGGGTCAAAACCAGAACAAGAAAGGGTCAGCCATGTCTATCGCCTACGACAGTTGCCGTATTGCATCACTGCGGGTCCGGTGTTGGAATCAGCGCTGCTGATACTCTGAACCGCACCCGGCCGGGGCCGCCGCCCTGGTCACGCCCGCCCCCATGCATGTCTCCACGCCAATGACCGCGACGATTCCTGATAGCCGCCGAACTGTCATGCGTGGCCAACTGCTGCTTGTCGGGCACGAAGGCCCGATGCGAGCACGCCTTCGCGGGATTCTCACCGTGCTTGACTACACCGCCGGCGCGCTCTGTTTCGCAAATACGATTGAAGAGGCCTGTGCGCGGCTGGAGCAAGGCCCGCTGGACATGGCCCTGGTGAATACCTGCCTGCCCGATGGCAGCGGCATCGACCTGATCCGGCGCCTGCGTGGGCGTTCCGCTGACCTGCCCGTCGTGGTGGTTTCGTCGCCGGGCACGGACGCGGAAATCGTCGGCGCCCTGATCGCGGGCGCCACCGGCTACCTGCTTGAGGAGCGGGACGACACTGAGCTGACGGTGTCCTTGCGCGGCGCGCTGCGTGGTGGCACGCCGATCGATCCGTTCATTGCCAAGCGGCTTCTCGCGGCACTGGTGCCCAAGCATGCGCCGACTGAGGCGAAGCTTGCTGCCGCGGGCAGCGCGAAGCCGCTGCTCAGTGCGCGCGAGACTGAGATCCTGGTGTTCATCAATAAGGGCTCGACCAACCGGGAGATCGCAGATGCGCTGTCGCTGTCGCGGTTGACTATCGAGTCGCACGTCAAGAATATTTATAAGAAGCTGGCGGTCAAGACTCGCACGCAGGCTATCTTTGAGGCTCGTGCCTATGGGGTGCTTAACTGAAGCGTCGACCGCATTCTTGCGCAAGCGTGTGCGACGGCGCGCTGAAGATCGGGAAGTTTCATAACGGCGGGGCGACAGCTACCTTGGCGCACACCGGAGCGACAAAAAGTCACCAAAAAGCGCGTTTACGGCCCTGCGGGCGGTCACTCTTATCGTAGTTCGCGAATATTTTCGTACGGGGCTTCGCTTCCTCACAAAGCGGGGCTGCCTGCCGCCGTGGTGCGCCACGGTGGCTCGGCGTTGAAGCGATGTTTGAACGAGCCCAGAGCTGTGGGTGGCCCCTGCTGCGGGCGTCAACGCAGGAACGCCTGCGGCTGCGCTGCGCGCCGGTCCTAGTTGGTTTGCCGGGGGTGGCGATATGAGCTGCGCTGATGAACGTCCCAGGCGGTTCGAACAGATTGGCTGGCTATCACTTCGTGGAGGCTCCGGCCCTCACCCCCGGCCCCTCTCCCGCAAGCGGGCGAGGGGAGCGAACAAGCGGTCGGCGGCAACTCGTGGGGGCCGGCGAAGGGCCTGTCAGAAAGGACTTGTCGGGACTGTCAGAAATTTTGTGTTCAGGGCACAACATGCCGCCAAGGAGCATGCCACGCAGCCATCGGCATAGCGCCAAGCGAACGCACGACGCGTTCAGTCCCCGGACCGCCGATCTGAGATACTGCCGGCGCGCAGCGCAGCCGCAGGCGTTCCTACGGCGACGCCCGCAGCAGGGGCCACCCACAGCTCTGGGCTCGTTCAATCACCGCGTTAATCCCAGCCACTGTGGCGCACCACGGCGTCAGGCAGTCCTGCCCTGCAACGAAGCAAAGCCCCGTACGAAAGCCTCCGCCCACTATGATAAGAGTGGCCGCCCGCAGGGCCGTAAACGCGCTTTTTGGTAACTTGTAAAGCCTTGCCTGGCGCGGTTTTCCGGGTAGGACCCGACCTGTCTACAAGACTGCCTACAAAAAATGGCGCCTTTTGGGTCACATGGTTAGCTGGCAACCAAGCGTGATTTTACCTTATCTTGCCAACGTCACATGGGGCAACGTGGCGCGGCGGCAAGTCGCGTTCAAACGCGGCTTCGCTTGGGCCGGCCAGGCTTGCCGTAGGGGTGCGTTTTGAAATTGCACCCTTTGCCAAATAGCCCCGTCCGCTTTGGAAGAAGCTATCTGGCACTTGCACAGAGCAGGACTTGCTTAGTTCAGCGAATCAATCGGCTCAACAGATTGAAGAATGCCGCTTCATCAAGTTCTTGGGGCGCAGATTTATTCTGCTCCAAACCGATAAGTGCCCATTTTCCGGCCGGCACGTTTGGCTCCCACATGTAAGCCTTGTAGCGCGGTGCTGAATGGAGGCCCCGGTACTCTAGTTCCACCTCGCCTGTGCAACCGAACAAATAAAGGCAGGTAGGTTTGAATCGCAGACTGCGATCCCCCGCCGTAACGAGAATTGTGCAGATTTGATAGAACTCCTGCGGCGAGAGATTGGCCGGTATCGTCGGATCGACGAGCGTCGTCTGCTCGACCTTGACCGTCACCTGTGGGATGTCCCTCAACCACCCCTTGATCTCATCAGCCAACGCTTTCATCCTACTCTGGAACTCGCTGATGTCCTTTTCCAGACGTTTTTTCCCCGCTGCCTTCTCATCTTCGTGCTGTTGCAATTGGTGCATGAACTGCGCTTTCGGATTCATTTTTTCTCCGGACAAGATCGAACTACAGAGGCACACTGCCTCCGGGCATAAACGGTACGATGTACTCCGCCAAAATGGGGGAGCACTTCCTGTCAGCTACCCCAACCACTGCTACGAAGCCAATCAGTACTGGTAAGACACCTGCAACCCGCCCGTCACCCCGGCGGTATGAAGCGCGGCAGGCTTGTAGATCGGCAAACCGGCAAACAGGTCATATGACAGCCGGCCAAAGCCAGAACCGAAGCCGCCACGCAGGCCGATCACGGCACCAGCAAGTTGCCTGCCCACCAGCACGGCGGTAGACGGCCCGAAAACCCGGCCATAGTCCACGCCAGCGTAGACAGCCTGGCCGGTGGCCGCAATCGGCGCCTGCAGCTCGTTGCGCCAGTAAAAGCCGCTGTCGCCGGCCAGCAGGTTCTCGCCGTCGAAGCCGCGCACCGTGTAGCGGCTGCCGATGGTCATCATGTCGAGCGCATAGAGGCGGTCGCCGGTGTACTGGCCCCGGAACGTGGTCACGTAACGCAAAGGCTGGCCGCCCAGCTGGAACGGCACCGACAGGTTGGCGTCCGCCACCACCATGCGGTAGCGCCAAGTTGGGCCGCCTTCAGTCGCGAGCGTGTCGGCCTGCGAACCGAAGCCTCCGATGCCCTGGCGGTACACTACGCTGCCGTCGAACTGCGCCTCGCCGAAGTAGTGTCGGTCGGTGAAGCCAGCCTCCAGCACCGTGTTGTTGCGGTGCTGCTGTTCAATCTCTGTGTCCTCGATGAAGCTTTTGCCAAAGCGGCGTGATAGCCGGAACTGCACGCCGAGTACGTCGTTCTGGCTTCGGCGGATCACGCGATGCAGCTTCAGGTCGGCGGTCTGCGACCGGCCGCTGGAGATAAACGTCTGATTGACGCCAGCGATCTGCTGATAGTAGTTGTTCGAGTAGGCCGAGACCGTGGCCGTCCAGTAGCCCCACGGCACCGAATAGAATCCGTTCCAGCCGCGCGTGCCGTGCTGCTTGTCGCTGAACTCCACGTCCTGCATATAGCCGACGTTGAACAGGTCGTTCAGGCCGAGCGGGTTGTCGATGCCGACGCTCAGGTTGCCGACCCACTTGCCGGTGGCGCGCGTGCCCGAGTTGTCGACCGAGGCCACCACGGTCCACGGCTTGGCGCGCTTGACGGTAATCACCACGTCACTGACGCCCGGCACCTTGGTGGGCACGACCTGCATGTCCGCATCCTGGCTGGCAACGCGCTTCATCTGCTCCAGCCCTTGCTCCAGGTCGCGCAAGTTCAGCAGGTCGCCGGCGCGGGCGGGGAACGCGGATTTCCATGTGCCGCGTGTGTCGGGATCGGCGAAACGCAGCTCACCTATGACGCCAGGAATCAGCGACACGCGTAGCGTGCCGGTGCTCATATCCTGCTGCGGCAGCAGCACGCGCGTGGTGACGTAGCCCTGGCTCAGGATGGCTTGTGACGCGCCCTTGGTCAGTACCTCCAGCCCCTGTTTGCCGACGCAGGCACCTTGGTAGTGCTCCAGCCAAGTGCGGGCGAAGGCGAACGGATCTTGCGGCAAAGCCGAGGCACCTTGTGCTTGGGACGCGGCGGGCAGGTCGGGCGGCACCTCCAGTACGAAGCGGTCGATGCGAAAGCACGGCGCTTCCGCCGGCAGCGTCGGGTATTCAACAGGCACAACGTCTTGCGCGCGCACGCCCGGCGCCTGGACCGCCTGGGCACGCTCCCGGGCTTCCTGCTGCTGGCGGGTGCGCTGCTCTTGCTCGGCGGCGGTTGTCACTGCCGATCTGTCAGGTAGTGCTTGTGCAAGCGCAGCGCGGGGGTAGCGCTAATGCAAAAAGGGCAAAAGAGGAGACATCACGCGCCCGGTGGCGCGCGCATATTTTGAGGTTTGACATATTCGAGTCTCGAAGATTACTTCGTACTCTCTCCAGTACGAAGATCGAGGCCACATTGGCTACAAACCTTAGGGCAAAGGTCTATAGCCTTGAACGTCTGCAATCGCGGAATCGTGCCACATCGTGGGCAGCGATATCTTTTTGCGACCCAGTAGAACATCCATGGCAAATAAGCCCCCAAGAGGACTGTATGACCCAATGGAGTCTCAAATACCCTAAATCCGACAAAATACGCAACAAAGAAGAGGATCGTAACGATGATCAGTGTCCATCTTGCTTGCTGAAACCTGATTATCGCCTGTTTAATATCCCCCATTTCTACTCCTCTTATAAGAGAACTCAAAAATATTGGCCTTTCCTTCGAGGCCAAATCCGAACGATGGCGTAACACCAACTCCCGCCTTCGATTGATAGTAAGTCCCGACTACCGGCTTAGCGCCGGAGACGTTCGACCAGCCGCCCCCAGAAACTGAACCTTCAACAACCCCAGATCCAAACTGAGCCGAAGCGCCTAGAGACGAACCAATTCTATAATCGCCTGGCATGGCATCCTTACCGGATGCCCAAACATCCGACTTCAGTGCGGTTGAAGAACCCTTAACCCAGCCATGGCCGCCTGCGCCAACACCGAGCGCCAGTTTGCCGTCGGTCGGCACTAGACCGGTAAATCCCAGTTCTATTTCGCCTCCGATGCCATAGTAAAGACCCCCTCCTACAGCCCACAACAACGGTTGCGTATTCGGTGTATGACTCGTATTGAGTGCAGTCTGCTCCGGGGCCGGGGTACCGTTGGTATTGCCAAAAAGAGCGGGATTCCTTCGCTCAGCGTCAGTTGCGCTGAACAGGTTACCGCTATTCACGGAAATGTACTCAGTTGCGACCGGATCTGCTCCAGGGGCCTTGCTCGCTGCAGCATCAACCAATCGATATCCGCCGGAAAGTAACAGATTTTCGGCATCTGCTGCGGAAATGTCATCGCCCGTCCTGCCCTTATAGAACTCGGCAAATTTCTTCGCATTGTCTTTCGCCCACTTGCGCTCGTCGGGATGCAGCTGACGATTGAAGCGATCCACATTTGACGCCGTCGCCGCGCCCGAGCCGCCGCCCACGATTGCACCAATGCCGCCCGCAGCAATATTGGCCGCCACGTTGCCAAGTGTTTCGTTGAGGTCGGCGTTCCCGGTGTCTACTCCGTTGGCGACCGCGCTGCTCAGCTCGTTCAGCTTGCCGCCCGCAAGCGATGCCAGCCCAGCTCCCGCAGCGCCTGCCAGGGCGTTGCCGCCACCGAGTCCTGTGATGAGCGCGCCGCCAGCCGAATGCAGCGCTGCCCGGTGGCTGCCACTTTCGCCCCAGCTCTCGGCCTCGGCCAGGTATTGCTCTTGCAGCTTGGTGTCGCCGGCCTCCCCAGCGGCCTTTGCGTTCTTCATGGCCTCATCGTACTTGGCCGAGGCGATATCGCCCACGGTCTTCGCCACTGCCTCGCCTGCCGCCTGTGCCGCCGCCATCATGTCGGCCTGCTTGCTCAGCAGGTTGTCCAGATCCGGATTGCTGCCGACCTGCGTATTGGTGTTGGTCGTGTCACGCTGCAGCGTCGCCAGATCCTGCTTCTGGCTAGCGCCGTCGGTGATCTTGATCGTGCCCTCGGCGACGGCCGCCTGAGCGACGCCATCTTCGCTGCCGCTCTTGTGCTGCGGGGCCATCGGGCTAATGCCACCGGTATTCTTGCCCGAGGTCGGACCGCTATTGCTTTGTCCGGATGGCGTCCCCATTGCACCGCCGGCGGAGACACCCATCGAAGTGGCGCTGTAGTCGGAGTGGTTCTGGATGTCGCTCCAAGTCAGCGTGCCGGTGGTTAGGCTGTTCTTGTCCTTGCTCGCCTCGCTGGCAATCACCGCACCCTTCAGGTCCGTGTTGCCCTTCACATCGATGTTGAAGCCACCTTGCCCGGCGTAGATGCCGGACTGCTCGGAGACGTTCGCGTAGCTGCCATCGGCCTTGCCCGTGGAGGCCGAGAAGCTGGCCGAGCCACCGCCCTGGCTGATGCTGAAACCGCCGCCCATGCTTTGCTGGCTGGCGTGCGATTCCTCGGTGTCCTGCCGGCTGGCGAGGTTCAGGTCGCCGCCGACATCCGCAATCACCTTGCCAGCGCTGACGGTGCCGCCGAGGATGTTGGTGTCGTTGCCAGACACGATGGTAACGGACTCCTTGCCATTCACGTGGCTGTTGGCCTGGGTGGTGCCAACGCTGTCCGCGTTGCCCTTGGCCTGCGAGGCCGAAGCCGACACGCCAAAGCCCTGCGCGCCATAAGACACGCCCACACTCGCGCTGCTGGACTTGTTGGTGCTGTGACTCTCATCGGTATCGGTAGCCGACACAATGTTGATGTCGTGCTTCGCGCTCAGCGCTACCTTGTTGGCATCGATATCCGAGCCAACGATGTTCAGGTCGCCCGCTGTCTTGTTGCCATTCGCATCCACTCCGGTGGCAACGAACGCCGCCGTACCGCCTGCCTTGATGCGCGAGCCGTCATGGCTGGTACTGTCCTCAGTCAGGGTCTGCTTGCTCTGACTGGAGCCCCAGGAGAGTGTCAGTGCAGCACCAGCGGTCGGGCTGGCCCCGCCGGCCAGCGCACTACCTGCGTCGAAGGCATCGCGCCCAGCGGCAATGCCCCACAGCGCCGAGGCCCGTCCGTCCTCGCTCTTACCGGCGGCATTGAGCTTGTTGCCGGCATTGATGGCAGCGCCAATCGCGCCGCCCGATACGCCGAGGGTGAAGCCGCTTTGCTTCACTTCGTGCGTCTCGTCATGGTGCTGCGTACCCCTGGCAGCCTCGATCGTCACGTCGGCACCAACGCCGGTCACGTCCTTGGCTGCGATCAGGTCGCTGCCGCTCACCTTGAGGGCATTACCGGCGTTCAGATGCACGCTGCCATCAGTCGAGCCGACCAGGCTGCCGGTTTGGGTCACCGCTCTGTCGTTGATGGTGTCTTTCTGGTCGCGCTTGCCGTAGGAAATGCCCGAGCCCGTCGCGCCCAATCCGGATTTCGTCGTGTGCTCGTAGCTATGCGAGGAACTGGTGTTCTGCGCGCTGCCGATGGTCAGGTCGCGGCCCGCGTCCAGGCTCACGTCCTTGGTCGCCACAACGGTGGAGCCGGAGACCGTGAGGTCGTGCCCGGCGCTGGCCGTCACGCTGTCGGCCGACACCAGCGATCCCACCGCAATGGTTTGCTGCTGACTGCTTTCCTTGGTCGTCTGCTCCTTGGACATGAAGCCGGAATGCTTGGTCTGCGACCATTCCTGCGCACTGTGCTTCTCGTTGACGGTGCTGACGGTCACATCCCCGGTGGCGATCAGGTTGGCGGCACCCTTGTCGGTGGTCACCGACGAGCCGAGCACCGCCAGGTTGTCGGTACCGTTGCTCTCGGTCGAGGCGGCAATGCCATTGGCCTGCAGCACCGAATGCACCGTGGCCGATTGGCCGGCCGCGAGATTGGCATTGTTGCCAGCGTGCACCGAACTGCCGCTGACGGTCTCGTCATACGACGATTTCGTGTACTCCGCCCCCTTACCACCGAGCGACCCTTCGCTGCGCGTATGGGTGTCAATCGCCGCGGTGACGGTGGTATTGCGGCCCGCTACCAGCGACGCATTGCCACCGGCGTCGATGCCTGAGCCGGTCAGCGTGGCGTCGCGCCCGGCCACCGCCACCACATTGCTGCCGGCCTGCACCGAGCTGCCCACGTTGACGGTGGCCTGGTCGTGGTAGTAGCTCTGTCCACCGCGCGAGCTGGAATCCTGCGTGGTGCCCGTCGCCACCGTGCCCAGGTTCACATCGCGGCCCGCGCCCAGCAGGGCATTGTTGCCCGCGCCGACCAGGCCGCCGGCCATGGTGATGTCCCGCCCGGCCAGCACGCCCACATTGTTGGTGGCGGTGATGGCCGCCACCGAGCCGACGCCGGTGGCACCGGCGCTGTGATTACCCATCGTGACCTGGTTGGAGATGGTCTGCGTCTCGTTGATCACGTCGCGGCCAGCCGACACCAGCGTATCGGTGGCTGCAATGCGCCCGCCGAGGTTGCGCACGTCCTGCTGCGCGTTGACCACAGTCGTGCCGGTGCCGCCGATCTGGCCCCGGTTCACGATGTTGTTACCCACGACCTGCGTCGCCATGTCGCCTACGATCCTGCCGCTGTTGGCGAGGTCGCCGGTGGCGTTCAGGTTCACCTGATTGCCGGTCACCAGCGCCCCGGTGCTTTGCAGGTCGACCACGTGGGAATGCGCCAGGTACACCTTGGGCACCAGCACGGTCTGGTGGCTGCCATCGGGCAGCGTCACGTCCTGGCCGACCAGCCACACCATGTCCGTGGTGAGCTGGGCCATCTGCGCATCGGACAGGCCGATTCCCGGCGCCAGCTGGAACAGCTTGGCGTACATCAGGCCGCTGTCCATCAGCGCCTGGTACTCAGTCAACTGGTCGCTGTATCCCGCCAGGTAGGTGCGCCCGGTCAGTTGCGTTACCTGGTCGCGGATCAGCTTCTGCTCGTACCAGCCATCGCCCAGGCGCTTCTGCGTCATGCCAGGGTCCATGCCAAGCTGGCCGAGCATGTAGTCGCTGGAGATGAATTTGCCGTATTGCGTGAAGCGCGGGTCGGTGGCGATCAGGTAGGTCGCACCCGGTGCGGTCTGATAGTGATACAGGCCGTTCGTGGGCAGCGTCAGGTTCGGAATGCCGCCACTGGCGGTGCCCATCGTCTGCGGGGCCTTGCCCGCGCCACCCGCAGCGCCGGCCACCTGCGTGCCGGCCGCGCCGCCGCCCGACAGGTTGCCACCGCTCCCCGTCACAGTCTGGCCCTCGCGGTTCACGGTCGCCACAGTAATGGTCTGCGCGCTGGTCTGGACCGTCTGGTTGGCCGAGGCAACCGCCGGCAGCGCCATCACCGTGGTCGGCGCCTGCGGGTTGGTTGGATTGACCACCACCTGCGTATCGCTGTTGCTGCCCGTCTTTCGATGCCAATAGAAGGTCGAGGTGTCGGTGGTGCTGACGGACTGCTGCAGCGCGGTGCCGATGTCCTGCACGCCGCCGTCGGGTGCCACGCGGATCAGGTCGCCGCCTGCGGCCATGATCGAGGACTGGTTCAAGATCGCGCCACCGGCGCTGTTGACGCGGATCGAGCCGCCCGCCTGCAGCTTGGCCGGGTCGGTCGCACTGACCAGTTGGTCGGTCGTGGTGGTGGTCGTGGTCGTGCGCGCGATCTCGCTGTAGTCGTGGCTGTCCGGACCGAGGTCGTAGCGCATCCGCACCTGGTCGGGGCGGATCTGCGTGGCCGGGTCGTAGTCCGGCCAGAAGGTGATGGTGTAGGTGCTGCCGTTGTCGGTGATGGATTGGTAGTACTGCGTGGGGTTGCTGGTCAGGTTGCGCGTCAGAGACGTTGGCGGCGGGCAATCCGAACAGATCACCCGCGAACTCGCATCGAAGTACTCCTCCACCGGCGACTGGGCAAAGGCGAAGGTCTGCGTCGAGGCGTTGAGATTCGAGATTGTGGACTTGTCCACGGTCACCGTGACGGGCTGCATCAGCGCAAGGGTGCGGCTGGCGCTGACCGGCGCACTCTCGCCACTCCACCGCCAGCTAGGGAAGGTCACGCTTTCGTGAAAGTTCAG
>NZ_JBIVHB010000023.1:0-97989 GCF_044748965.1 Cupriavidus sp. NPDC089707
CGCCATTGGTCTGGATCGTGCCACTGGCGTTGCTGGCTGCGCCCTGGCTGGTGGCGGCCAGCGTGCCCGTGCCGGCGTGGGAGATACTGCCGTTGCCGTTGACCAGCGTGCCGGCCTGCACGGTCAGGTTCTGGCCGTTCGCCATGACCTCGCCACCGGTGTTGTCCAGCGCGCCGCCTGCGGCAATCGTCGCGTCCGTCTCGCCATATTGACGGATGGCACCGCCCCGGTTGATCAGGTCGCCGGTGGTGCGGATCGCAAGCTGGTCGCCTTCGACACTGCCGGCGGTATTGTCCAGCGACTGCGCTGCAATACTGGTGTTGGCCGCCGATACCATGCCCTGGCGGTTGCTGATGGCGCCGGCGACCGTCGTGGCAAGCGTGCCGCCCGCCGTCAGGCTGCCGGTGTCATTGTTGAGCGATGCGGCATTGATGCTTGCATCGCCCGCTGCGCTGACCTGGCCGCTGTTGGTCATGACCCCGGCAGCGAGCCGCACGTTGCCGTTGCCGCCAATGACGCCGCCCTGGGCACCGCTGGCGGTGGTTCCGGCGGCATTGACAAGCGCGCCAGCCGTCTGGATCGACAGGCCGTCACCGTTCAGCGAGGTGATACGGCCGGCGGTGTTGTCCAGCGACGCGCCACTGGCGTGCACGGCGCCGCCGGCCTGCACAATCCCTTGCGCGTTGTTGATGGCGCCCGTCGTCTGGATCGTGGTGGCGCCTTGCGAGGTGATTTGGCCGGCCTGGTTCGACAGGTTGCCGGCGGTGAGGCTCGTGGCGCCCGCGCTGGAGAGCTGGCCCCGGTCGTTGATCATCGCGCCTGCAGCGGCGGCAACCAGCCCAGCGCCCGCGCTGGTAGTGGCACCGGTCAGGTCCAGATTACCGGTGCTGGCACCGAGGTTCAGGTTGCCGCCTGCCGAGGTCTGGCTGCCGGCCAGGTTCGCGCTGGTGCCCTGGATCGAGGCATTGCCGCTGGCGACGTTGCGGCCGGTGGCTGACACGGCGCCGTTGGTCGCCATGACTGCCAGGTCGGCAGGCGCGGCCGGCGTGCCATCGGCATTCACACCTGCCGCCAGCGTGCCGGTCGAGTTGACGGTGCCGCCGTAGGCATTGACCCATTGCTGCGCGGCCAGCGTGCCGCTGTTGGTCAGCGTGCCGTCGGTGTTGATCGAGGCGGCGCCTTTGGCGTAGGTGGTGCCAATGTTGTCGATGCCATCGCGCGCGTAAGCGACGATGTTGCCGCTGGCATTGGCCTGGCCTGCTAGCACCAGCTTGCCCTGCGCCGTCAACGTCAGGTCGCCGGCCTGGGCCGCCTGGACGCCGCGCAAGGACACGCCGACGCCGTTCTCGGTCGAGGCGAGAATGATCTTGTTCGCATACATCCCGCCCAGCTGACCGACGTCAATCCCGAGTGCGGGCGCCGGGCCCGCCCCTGCAATTGGGGTCGCCGCCAAGGTTTGTCGGTCCACCTGGTTGGCACCTGCGACCACGTTCAACTGGTTCGCGTAGAGCGCCGCATTGGCCTGCACCGCGCGCGCGATCAGGTCCACTTGGTCCACATTCGCCGCATTCAGGCCATCGCCCTGCACGATGATCTGGCCCCCGGTCACGCGGTAGGCGTCGAGGCTGCCGCTGCCGCCGAAGACCGGGAACCCCGTGGTGAGGGTGGCGCGGGTGGCATTGATGAAGCCAAGTCCATCCACCAGCAATCCATTGGGATTGGCCACAACGACCTCGGCGCCGGAGCCTGCCACCTCGATGTAGCCGCGCAACTGGCTCGGGCTCGCGGTCGGACTGTTGACCTGGTTGACGATGATCCGGGCCGAGCCGCCAGGCAGCAGGTTCGGATTGCCGTTCACATACCCCGCCTGCTGGGTGTTTGTGACGACCGGCGAGTTGTTCAGGATCACGCCAGCCTTCGGTACATCGAATTGCGTATAGCCGTTGGTGGACACCCCGGCGGCGGATGGCCTGGTGATGTTCACTTGCTGGATGCCGTTCGCCGTCTGCACCACGGTCGGACGCTTGGCGCCCGCGTTGGGGTCGGCCACCACTTGCGCGGTGCTCACCATCGGCACGCCCAGTGCTATCCAGGTACCCAGCGTCAGCGCGGGTACAGCGAAGCGCGTCACTATCGTTCTCGCCGCCGGAATGCCGCTGCTGCCAAGCCATCCTTTGCCGCAGCCATTGGCACTCTCTTGCACGGGGACCAGCATCCCGCGCGTGGAATTGAGGACGATACGATAGAGATTCTTGTTCATGGATCGACGACTGGACAATCAGCTGACAGCCGGCGGCAGAATGCGCCGGAAACGCAGATAGCCCCAAGCTCCTGGCGACGCGAGGGGCCGTTCCGTACGGCTGCGGTCAGTGCGGCAGGCGCACGACGTAGACACCGGCAGCGGGGGCCGAGGCGGTCACCGTCACATTGGTGCCGTTGACCGTGCCGCTGCTGCCAGGCGCGGCGGCATAGGTCACGCCATTGGCGGTGCTTTGAGCGGTTTCAATCGTCGGTGCCACGGTCAAGGTGCTTGCCGTGGTGAAAGTCAGCGTGAGCTGCGGATTGATGAGGCTCGCGTATGCGCCATCGGTCTTCAGTTCGTAGACATGATCGGCGCTGACCCCGGCGGGTACCGGATTCGGCTTGCCCAGGCAGATGGTTACGTTCGTGAGCCCGCTTGCCGGCGTCTTGACGGTCAACTTGGCGACGTTGTCGTCCGTGACAATCGACATCGAGGCATTGGGCACTGAGCTGTTCGCTAGTGTCAGTTTGCGATAGGTGTCCGGGCACGCGAAGGCAGCCGGTGCTGGCGCGGGAGCCGGTGTCGAGGCGCCCCCGTTCGCTCCGGCGTTGCCTTGTGGCGTGCTGGAGCCGTTGTTGTCATCGCCGCCACCGCCGCAAGCGGTGAGCAGCACTGCTGTGGAAACGACACTTGCCAGAACTGCGAGCTTATTCATTCTTCTTGCCTCTGGTTCATTGGGGATCGTTACCCCCGCGTGACGAAAAAACCCGAATCGCCTGAATAAGCGATTCGGGGGAGCAAAGGCGGGTCGGATGCCGACCCGCGTACGGGGGTGACACCGCGAGCAGCAATGTCAGAGGGGAGACTAGGGACGCACAACTACGGAAACAATAGGAAAAATCCGAAAATGATTCGGCGTTTTCATTTATTTGCAAATGTGGAGAAACTTGGGCACAAGCGAGGCCGCGATAGCGAAAGCCAACGCTATCGGGAATATGGAAGGAGGAACTGAATCGGGAAGCCGACCGGGCCTGCGGCCCGATCAGGACATTAGTGCGCCGGGCGCTCGTACAGGTAGTTCAGCACGTCCCAGTATTCGAGGTTGACTTCACCGAATTCCAGCTTCACCTGGATAAATGCCTGCCAACCGCGAGGCAGCGTCATCAACGCTGTAGTCGGGCTGGCGCCTGGCAATGGCCTCGTCAATCATGTGCCTCTCCCGCGTGACCTCGCTCGAGGCATTATGCGCCGCCTTACAGCCATTTACTGCGCCGCTTTGGCGGTAATAAAAAACCCGCCACGCGGGCGGGTCTCATCGGCTGGGTCGCGTCTCAGGCGGCCACCGCATGCCGCAGCGGCAGCACCACGGCGCCGGTGGTGTCGAGCGACACGCGGCCCACGCAGAAGGCATCCCACGCTGCCATCAGGCCGCGCCGCTCGCGCAGCTAGTCGCCCCGGTCGTAGCTGCGCTGCGTCGCACTGCGTTCGTCATGGGCGAGGCACAGTTCGGCAACCATGTACTCGGCCTTGATGTGCTCGGCCAGAAATTGACGCAGGCAGGAACGAAAGCCGTGCACCGTCACCGTGCCGCGCGCATGGCTCATGGCAATCAAGTGCGCGAGCACCTGCTGATTGGTGAAGGGCTTGCCTCCCTTGCCTGGAAACACGAGATCGCTGTCGCCGATCCTTCACAATCTGCGCCTTGATTGTGAACGGCAAGCGGCTCTAGACTGGCTGGGCTCCTGACACAGCAGGAGCCGGGAGTGAGAACCTGGTTAGCGCTACCTCTTTTTCTATCTTACGGAGGTCAACAATGCACCAGTCCAACATCGAACCCGACGCCTTCATCCCGCCTCGACTAGATGATTCGCTTTCGCGTTTCAGTCCCGAAACCCGACGTGCAGCGTGTGAGGACGCGCTACCTGTCCCACGGCAACTCTTGTTATTGAATCTGCTGGATCAAGCCGATGCGATTGTGCGAGGCGCGGCCTGCGTACTGACATTGGCGACACATAGCGATTGCGACGCACAGGAAGAAGGAAGCGTAGCCTTGCAGGCGACTACACTGGATGCCTTGCGAGAGCTCTGCCGGACCTCCCTTGGATTGCTGGCCGACAGGGTAGAACAAGTCGCAGAGGGAATTGAGGACGCAATGGTCGGGTAACCAATCGAGGTTGGGCGCTGATTCCATGAGATGGCAGGCGCCATCGATGCTCAGAGAATCAGCGCCTGAAGCATCAGCCTGCGGCCCTCGCCATTACCCTTCTATCTCCGCCCACCCCTGCATCGCCTGCCCGCCGGCATCATCACCCGTCCACAGCAGCAGCCGTCCAGGTTGCGCGGCATCCGGCGCCGCGCCAACGGTGATGGTGTCCTGATCAAACAGCGGCGCCAGGCCGCGGAAGCCGAAGCGCCTGACGCGCGCCTGCGGGGCTTCGCGTGCCACCAGGTCCAGCATCAGCATGGCCTGCATCGGGCCGTGCACCACCAGGCCCGGATAGCCTTCGACGTCGCGCGTATAGCTGCGGTCGTAGTGGATGCGGTGGCCGTTGAAGGTCAGCGCCGAATAGCGGAACAGCATGACCGGATCGGCCTGCAGCGTGCGCTGCCATTGCGCGGTGTGTTCCAGGCGCGGGCGCGGCGGCTGCGGCTTGGACGGGTCCGGCATGGCGCGGTAGACGATGTCGTGGCGCTCGTTGATCGCGGTCTTGCCGTTCACCGTCAGTTCATGGTCGACCGCAACGAACCACAGTTCGCCGCTGCGGCCGGTCTTGTACTGCACGTCGGCGATGGTGGAGGTGCGCGTGACGGTGTCGCCGATATGCAGCGGATGGCTGAAGGTCAGCTCGCTGCCGGCCCACATGCGGCGCGGCAGCGGCACCGGCGGCATGAAGCCGCCGAGGTGCGGGTGGCCGTCGCGGCCGATGTCGCGCTGCTGGGCGCGAGGCAGGAAATACAGCCAGTGCCACAGCGGCGGCAACGGGCCCGCGGCGATGGCCTCGGGGTCGAGGTCGAAGGTGGCGGCCAGGCCGATCACCGGTTCGGGCGACAGCGTTTCGGTGCGCGATTCGCTGCGGCCGATCCAGCCGCGCAGGCGTTCGAGTTCGGAAGTGGCGTCAGTCATGGGCTTGCGGATTCGGGTTAGACAGGAAAGGCGGGGGCTATTGCGCCAGCGCGAGCAGTCGTTTCGCCTGCTCGATCACGGGCCGGTCGACCATCTTGCCGTCGACCTGCACGGCATGGCTGCCACTGGCGGTGGCTTCGAGCACGCGGCGGGCCCAGTCTAGCTGTTCCTCGCTGGGCAGGAAGCCGGCACGCACCGCGTCAAGCTGCGCCGGATGGATGCACAGCTTGCCGGCAAAGCCGAGTTCGCGCGCGTAGGCGACGTCGCTGGCCAGCACGGCTTCATCCTTCAGCGCGGTAGTGACGCCGTCTACCGGCGGCGGCAGCCCGGCCACGCGTGAAGCCAGCACGATGCGGGCGCGGGCAAACGCCAGCGCGTCGCGGGTGTGGCTGCAGCCCAGGTCGACCGCATAGTCGAGCGAGCCGAACGCCAGCCGCGCGACACCGCTGGCCGTGGCCACCGTGTCGACCTGGTGCAGGCCGATCGCCGTTTCGATGATGGCGACCAGCTCGCCCCGCGGATTGATGGCGTGCAACGCCTGCGCGATCTGCGCCAGCGCGGCGGCGTCTTCGGCCTTGGGCACCATCAGCCCGGCCAGCGCTGTGCCGGCCGGCAGCGAGCGCAGCCAGGCCAGGTCGGCGGCAAACGCGGGCGAGGCGCTGTCGTTGATGCGGACCATGGCGCGCGCGGCGGGTTTGCCCGCCAGCCAGGCGCCGATGGCGTCGCGCGCCGCGGGCTTGGCGTCGGGGTGCACGGCGTCCTCGAGGTCGAGGATCATCACGTCGGGGCCAGCGGCGGCGGCCTTGTCGAAACGCTCCGGCCGGTCGCCGGGGACAAACAGGTAAGTGACAGCAGTGGTCATGCAGCGGTCCTCAGCGTGCGGCGGGCAGCCAGTCGTTGACGTTGGGCGCCTGCTCCAGTGCCCACACGCGCGCGATGATGGCGCGCATCTCGGCCTCGCTGGCACCGTTGCGGAATGCGCCCAGCTGCAGCGCCTTGGCTTCCAGTTCGGGGCGCGACAAGGTGTTGTCCGGGTCGCCCTTGGGCACGTCCACGCGCGCGGCCAGCGTGCGGCCGTCAATGGTCTTCACCGTGACCCGGCCGATCCACTGGCGCGGGTAGGCGGCGTTGATCTCCTGGTCGAGCTCCATCGTGACCTTGCCGCGGAAGTCGACGACCTTGGGGTCGGGCAGCGCGTGCTGCTCGAACTCGGCCAGGCCGGCGTGGCCATGCACGGCGACCAGGCCCAGCACCGTGCCCATCGAGAATTTGGCCTGGTGGATGGTGGCCGGGTTGACCACCGGGCCGAGCACGTCGATCGCGCCCTGGTGCACATGGGTGGTGACGCTGGCGATCTGGTCCGCGCTGATGCCTTCGCGCTGCATCAGCACCTTGAGCGCGTCGGCGGCCGGGTGCGTGTGGCGGCACGAGGCGAAGAACTTGAACGAAGTCTCGGCGGTGGCCCAGCGGGTGCCCAGGCCGTCGGTCAGCGCGGCGGGATTGGCGTCGCTCGACATGCCGGCGGCCATGCCTTGCTTGCCTTCGAGAATTTGCTTTGCACCGGTAAAGCCCGCGCGCGCCAGCCAGGCCGATTGCAGGCCGTCGGCCGCGGCCTTGGCGGTATGCAGCTGCTTGGAGTCGGCGGCGTCGCGCAGGAACTCCCACAGGCCGGCGGCCTGCGTGCCGGCCGAGCCCAGCGCCTGGTTGATGCCTTCGGCATCCAGGTTGTAGAGCTTGGCGACGGCGGCCGCGGCGGCGAGCGTGCCGACGGTGCCGGTGGTGTGGAACACGGTGTAGTGCGAGCGGCCCATGAACTCGCCGATGCGGATGCCTGCCTCATAGCCGGCGATCGACGCCAGCAGCACCTCGGCGCCGGTCTTGCCTTCGGCCTGCGCCGCGGCCACCACGGCCGGGAACACCACTGCGGCCGGGTGCAGCACCGAGCCGTTGTGCACGTCGTCCTGCTCGACCACGTGCGACGAAGCGCCGTTGATCAGCGCGGCGAAGTAGGGCGAGGTGCGGCGGCGGTCGACCAGCACTTCGGCGTCGCCCTGACCCGGGCCCATGGCGGCTGCGAATTCCTGCAGGCGGCGCACGGCCGGGGCGTCCTTGCCGGCGATGGCCGAGGCGATCCAGTCGAGGAACAGGTCCTTGGTGCGCTCGATCACCGGCGCGGGCACGTCGGCGAGCTTGAAGTCGGCCAGGAACTGGCACAGCTGGCGGGTCGGGTAGTTGGTGTCTGCGGCTTGGCTCATGCAGGCTCCGATGTGGAAATGGGTTTTGTTGAATGGAAAAAGCCCGGCGCTCTGTGCGAGATGGCCGGGCGTCGTGTGTTCAGATTTCAGATGGTCTGCTTGTCGGCCAGCGCGGTGATGTCGCCGTCGGCGTAGCCGAGCTCCGCCAGGATCTGCCGGCTGTGCGCGCCCAGCGCCGGTACGTCGCCCATGACAGGCTCCACGCCCGACAGGTTGGCGGGCGGCAGCAGCGCGCCGATAGGACCGCCCGGGGTGGCCACTTCGCGCCAGCGCTGGCGTGCCTGCAACTGCGGATGGTTCCATACGCCCTCGATATCGTTCATCGGGGCATTGGCGATCTGCGCCTCGTCCAGCAGTGCCTCGGCCTGCGCCACCGTCATCGACGCGAAGCGCGCTTCGATGATGGCGGTGAGTTCGGGGCGATTGCGCACGCGGGCCGTATTGCTGGAGAAGCGTTCGTCCTGCGCCAGTTCCCGGTTGCCGAGCACGATCTCGCAGAAATTGGCGAACTCGCGTTCGTTCTGCACGCTGAAGATCACGCTGCCATTGCCGGTGCGATGCACGCCATACGGTGCGATGGTCGGATGCGAAGCACCGAAGCGCGCCGGCGGCTTGCCACCGTAGTGGCCGAAGTAGAGGACCTGGTTCATCCACTCGGCCATCGCCTCGAGCATGGTCACCTGCACGCGCAGGCCCTTGCCGGTGCGGCCACGCTGCAGCAGCGCCGAAAGGATGCCGCTGTAGGCGTACATGCCGGCCGAGATGTCGGCGATCGAAACGCCGGCGCGCGACGGCTCGTTCGGGCCGCCGGTAAGGCCCACCAGGCCGGCGGCGGCCTGGATCAGCAGGTCGTAGGCCTTCTTGTCGCGATAGGGACCGGAGTCGCCATAGCCCGAGATGTCGCAGACGATGAGCTTGTCGTACTTGCCGTGCAGGCTGTCGAAGTCCAGGCCCATGCGCGCGGCCGCGCCGGGGGCGAGGTTCTGCACCAGCACATCGGCATCAGCCAGCAGCCGGTGCAGGATGGTCTGCGCCTCTTGATCCTTCAGATCCAGGGTCAGGCTTTCCTTGCCCCGGTTGAGCCACACAAAGTACGAGGCCTGGCCGTGCACCGACTGGTCATAGCCGCGCGCGAAGTCGCCCACGCCGGGACGCTCGATCTTGATGACGCGGGCACCAAGGTCGGCAAGCTGGCGAGTGGCGAAGGGGGCCGCAACCGCGTGCTCCAGCGAAACCACGCGGATGCCGTCGAGCGGGCGGATGCCCTTGGAGTTGCCAGGGAACATGCAAAAAGCCTCAGAACGAACGCGGCAGTTCGAGCACGTGCTCGGCCACGTAGGACAAGATCAGGTTGGTGGAGATCGGCGCGACCTGGTACAGGCGCGTTTCGCGGAACTTGCGCTCGATGTCGTATTCGGCGGCAAAGCCGAAGCCGCCGTGCGTCTGCAGGCAGACATTGGCCGCTTCCCATGAAGCATCGGCGGCCAGCAGCTTGGCGATATTGGCTTCCTTGCCGCACGGCCTGCCGGCGTCGAACAGCCGTGCCGCCTTGTAGCGCATCATGCTGGCGGCCTCGACGTTGATGTACGAGCGCGCGATCGGGAACTGCACGGCCTGGTTCTGGCCGATCGGGCGGTCGAACACGACGCGGTCGCGCGCATAGTTGCTGGCGCGCTCGACAAACCAGTAGCCGTCGCCGACGCACTCGGCGGCGATCAGGATGCGCTCGGCGTTGAGCCCGTCGAGGATGTATTTCAGGCCCTTGCCTTCCTCGCCGATCAGGTTCTCGGCCGGCACTTCCAGGTTATCGAAGAACAGCTCGTTGGTCTCGTGGTTGACCATGTTGCGGATCGGCTTGACCGTCAGGCCCTTGCCGATGGCATCGCGCAGGTCGACCACGAACACCGACAGCCCTTCGGACTTGCGCTTGACCTGGTCCAGCGGCGTGGTGCGCGCCAGCAGCAGCATCAGGTCGGAATGCTGCACGCGCGAAATCCACACCTTCTGCCCATTGACGATGTACTTGTCGCCCTGGCGCACCGCAGTGGTCTTGAGCTTGGTGGTGTCAGTGCCGGTGGTGGGCTCGGTGACGGCCATCGACTGCATGCGCAGCTCGCCCGAGGCGATGCCGGGCAGCCAGCGCCGCTTCTGCGCCTCGGAGCCATGGCGCAGCAGGCAGCCCATCACGTACATCTGGCCGTGGCAGGCGCCGGAATTGCCGCCGCTGCGGTTGATCTCTTCCATGATGACCGAGGCTGCGGTCAGCGACAGGCCCGAGCCGCCATAGGTCTCGGGAATCAGGGCCGACAGCCAGCCGGCCTGGGTCAGCGCCTGCACAAAGCGCTCGGGAAAGGCTTCCTGCTCTTCCACGCGCTGCCAGTATGCCGAATCGAAGCCGGCGCAAAGGTCACGCACGGCTTCGCGGATTTCGGGATGCAGCAGTTCCGGATCCTGTTCTGCAAGCATGGGGAGGCCCCGTCTATATCGAATAGGGCCATTATTCCCGACCCCCCTGCTCGCCGAAATTCGGATTTGCGAAAGAGCGGCTTAGGGCCGCCGGAAGCGCTTGCGGCGCGCTGTGCACCTGGTTGCGTAGTGGGTTGCCCAGTGAGTTGCCCAGCGGGTTGCGCAATGCAAGACGCCCGGCTGTGCCAGGCGTCCCAGGGGCGTTTCAGAGGGTGATGTCAGTGCACGAATAGCCAGATCAGGATCAGGACAAAGGCCGGTACACCAAGTAGCCAGGCGAGGATGTAGGGCATGGTGCAGCTCCTGTTTTGCACTAGTCGCGGTGATTTCAATATAGGGCCGCGCCCGCGGCGGGACTGTCGGGGAGGTGCCGCTTGCCGTGTAGGACGCCGCCGCACGGACCGGTAAGTCGCCGCCGCATCGGCGTGCGGCCAGCGCCAGAGGCTTGCGGCGCGTGCTACGCTCAGGACTGCACCAAAGCACCTGGAGGCGAGCGATGGACGGAGTCTGGTCGGAAATTTACAGCACCATCCGAGCCGAGTTCAGCGATGTGCCCGACGCCGCCGAAGCCACCCGCATCCTGGTGCGGCTGACCGTGGCGGTGGTGCTGGGCGGGCTGATCGGCTATGAGCGGGAGGCCTCGGGCAAGGCCGCCGGGCTGCGCACCCATATGCTGGTGGCGCTGGGCTCGGCGATGTTCGTGCTGGTGCCGCTGCGGGCGGGCGTGCCGCTGGCGGATATCAGCCGCGTGCTGCAGGGGCTGACCGCCGGGATCGGCTTCCTGGGTGCGGGTGCGATCCTCAAGCAGAATAAGAATAGCGAAGCCGACATCGAGGGCCTGACCACGGCAGCCAGCATCTGGATGGTGGCGGCGATCGGCGTGGCGGCAGGCCTTGGCCGCGACACCACGGCGGTGATCGCTACGGTCTTCACGCTGGTCATCCTGCAGGTCCTGCTGCGCTTGAAGTAGCGCTTCGGGAGGCTGCACGCCGGCCTTCCCCCTGGCTTGGGCCAATCTCCTTTCAATGCGCGGCAGCGCACGCAGTGACGGCGCGCACCGGCCTATGCTGTGCGGACACTGTTCCGCGATGACGGAGCAGGCAGCAGGCAGGGGAGGGTGGCATGAAATCATCGATCCGTGACGATGCGGCGCTGGCCGCTTTCGTGGGCCCGCGCTACGCGTACTACAGCGGCCGCTGGGCCGTGGCCGAGGTGCGCGGCGGCATGTCGTGGAACTGGGCGGCGTGCCTGTTGGGCCCGTTCTGGATGGCCTACCGGCGCATGTACTGGCAAGTGGGCGTCTATGCGCTGATCGTCTGCACGGAGCCGGTGCTGCACGCGCTGTTGCGCGTCGACATGCCGCTGGCGCTGTCCCGGCCGCTGCTGTATGCGCTGGCGCTGCTGCTGGGCATGTATGGCAACCAGTTGTACCGCTGGCACGCCGAGTCCACCATCCGGCGCCTGCGCGAATACCACTGGTCGCCGGAACTGGTCCACGATTCGCTGGCGCGGTGCGGCCGCACCAGCTGGCCGGGCGTATTCGCCATGGGGCTGCTGCTGGCGGTCATGGCGGTCTCGCTGCGCCCGCTGGCGGGGCTGGTGGCGCACTCCACGGGGCTGGCCGCAGGCTAGGGCGCCGCGCTTGTATTGGCGCTTGTTTTGGCGCTCAAATTGGCGCTTACACCGGCTCGCGCGACGCGTCGACCAGGTACTGGATCAGGGTCTCGGCGAACTGGGGCAGCTCGCGCCCGGGGCGCCGGACCAGGCGCAATTCGCGCTTGGCCCATTCGTCTTCCAGCTGGATGAAGCGCAGCACCTTGCGGCTGGCGTAGCGCCGCGCGCAGCTGTTGGGCACGATGGCGATGCCGGCGCCAGCCGCGACCATGCGGCAGACCGCATCGAAGCTGCCGACCTGGATGCGCAGGCTGATGCGCTTGCCCATGCCGCTGGCGATGCGGTCCAGGAACGACTGGATCGCGCTGAACTGGTTCAGCCCGACAAAGCGGCAGGTATCGAGCAGGTCGGCGAAATGCAGCCGCTTGAACGCCGGCAACGGGTGGTTCACCGGCGCGATCACGATCAGCTCGTCGCTGCACAGGTGCATCACGTCCAGATCCTGGGTCGCGACTTCACCCGCCACGATGCCAAGGTCGGCCGCGCCCGCGCTGATGGCAGACACGATTTCCTGCGACAGATGCTCTTCCAGTTCGATATCGATGTCGGGATTCTCGGTCAGGAAACGCGACACGCCGCTGGCGAGGAAGGAATTGGTGGCGGTGGTGTTGGCCAGCAACCGCACGCGCCCCTTGACGCCCTTGGCATAGGGGCGCAGGTCGGCGTGCAGGCATTCCAGTTCGCGGAAGACCTCGCGCGCATGGCGCAGCAGCGCATCGCCCGCAGGGGTCAGGCGCACGCCCTTGACCTGGCGGATCAGCAATTGTGTCTGGAACGCCTCTTCCAGCTGCTTGATCCGCGTGCTGGCCGCCGGCAGCGACAGGAAGCTGCGCTCGGCGGCGCGGGTCAGGTTTTCCGTCTCGCCGACGTTCAGGAAAAGGCGCAGATCGGTCAGGTCGTAATGCATGGGCTTCCGTCAGGCCAAAGGCCACTTTTGTGATTCGTGAATTCCAAAGACGCGGGTGCCAATTTATCGTATCCCACGCGGCAATGACATCCGGAATGACAGCACTCGGGCGTCGCCCATCAGGCGGTGTTTCGATAATCGCACCGGAATTTGGACCGGACCGACATGTGAATGGCGAATCCGGACGATCATCGCGCCACATACCCCGGTTTCGCCGGTATCGCCATACGCACCGTGATCACCCTGCCGACGGCAGCGGTGACCGGACGACAGGATTTCAGAGGATTCGAGAGGAGCAAGGCAATGAGCGGTTTGATGGCAGGCAAGGTTGCGCTGGTGACGGGCGCGGGTGGCGGGATCGGGCGCGGCATCGCGCTGGCAATGGCCGCCGCCGGGGCCAAGGTGGTGGTCAATGACCTGGGCGTGTCGATGACCGGCGAGGGCGGCGACACCGGCCCCGCGCAGCGCGTGGTGGAAGAAATCCGCGCCGCCGGCGGCGAGGCCGTGGCCAACACGGACAGCGTCTCGACCTGGAATGGCGCCAACGCCATCGTGCAGTGCGCGCTGGACAATTTCGGCCGCATCGACGCGGTGGTCAACAACGCGGGCAACCTGCGCGACCGCATGTTCTTCAAGATGAACGAGGAAGAGTGGCGCTCGGTGATCGACGTGCACCTGCACGGCACCTTCTTCGTCAGCCGTGCCGCTGCCAGTTACTTCAAGGACCAGGAGAGCGGTGCCTACGTGCACATGACCTCGACCTCGGGCCTGATCGGCAACCTGGGCCAGGCCAACTACTCGGCGGCCAAGCTGGGCATCGCCGCGCTGTCGAAGTCGATCGCGCTGGACATGCAGCGTTTCAACGTGCGCTCGAACTGCATCGCGCCGTTCGCGTGGAGCCGCATGACCAGCTCGATCCCGGCCGAGACCCCGGAAGAAAAGGCCCGCGTCGCCAAGCTGCAGAAGATGGAAGCCGGCAAGATCGCCCCGGTGGCGGTGTACCTGGCCAGCGACGCTGCATCCGAAGTCAACGCCCAGATCTTCGCGGTGCGCGCCAACGAGATCATGCTGATGAGCCAGCCGCGCCCGGTGCGCTCGGTGCACATGAGCGAAGGCTGGACCCCGGAAAGCGTGGCCGAGATCGCCATGCCGGCGATGCGCAACAGCTTCTTCAAGCTGGAGCGCTCGCCCGACGTGATCGGCTGGGACCCGATCTGAGATGGCGGGGGCGCAATCCCTGCCCGGTACCCGCGGCGCCCTCGAGGGCGTGCGGGTGCTCGATCTGTCGCGCATCCTGGCGGGACCGTGGTGCGCGCAGAACCTGGCCGACCTGGGGGCCGAGGTCATCAAGGTGGAGCGCCCCGGCGCCGGCGACGACACCCGTTCGTGGGGGCCGCCCTGGCTGCCGGATGCGAACGGCCAGCCGTCGCGCGACGCTACCTATTTTGCCGGCGCCAACCGCGGCAAGCAGTCGGTGACGCTGGATATCGCCAGCCCGGAAGGGCAGGCGATCGTGCGCGAACTGGCGGCGAAGTCGCAGATCGTGCTGGAGAACTACAAGGTCGGGGACCTGAAGCGCTACGGGCTTGACTATGAAAGCCTGAAGGCGGTCAATCCGGCCATCGTCTATTGCTCGATCACGGGCTACGGCCAGACCGGGCCGAGCGCGCACAAGCCCGGCTACGATTTCATCTTCCAGGGCCTCGGCGGCCTGATGAGCGTCACCGGCGAGCGCGACGACCTGCCCGGCGGCGGGCCGCAGAAGGTCGGCGTCGCGGTGGTCGACATGCTGACCGGCATGTATGCCACGGTGGCAGTGCTGGCCGCGCTGCGCCATGCCGAACGTACCGGCGAGGGCCAGCATATCGACATGGCGCTGCTCGACGCGGTGGTGGCGGTCGGTGCCACACCGGTCATCGCCCAGCGCGTGACCGGCAAGGCCATGCCCCGCTATGGCAACGCGCACGCCAACATGGTGCCCTACCATGTGTTCGCCACCGCAGACGGCTACATGATCGTGGCGGCGGGCAACGACGGGCAGTGGCAGGCCTACTGCCGCGGCATCGAACGCGCCGACCTGGCCGCCGACGAGCGCTTTGCCACCGGTCCCGGCCGCATCGTCCACCGCGAGACGCTGGTGCCGATGCTGGAAGCGCACATGCGCACCCGCGAGACCGGCCACTGGGTCCAGGCGCTGGAAGCGCAGGGCATCCCGTGCGGGCCGATCAACGACTACGGCCAGGTGCTGGAAGACCCGCAGGTGCGGCACCGTGAACTGCAGGTCGACCTGGTGCGCGAGGACGGCAGCCTTTGCCCCACGGTCAAGAGCCCGTTGCGGCTGTCGGCAACGCCGGTGCAGTACGATGCGCCGCCACCGCGCCTGGGGCAGCATACCGAGCGCGTGCTGGAAGATGTGCTGGGTTTGTCCGCCGCGCGCATTGCCGCGCTGCGGGAGCAGGGCGTCATCTGATGCACAGGTCTCCGGGGGCGCCTGCACAAAGGCCCCCGCATCGCCTAGGCTGTTTCCAGGGCGCGCCGCGCGCCTTACTCCTGCCAAACTCCCGGAGACAGCACATGGATGAGGAAACCTTCAACCTCAGCATCCGCAAGTTCCTCAAGATCGTCGGCGTCAGTTCCCAGCGGGAAATCGAGCACGCGATCGCCCAGGCCATTGCCGACGGCACCATCGCCGGCACCGGACGCTTTCCGGTGACGATGACCCTGGAACTGCCGGCGGCAAAGCTCAAGGCGAAATTCGACGGCGAGATCCAGCTTGAATAGGGCGGTTCAGGCCGGCTCCAGCTCGCCGCGCATCCCCCGCAACCGGTATTCGCCCGGCGCCACGCCGGTCCACTTCTTGAACGCGCGATGGAAGGTGCTCGGCTCCGAGAAGCCGAGGCGCAGCGCCACTTCTTGCAGCGTCATGCCGGGGTGCTCCAGCATGCCGATGGCGACATCGCGGCGCAGGCTGTCCTTGATGCTCTGGTAGCCGCGGCCTTCGTCGCGCAGCCGGCGGCGCAGCGTCTGCGGCGTCAGGCGCAGCATCTGCGCCATCTGCTCGAGCGACGGCAGTTCGTCGTTCAGGTGCGAGCGCAGGTGCTGGCGGATGCGTTCTGCCAGGCAGCAGCTGTCGCGGTAGCGGATCAGCAGGTTGCGCGGCGCTTCCTGCAGGAAGGCGCGCAGGCTGTCGCTGTCCTGCATCACCGGCAGCCGCAGGCAGGCGGCATCGAAATGCAGCGCCGTGAACGGCTGCCCGTAGTGCACGGCGGTCTTGAACACGCGTTCGGTGTCGCTGCAGCCCTGCGGGCGTTCATTGGCCAGGTCGACGCGAAGCAGCGGGATATGCTGCGCCACCAGCCAGCTCACCAGCGCATAGCCCTGGAACACAAAGGTCGATTCCGCGAAGCTGCGGCAGGCGGAGGTGGGTGCGCGCCGCTGCAGCCGGATCGAGGCGATCCTGCCGTCGGCGCTGACATGCAGCCGCGGTGTAAAGGCATCGAAATGCAGCCTGTACAGGCGCATGGCAGCCCGGATGGCGTCTTCCAGCGTGGCGCAATGGATCATTGCCCGCGCCGCCTGGGCAAACGTGCCGGGCGGGACCGGACGGTCCAGCAGCCCCCACAGCTCGTCGCGCATGACGCGGCGCAGCGTACGGATCAGCGCCGCGTACTGCCCCTGTGTCACGCGCGCGCTGGGGGAGGCCAGCAGCGCCGGAGAAACGCCGGCGCGGCGCAGCAGGGCGTCGACGTCGTGGCCCAGGCGGCGCGCACCCTGAAGGATGCGGTGCACGTGCTGGATTGCGACCGTGTGGCGTGCCGGGGCCTGGGCAGTCGCGGCTGCCATGGCTTCCTTGGCTTGTGCCGCGCCGGGCAGGCGCGCGGCGCTGCCGGTCACCGGACCCTGCGACAGGGCGCCGGCGATGTGCAGCTTGCCCGGTACTGGCGGGCGCAGCGATGGCAGGACAACGGTGTGCATGGGTCTCCTCGTCACGTGACGCGCCGGCGCGGGCATTTCCGGTCTTTGCGCCACCTTATCAAGCGCCGGCTGCGCCGCACAATCGGGATTTGCCAAAGCCTGCCTTTTGCCTGAACGATTCGGCCAATCATTTTGGCCCGTCTGGTCATTGTCCGCCCACCCCGGCATCGCGCACTCTCCGGCTAAACCAAGAGAACCGGCCCGCCAGGGCGGCAAGGATCGGATGAACCGGGTGATCTGGGGTCAGACGCCCCACCCGCTCCGGAAAAAACCAAAGGAGACAACACATGCAGGCAAATCGTCGTAGTGCGGATCTTCGTCGCGCGGGTCTTCGTCATGCATTGACGCGCTTCGGGGCAGGGTTGCTGGCAGCGGCGGGCGTAGGGCTGGTGAGCTCGGGCACGGCCTGGGCCGAGGCAGCCTTCCCGAACAAGACCGTGCGCCTGGTGGTGCCATATCCGGCCGGCGGCGCCACCGACGTGCTGGGGCGCGCGGTGGCGGACGGCCTGGGTAAGGCCTGGAAGCGCCCGGTGGTGGTGGAGAACCGCCCCGGCGCCAGCAGCATGATCGGCTCCGAGGCCGTGGCCCGCGCCGAGGCCGACGGCCATACCGCGCTGCTGACGATTACCACGCTGGTGCAGGCGCCCAGCCTCTACGCCAAGCCGCCGTTCGACCCGGTCAAGGATTTCGTGCCGGTGTCTGAGCTTGGCACCACCAACCTCGTCTTTGCCGTGCACAGCGCCGTGCCCGCCAACAACATCAAGGAATTCATCGAGCTGGTCCGGTCCAAGCCGAAGCAGTTCTCCTACGGCTCGTATGGCACCGGCTCGAGCGGCCACCTGTACGGCGAAATCTTCAAGGAGTCGGCCAAGCTCGACATGGTGCACGTCTCATACAAGGGCGAGGCCCCGGAGCTGAACGACCTGCTCGGCGGCCAGGTGCCGGCCGCCATCATTTCCGTGATGGGTGCCAAGCCGCACAACGCCTCGGGCCGCCTGCGCGCGCTTGCCGTGACCGGCGCGGCGCGCTCGCCGCAACTGCCGGACGTGCCGACCTTCCGCGAAGCCGGCGTGGCCGGCATGGACGGCCAGGGCTGGTTCGGCCTGTTCCTGCCGGCGGCGACGCCGCGCGCCGTGGTCGACAAGTACGCCGCCGAGGTCAACCGCGTGCTGGCCCAGCCCGAGTTGCGCAAGCGCATGGGCGAAATGGGCATCGTGCTGACCGGCAGCACGCCCGACGCCTTCGCGCAGACCGTGCAGACCGACTACGCCCGCTGGGGCAAGGTAATCCGCGTCAACAACATCCGGCTGGACTGATTTTCCACTGTTTGATCTGAACCGCTGACCTGCTGCAAATGAAGCCTGCTACCAGTACCAACCTGCCGTTCCGTTCCCCTTCCTGGCCGCCGGGATTGCCCGCCACGCTGCACACGCCGCGCACCAGCCTGTACTACAACGTCGAGGCCGCCGCGCGCCGCTATCCGGACAAGGCCGCGATCCAGTACTTCGGCACCACGATCTCGTACGCGCAGCTGCAGGACGAGATCGAGCGCATGGCCGGCTACCTGCAGCAGGCCTGCGGCATCCAGCCCGGCGACCGCGTGCTGCTGTTCAGCCAGAATTGCCCGCAGTTCATCATGGCCTACTACGCAATCCTTCGTGCCGAAGGCGTGGTGGTGCCGGCCAACCCGATGTGGCTGGAGGCCGAGCTGGCGCACGTGGTTTCCGACAGCGGCGCGGTCGCGGCCTTCGCCGGCAGCGAGCTGTACCAGTGCCTGTCGCCGCTGCATGGCCCGGCCTTGCGCCACGTGATCGTGCACGACTACGCCGGCATGCTGCGCGACGACGGCGGCCTGCCGGTGCCGGCATGGCTGCGCGAGCCCGCGCCGGCGCTGCAGGCGGCGCCATCCGGCGCGATGCCGGTGGCGTGGGATGCCGCCAGCGCCGCCGGGCATCGCCCGCTGCCGCACCAGGCCGGCTACGACACGCTGTGCATGCTGGCCTACACCTCGGGCACCACCGGCAACCCCAAGGGCTGCATGCATACGCACGGCACGATGATGACCGCGGCGGTCGGCTCGCAGATCTGGCGCAGCAGCACGCCCGAATCGGTGGTGCTGGCGGTGGCGCCGATGTTCCACCTGCTCGGCATGCAGAACTGCATGAATTCCCCGATCTACCTCGGCGCCACCGTAGTGCTGATGCCGCGCTGGGACCGGGCGCTCGCCGCCGACCTGATCGAGCGCTACCGCGCCTCGGTGTGGGGTGCGCCGCCGGCAATGATGGTGGACTTCTTCTCGCAGCCCGGCATCGGGCAGCGCGACCTGTCGAGCCTGGCCTTCCTCGGCGGCGGCGGTGCCGCCATGCCCGACGCGGTCGCCAACATGCTGCAGGAGCGCTTTGGCTTGCCTTACGTCGAGGCCTACGGCATGACCGAGACCGCCTCGTTCCTGCTGTCCAACCCGCGCAACAAGCCCAAGCGCGAATGCCTGGGCATCGCCACCTTCGGCGTCGACGCGCGCGTGATCGACCCGCAGACGCTGCAGGAACTGCCGCAAGGCCAGACCGGCGAGATCGTCGCGCATGGCGGCCAGGTGATGCAGGGCTACTGGCGCAACCCCGAAGCCAACGAGGCCTCGTTCGTCGAGCTCGACGGCAAGCGCTTCCTGCGCACCGGCGACCTGGGCTTCATGGACGAAGAGGGCTACTTCTTCATGCGCGACCGCCTCAAGCGCATGATCAATGCCTCCGGCTTCAAGGTCTGGCCGGCCGAGGTGGAGAACCTGCTGTATGGCCACCCGGCTATCCACGAAGCCTGCGTGATCGCCGCGCGCGACGAGCGCCGCGGCGAGACCGTCAAGGCGGTGATCGCGCTGCGCCCAGAGGCGCGCGGCACCGCTGAGGCCGATCCCGAACGCATCATGGCCTGGTGCCGTGAGCGGCTGGCCGCCTACAAGGTGCCGCGCATCGTCGAGTTCGTCGAGGCGCTGCCCAAGTCGGGCACCGGCAAGATCCAGTGGCGCGCCCTGCAGGAACGCGAGATGCAGGCCGAAGCCCCGCGCGCCTGAGCGCGCGGCGAAACACAGAAGAAAGCGAGACACAGCATGCAGCAAAGCAGACGCAACTGGCTGGCGCAGGCCGGCACCCTGGCCGGCGCGGCCATCCTCGGCACCATCGGCCAGGCCTTCGCCCAGCAACCGTATCCGAGCAAGCCGATCCGCCTGATCGTGCCGTATCCGGCCGGCGGCGGCACCGATACCGTCGGCCGCCTGGTCGGCCAGCGCCTGGCCGAGATCCTGGGCCAGCCGGTGGTGGTCGAGAACAAGCCCGGTGCCAGCGGCATGCTCGGCAACGACACCGTCGCCAAGGCGCCGGCCGACGGCTATACGCTGCTGCTGGCGATCACCGCGCTGATCCAGTCGCCCAGCCTGTACAAGCGCATGCCGTACGACGTGGCCAGGGACTTCACGCCGGTGTCGCTGATCGCCAAGTCCTCGGACCTGTTCGTCGTGCCCAACCGCGTACCGGCCAACAACATGCGCGAGTTCCTGGCACTGGCCAAGTCCGGCAAGCTCAGCTACGGCTCCTACGGCAACGGCACCTCGTCGCACTTGCACGGCGAGCTGCTGCGCCAGCAGGCCGGCATCGACATGGCCCATATCCCCTACAAGGGCGCCGCGCCGCTGATGAGCGATGTGCTTGGCGGACAGGTGGATTCGGCCTTCGTCGACGTGACATCGGCCAATCCCTACCTGGGCAGCAACAAGTTCAAGATCCTCGGCATCACCGGCAGCCAGCGCTACAAGGCGCTGCCCAATGTGCCGACCTTCGCCGAGCTGGGTTTGAAGGGCTTCGAGCCGAACGGCTGGTTCGCGCTGTTCCTGCCGGCCGGCGCGCCCAAGGACGTGACCGCCAGGCTGGCGGCCGAGACCGCGCGCATCGTGAAACTGCCCGAGGTCTCGCAGAAGCTGGCCGGCATGGGCCTGCAGCCGGTCGGCTCGACCCCGCAGGAGCTGGCCGAGGTGGTCAGCGGCGACATGCCCAAGTGGGCCAGGATCGTGCGCGACGCCAACATCCAGCTCGACTGAACGGCACTGCCGGACACGGCACCGCAGCCACGCCACTGATACCGGAGTCTATCCATGGAAACCATCCGCTTTGCCATCGAAGACGGCATCGCCACCCTGACCCTGAACTATCCCGAGCGCAAGAACGCGCTGTCGATCCCGATGCGCGGCGAAATCGGCGAAGCCATCCGCCAGGTGCGTGCCGACGAGAGCGTGCGCGCGATGATCCTGACCGGCGCCGGCACTGACTTCTGCTCGGGCGGCGACATCAGCTCGATGCAGGTAGAGATCGACGCGCCGCAGGGCCGCCGCCGGCTGCAGCAGGCGCACGGCTGGCTGGAAGACCTGATCCAGCTCGACGTACCGGTCATTGCCGCGGTCGACGGGGCGGCCTACGGGGCCGGCTTCAGCCTGGCGCTGACTGCCGACATCATCCTGGCCACCCCGCGTGCGCGCTTCGGGCTGCCGTTCCTGCGCATGGGCCTGATCCCGGACTGTGGCGTTTTCTACACGCTGCCGCGGATGATCGGCCTGCAACGTGCCAAGGCGCTGATGTTCTCGATGCGCGAACTCAATGCCGAGGCCGCGCAAGACCTCGGCATCGTCATGGAAATCGTGCCGGAGGAAAGCCTCACCGGCCGCGCGCAAGCGTTGGCACGCGCCTTCACCGAGGCCTCGCCGGTCGCGGTGGGCCTGACCAAGCAGGCGCTGAACGCGTCGCTCAACCAGGACCTGCACACCATGCTGGCGATGGAGGCGGACGGACAGGGCATCGCCTTCTCCACCGGCTATCGCCGCGAGGCTGCAGACCGCTTCATGGCCAAGCAACCGCTGCGCTATCGCTGGCCTGACTGAGCGCCGCTGCCATGCTGCCATGCTGCTTTGCAGCACGGCGTGCTCGCCGGACTCACCGTTTACGTATACAGGCAGGTGCCACGCCCGACGTCACTTGCCTGTGTCGATGACTCGATTACCCTCGTATCCCATACCTATGGCAACTCAACCCCAACATGCGGCGCCCGCCGCACGCCAGACTCCCTGGATGACCGAAGACCTGGAAATGTTCCAGGACACCGTACGCCGCTTTATCGAACGCGAGCTGGCACCGAATGAAGCGCGCTGGGCCGCGCAGGGCTACATCGACCGCGACGTGTGGCGCCGCGCCGGCCAGGCCGGCCTCCTGTGCGCCAGCATCCCGGAAGAGTATGGCGGCGGCGGCGGCAACTTCGCGCATGAAGCCGTGATCACGCGCGAGATGGCGCGCGCCATCTTCACCAGCCTGGGCAACAACGTGCACAGCGGCATCGTGGCACATTACCTGCTCAACTACGGCACCGAAGCGCAGAAGAAGCGATGGCTGCCGCAGATGGCCAGCGGCGAGATGGTCGCGGCCATCGCCATGTCGGAACCTGGCGCCGGTTCGGACCTCAAATCGGTACGCACCCGCGCGGTGCGCGAAAAGACCGCAAATGGAGACTGCTATCGCATAAACGGTGCAAAGACGTTTATTACGAACGGTTACCACGCCGACCTCGTGTGCCTGGTCGCCAAGACCGATCCGGAAGCCGGCTCGCGCGGCGTCTCGCTGATCATGATCGAGACGCGCGACCTCGAGGGTTTCCGCCGCGGCCGCATCCTCGAGAAGATCGGCCAGAAGGGCCAGGACACCGCCGAACTTTTCTTCGACGACGTGCTGGTGCCGTGCGAAAACCTGCTCGGCGAGCAGGAAGGGCAGGGTTTTTACCAACTGATGCAGCAGCTGCCGCAGGAGCGGATGATCATCGCGCTGGGGGCGACCGCATCGATGCATCGCGCGATCGAACTCACCACCGAATACGTGCGCGAGCGCAAGGTCTTCGGGCAGGCGCTGGCCGACCTGCAGAACACCCGCTTCCGCCTGGCCGAGTGCAAGACCGAGGCGACCATCGCCGCCACCTTCGTCGACGACTGCATGATGCGCCTGATGGCGGGCAAGCTGGATGCCGCGACTGCCGCGATGGCCAAGTGGTGGTGCACGCAAAAGAATTGCGAGATCATCGACGAGTGCCTGCAGTTGCACGGCGGCTACGGCTACATGCTGGAATATCCGATCGCGCGCATGTACGCCAACGCACGCGTCGGCAAGATCTACGGCGGCTCCAATGAAATCATGAAAGAGCTGGTGGCACGCACGCTCTGATGGCCGCGCGCAGTGCTGACTGCTATCAGCACTCTGCGTATGCTGATGCGCGTCTGAGCTAATTCGAAGCCAACACAAAAGCCGGCAACCTGTGCCGGCTTTTGTGTTTCCGGTTACAAAACCGGCTGTGCACGGATCTGAGGAAAGGTGTAAGGTGTGTCACAAGCATGGTCAATGGCCCGTCGCGCGCGGGGTGTGGCACCGAGTGGAAATATCAGCCAAAAGCTGACAGCGGCTGACAGCTCCACCAGCGGAATCAGGCGATCAATGCAGCGTGGAAACCAGCGTTGCGTCGATGCAAGATTCGTCAACCCGGACTCCACCATCGCCGTTATTTGACTATGATGAAGTAAAGTCTTCGCAACATTCACCGGTTGTCAAGCCGGGGTGGCGAACCGCGGAACTTGCGAAGTCTTGAAGGGTAGAACTACCTTCGCCTCGGATGTGAACTCTGACGGGAGTGAGGTATGGACATTTTCGGCCATTACGCTACGCGCTTCGAAGCCCGCAAGGAAGAGGAATACAGCATCCAGGAGTACCTGGAGATCTGCAAGAAGGATCCGACTGCCTACGCGACCGCTTCCGAACGCATGCTCGCCGCGATCGGCCAGCCTGAACTGGTGGATACTCACCACGATCCGAGGCTGTCCCGGCTGTTCTTCAACAAGGTCATCCGTATCTATCCGGCCTTCCGCGATTTCTACGGCATGGAGGACACGATCGAGCAGATCGTCTCGTTCTTCAAGCACGCCGCGCAAGGCCTGGAAGAGCGCAAGCAGATCCTGTATCTGCTCGGGCCTCCCGGCGGCGGCAAGTCCTCGCTCGCGGAGAAGCTGAAGGCGTTGATGGAACAGATTCCCATCTACGCGCTGAAAGGTTCGCCGATCCACGAGTCGCCACTTGGCCTGTTCGCGCCGGAAGAAGACGGCAAGATCCTGGAAGAGGACTACGGCATCCCGATCCGCTACCTGAGCACGATTGCCTCGCCATGGGCGGTCAAGCGCCTGCACGAGTTCAACGGCGACATCACCAAGTTCAAGGTGGTGAAGCTGCGCCCGTCGGTGCTGTCGCAGATCGCGATCTCGAAGACCGAGCCGGGCGATGAGAACAACCAGGACATCTCGTCGCTGGTGGGCAAGGTGGACATCCGCAAGCTCGAGGACTTCCCGCAGGACGATCCGGATGCGTACTCGTATTCCGGCGGCCTGTGCCTGGCCAACCGCGGCCTGCTCGAGTTCGTCGAAATGTTCAAGGCGCCGATCAAGGTGCTGCACCCGCTGCTGACCGCGACCCAGGAAGGCAACTACAAGGGCACGGAAGGCTTTGGCGCGATCCCGTTCGACGGCATCATCCTGGCACACTCGAACGAGGCGGAGTGGACGACCTTCAAGTCGGACAAGAACAACGAGGCATTCCTGGACCGTATCTATATCGTCAAGGTGCCGTACGTGCTGCGCGTGTCCGACGAGGTGAAGATCTACGACAAGCTGCTGCGCTGCAGTTCGCTGTCGGCCGCGCCGTGCGCGCCGAACACGCTGAAGATGATGGCGCAGTTTGCGGTGCTGACCCGGATCAAGGAGCCCGAGAACTCCAACGTCTTCTCGAAGATGCGCGTCTATGACGGCGAAAGCCTGAAGGACGTGGATCCGAAGGCGAAGTCGTACCAGGAGTACCGCGACTACGCCGGCATTGACGAGGGCATGAACGGGCTGTCGACGCGCTTTGCGTTCAAGGTGCTGTCCAAGGTTTTCAACTTCGATAACACCGAAGTGGCGGCCAACCCGGTGCACCTGCTGTATGTGCTCGAACAGCAGATCGAGCGCGAGCAGTTTCCGCCGGAACAGGAAGCCAAGCTGCTGGCGCACATCAAGGAATACCTGACGACGCCGTTCGTGGAGTTTATCGGCAAGGAGATCCAGACCGCTTACCTGGAGTCGTACTCCGAATATGGCCAGAACATCTTCGACCGCTATGTGGTGTTTGCCGACCTGTGGATCCAGGACCAGGAGTACCGCGATCCCAACACCGGCGAAATCCTCGACCGCAACGCGCTGAACGACGAGCTGGAGAAAGTGGAAAAACCGGCGGGTATCTCGAACCCGAAGGACTTCCGCAACGAGATCGTCAACTTCGTGCTGCGGGCGCGGGCCAACAACAGCGGCAAGAACCCGGTCTGGACCAGCTATGAAAAGCTGCGGATGGTGATCGAGAAGCGCATGTTCTCCACCACGGAGGACCTGCTGCCGGTGATCTCGTTCAACGCCAAGTCTTCTCGCGAAGACCAGGACAAGCACGAGAACTTCGTCAACCGCATGGTCGAGAAGGGGTATACGCCCAAGCAAGTAAGGCTTCTGGTGGAGTGGTATCTGCGCGTAAGAAAATCATCGTAACGGCGCCGCGGAAACAGTCTCTCAACGAGGGCGAGGGCAACATATGGCTACGGTCATCGATCGGCGCGAGAACGGCGGCAACAAGAGTGCCGTCAACCAGCAACGCTTCATCAAGCGCTACCGCGAACAGATTCGGCAGGCGGTGGCAAAGGCGGTGTCCGGCCGGAAGATCATGGACATCGAGCAGAGCGGCCAGGTGTCCATTCCGGTCAAGGACATCACCGAACCGATCTTCCACCACGGCCCGGGCGGCCGGCGCGAGTGGATCCACCCTGGCAACAAGAAGTTCGTCAAGGGTGATTCCTTCGACCGCCAGCAGCAGGGCGGTGGCGGGAGCGGTTCGCGGGCCAGCGACAGCGGCGAAGGCGAAGACGATTTCGTCTTCACGCTGTCGCGCGAGGATTTCCTCAATTTCTTCTTCGAGGACATGGCGCTGCCGGACCTGGCCAAGCGCCACCTTGCCAAGATCGCCGAAGTGCGCAAGGTGCGCGCCGGCTATTCCATCGACGGCACACCGTCCAACCTGTCGATCCTGCGCACCATGCGCAGCTCGATCGGGCGCCGCATCGCGCTGTCCAGCCCTTACCAGAAGCGCCTGCGCGACCTGGAGCTGGAGTATGCCGAGGCACTGGACAAGGACGGCCCCTACGCCGAAGGCACGCTCGAACTGATGGAGAAGATGCGGCACCTGCGCGCCTGCATCGACCGCGTGCCCTTTATCGAGAAGCTCGACCTGCGCTACAACAACCGCGTGCTCAAGAAGCGCCCGCAGGCCCAGGCGGTGATGTTCTGCCTGATGGACGTGTCCGGCTCGATGGACGAGAGCCGCAAGGACCTGGCCAAGCGCTTCTTCATGCTGCTGTACCTGTTCCTGAAGCGCAACTACGAGCGGATCGACGTGGTGTTCATCCGGCATCACACGGTGGCCAAGGAAGTCGAAGAGGAAGACTTCTTCCACTCGCGCGAGTCCGGTGGTACCGTGGTGTCGAGTGCGCTGAAGCTGATGGTGGAAGTGGTCCATGACCGTTATCCGCCAAGCCAGTGGAACATCTACTGCGCGCAGGCCTCCGACGGCGACAACTGGGCTGGCGATTCCGAACTGTGCGGACGCCTGCTGCGCGAGTCGATCCTGCCGCTGGTGCAGTACTACGCATACGTGGAAGTGGCGTCCGAGGAACCGCAGAACCTCTGGGAAGAGTACCTGACGGTCAAGAACCAGTTCGAGCACTTTGCGATGCAGCGCATCATCGGCGCGGACGAAATCTACCCGGTGCTGCACGACCTGTTCCAGAAGCGGGCGGCTTAGTTGGGGCTTGCTGCCGGGGCAACCGGCAGTGAAGGCCGCGGTGAAGTCTAGTGGCAAGGGAACGCGGACCACGCGGCGCGCCAGTTCGCGCGCCTGCGGGGTAGGCGGACTTGCCCGCAACAAGGGGCGAAGATGGCTTATCTGTCCACGGGTTCGGAATGGACCTTCGAGCTGGTCAACCGCTATGACCGCGAGATCGCCCGCATCGCCGGCGAATTCGGGCTGGATACCTACCCCAACCAGATCGAGATCATCACGGCCGAGCAGATGCTGGACGCCTACGCGTCGGCGGGCCTGCCGGTGGGCTACAACCACTGGTCCTACGGCAAGCACTTCCTGGCGTCGGAACGCAGCTACCAGCGCGGCCACATGGGCCTGGCCTACGAGATCGTCATCAACTCCAATCCCTGCATCGCCTACCTGATGGAGGAGAACACCATGCCGATGCAGGGGCTGACGATCGCGCACGCCTGCTACGGCCACAATTCCTTTTTCAAGGGCAACTACCTGTTCCGCACCTGGACCAACGCGGACGCCATCGTCGATTACCTGCTGTTTGCCAAGAATTACGTGGCCGAGTGCGAGCAGCGCTACGGCGAACAGGAAGTGGAGCTGTTGCTCGACTCCTGCCATGCCTTGCAGAACTACGGCGTGGACCGCTACAAACGGCCCAAGAAGCTCTCCATCACCGAAGAGAAGGCGCGCCAGGCCGATCGCGAGAACTATCTGCAGATGCAGGTCAACGACCTGTGGCGCACGCTGCCCAAGCACCGCCCGCATGCGCTGACGGCCGACGACGAGACGCCGGAAATGACGTTCCCGCCCGAGCCGCAGGAGAACCTGCTGTACTTCATCGAGAAGAACGCGCCCAAGCTGGCGCCGTGGCAGCGCGAGATCGTGCGCATCGTGCGCAAGATCGCGCAGTACTTCTACCCGCAGCGCCAGACCAAGGTGATGAACGAAGGGTGGGCAACGTTCTGGCACTACACCATCATCCACCAGCTCTACGAAGAAAAGCTCGTCAACGACGCCTTCATGATTGAGCTGCTGCAGGCCCACACCAACGTGATTTACCAGCCGCCGTACCACAGCCCGTATTACAGCGGGATGAACCCGTACACGGTCGGCTTCCTGATCTTCCAGGACCTGCGCCGCATGTGCGAGAACCCGACCGACGAGGACTACCGCTGGGCGCCGGAGATTGCGGGCAGCGACTGGCGCACGACGCTGGACTTTGCCATGCGCAACTTCAAGGACGAGAGCTTCCTGCTGCAGTTCCTGTCGCCGCGCGTGATCCGCGAACTGAAGCTGTTCTCGGTGCTTGACGACGACCGCGAGGGCAAGCTGCGCGTCACCGCCATCCACGACGACGAGGGTTATCGCGCGATCCGCCAGCTGATGGCGGCGCAGTATGACCTGTCGACCATGGAGCCGAATATCCAGGTCACCAATGTCGATATCGGCGGCGACCGTTCGCTGACGCTGCGCCACCTGCAGAATGACCGCCGGCCGCTTGCGCACAACTTCGACGAAGTGGTGCGGCACGTGACGCGGCTGTGGGGCTTTACCGTGCGGCTGGAAGTGGCTTATGAAGACGGGCGCACCGAACTCAAGTACGAGTGCAAGCCGGAGCGCCGGCATCGCAAGCCGCACGGCGGCCTGAGCCTGGCCGCCTGAGCACCTGATCCGCCGAGCAAGCGCGCGTGTTGCCTGACTCAGGCAGCGCGCGCTTGCACTTTTACTCGCACTCGCACCATTCGCGCACCAGTTCGACCGCACGGCGTTCCGTGTCGGCGCACACCGCCTCGCCCAGCACGCGGCTCCACCAGCGCTCCGACCCGTCCGCCACGCGCCAGGCATGCAGCCGGCGCGTGTAGAGCTGCAGGTCGTATTCCTCCGTGATCCCGATCGCGCCGTGCACCGCATGGGCGATGGCCGCCACCGGCGTGACGGCATCGCTGGCGCGCAGCTTGCCGATCGCGGCGCGCAGGCGGTCGGGCTGGCCAGTGGTGCTGTCGCAGGCAAGCTGCGCCGACACACGCGCTGCCGCCACGTGCTCGGCCATCTCGCTGACCTGGTGCTGGATCGCCTGGAACTTGCCGATGGCGCGGCCGAACTGCTGGCGGTCGTTGGCGTACTGCAGCGTCAGGTCGAGCACCCGCGACAGCGCCCCGGCCAGCTGGACGGCGTGCAGGCAGGCACCGAGGGTGCGCAGCGTGCCGGGCGCCAGGCGGAACGCGGCCGGCGTGGCGGCGTCGGGGCGCGGCAGGCGCAGGGTCAGGTCGGCGTGCGCGCCGGTGGGCTCGGCGCGTGCGTCGGCCGCCGGCAGCAGCAGGCAACGCTCGCCGTCCTGCACCAGGAACCACTGGGCGTGGCGCGCATCGGCAACGAGCGTGGCGGGCGCGCCGTCGCCGAATCCCGCCAGGGCGATCGGTCCATCGGGCAGGTCGATGCCTTGCGCGTGCAGCACGGCGCGGGCGAAGATGGTCTGCGCCAGCGGCAGCGGCAGCACATGGCGGCCGATGACGAACAGTACCGGCGTCAGTTCTGGCAGCGGCAGTGCGGCGCCGCCGGCGACCTCGGGCAGCAGGCAGTCGGCGAAGCCGCTGTCGCGCAGCGTTTGCCACAGCGGATCGGGATCGGCCTGCCGTTCCAGCGCGCGGACCGTGGCGGGCGTGCAGCAATCGCGCAGCAGCGCGTCGAGGGCGTCGGAGTAAGCGTTATGCATGATGGGTCTCGTCGGGGTGCAAGGCGTCGGGACGGTGCGGCAGGTCTTCAGCGCAGGCCGAGACCGCGCGCGATCATGCCGCGCAGGATCTCGCGCGTGCCGCCGCGCAGCGAATACGACGGGGCGATCTGCGTGACGTAGGCAAGCGTGCGGTACAGCGCGCCCTCGGCGGCCAGTGCCGGTTCGTCGCCCAGCGCCGCTTCCACCAGCGCCGGGACCGATTGCTCGAAGGTCGTGCCAAGGTCCTTGACCAGCGCGGCTTCGACCACCGGGCTTGCACCGGCCGCCAGGCGCGCGGTCACCGCCAGCGACATCGCGCGCAGCACCGTCAGGTGCCCCGTGAGGCGGCCCGCGGTCACCGTGTCGCGCCGCGCCGGCGGCATGCGGCGCATGGCGTCGAGCCAGGTGTCGAGCAGCACCACGCTGGAGTACAGCCGCTCGGGCCCGCTGCGCTCGAACGCGAGTTCGGCATTGACCTGTTCCCAGCCGCTGCCTTCCTGTCCGACCAGCGCATCGGGGGCCAGCGCGACGTCATCGAAGGTGACCTCGGAGAAGTGCGCATCGCCGGCGAGGTCGTGGATCGGCCGCACCGAGACGCCGGGCGCGTGCAGGTCGACAATGAACTGCGACAGGCCCGCCTGGCGGTCCTGCGGCGTGCCAGAGGTGCGCACCAGCGCGATCATGAAGTGGCAGCGGTCGGCGTTGGTCGTCCAGATCTTGCGGCCGGTCAGGCGCCAGGAGCCATCGGGTTGGCGCACGGCGCGGGTCGTCACGCTGGCGAGGTCGGAGCCGGAGTTCGGCTCGCTCATGCCGATGCAGAAGAACGCTTCGCCGCGGCAGATCGCGGGCAGGTAGCGCGCCTTCTGCGCGTCGCTGCCGTAGCGCAGGATCAGCGGTCCGCTCTGGCGGTCGGCGATCCAGTGCGCCGACACCGGCGCGCCGCAGGCCAGCAACTCCTCCACCAGCACGAAGCGCGAGTAAGGATCGAGACCGGCGCCGCCGTATTGCGCCGGCAGCGTGATGCCGACCCAGCCGCGCGCCGCCAGTGCGCGGCTGAACGCCGCATCGAACCCCATCCACGAGCGCGCGCGGGTTTCCGGCGGCAGGGCGGGCAGGTGCTCGTCAAGAAATGCGCGTACCTCGGCGCGAAACGCGAGCGCATGAGGCGGCAAGGGCGTCAGGTCGAAGGTGGAAAGCAAGGCGGTCACGGTGAGGTCCGGTAGCTGTGGCACGCGAGCCCGGCGGAACGCGGCGGCGGTTGCCTTGCATTCCGGACGGCTCAGGGTGGGCCACAGCGTAGTTCACGCGTCGAACGCCAGTCCAATATTGATTTATTGGGAAGCGATACCGATTCGCTATAGAAGCACCGAGAAGCACCGAGAAGCACCGAGAAGCACCGACAGGCACCCCGATGCGCTACGGCCGGGGCGCGCGGGGGAACGGTGCCGGCGCCTCAGGCCGTCCCCGATCGCGGCGCACGCGGCCGGACAGCCGAGGTCACGCTGGCGCGTTCGAGATTGACGCCCGGCAGCAGGTGCAGCAGGCGCACCAGTTCGGACTGGCGATGCGTGCCGGTCTTGCGCAGCGTATCGCGGATATGCACGCGCACCGTATGCGGCGACAGGAACTCGCGCTCGGCGATTTCATTCAGCGTTTCGCCGGCGGCGAGACGGATGGCGATGATGCTTTCCTTGCGCGACAGCCCGAACAGCGAGGTCAGCACGCCCGCATCGAGCACCGAGCGCGATTCCGAATTGCCGAACAGCATCATCGCGGCCGGCAATTGCCACGGGCCTTCCACCGGCTGGCGCGAGACCAGCGGCGTGACGATGATCGGCACCGGCTGGCCGCCGGAGGTGATGTGCATCCAGGAGCCCGACGCGGCTTCGGCGCCGCGGCCGCGCACGGCGCCGGCAAGCAGCTGGCGCAGCACTGCCTGCAGCGTTTCACTGTGGGCCCGCAGCACGCCATCCTGCAGCGCGAGGTGGCTGTCGGCCTGCACCAGCGCCTCGGCCCAGCTGTTGGCGTAGCGCACGCGCAGGTCGGCCTGCAGCACCATCACGCCAAAATCCAGGGTGTCGAGGCCGGCCAGGCCCAGGCTGGCCAGCCCGCTCAGTTCGAAATTGCGCTGCTGCATGCGCGCGGCGCGCACCCAATGCGGCATGACGTGGGCCAGCCGCCGCTCGCGCTGGCCGGCGCTGATGCTGCCCGTGCTGGTGCCGCTCATCAGCACGCAGACTTCAGCGTTCTCGACCAGGCAAATGCCATGCTCCAGTCCGCTGCACGCCAGCGTGGCAGCTGAACCGTCGACCACGGTGCCATCGTGCGAGGCCGAGCGCCGTGGCGCGTAGGCGGGGCTGTCAGGTGTGTCGGCTGGCGCGCAGCAGGGGCCGGCGTAAGGCAGGTCGAGCGGACTGGGCAGCCATTCGGGAAGGCTGGCGCCGCTGGTGAAGCAGCCGTGGGGCGTCACGCCCAGGCGTGCATGGCCGGCGAGCTTGTCCCAGATCAGGTAGCGCGGGCTGCCGGTGGAGGTGTACTGGGAAAAAAGATCGAGTGCCGCCGGCATTGCCGCAACGTCCAGCGCAGACTCGTAGATGGAGTCGACCAGACGATGGAAATCCTCGTCCGTAGTCGGGTGTTCGCCCATGTTCACATTCCCCCCGGTGGCAAACGCCTCTTGCTTGTGCCACGTTTAGTGGCCACTTCCCTTTGTGTTATCGGTGCCGCTCTGGCGTTCTGTACATGCGCCGATACGACCTTTGCAGCAAACCGCCATAACCCATCCGGCAGGCTGCAATAAGACAATCATGCCAAACAATGTTGTTTGTTTTATCCCCCGTGTGGAGGGGGGAAACACGGATTGCAGCCGTGGCGCTTAGCTGGAGGGCGTTCCGATTGCTGCATTGCAGCGATAGGGGTTGGCCGCACGATCCGGCTTGCCGGGCGTGATGGTAATGTTCGCGGCGCGAACGTCAAATTTTTCAGCAAGAAAGTCGCGCCGAGCGTTTCACACACGCCACACGTGTCCGAAATATTGGGACATAAAGACCCTGATATCAGCGCGGACAATCGGTTGCCGACGGCCGCTTCCGCAACGGGATGTGAGCGAACAGGCTGTTATGGCGCCGCCGGATTCCCTTGCTCCTCGCCCGCCGGCTGCAGCCCTTTGCCATCGACCTGGATCGTCAGGCTGGGTGACGCCATGCGGATGCCGTGGGCATCGAAGTTGCGCTTCAGGCGTGCATTGAATGCGCGGGTGATTTCCGCCTGCATCAGCGGCCGGGTCTTGAACTGTGCCATCACGACCGGCCCGCTCGGGTCGAATCGGTCGAGCCCGAGGATGTCCAGCCCCGACATCAGGTTGCGCGCGTAGCGGTGATCGCGCGCGATTTCCGCGCCAGTGGTGCGGATCAGCTCGAGCGCGCGGTCGAGGTCGCTGTCGTAGCTGATGCCGATGCTGAACACGGCATAGCCATAGCCGCGCGACAGGTTCTTGACTGCCTTGATCTGGCTGTACGGCAGCGTATGCAGCGCGCCGCGGCTGTCGCGCAGCTTGACCGTGCGGATGGTCATGCCTTCGACCACGCCGGCGTGGTCAGGCAGCTCGATCGAGTCGCCGATGGCGATGGAGTCCTCGACGACGATAAACAGGCCGGTGATCAGGTCCTGCACCAGGCTCTGCGCCCCGAAGCCGATCGCCAGCCCGACCACCCCTGCACCCGCCAGCAGCGGTGTCACGTTGACGCCCAGGTTTGCCAGCACGGCGATCACGGCGATCACCAGCAGCCCGATAAACGAGGCATTGCGCACCAGCGGCAGGATGGTCTTGGCGCGCAGGCTGGGCTGCGCGCCGCGTCCATGCGCGGGCGACAGCGTCTCGGTGATGGCGGTGTCGATCAGCAGCCAGACCAGCCAGGCCAGCAGCACGGTGCTGGTCACGCTGAAGACGGTCTCGGCGATGTGGCGACCGGCCCCGGAAGATTCCGCCAGCCGCATCAGTGACGTGCCCCAGACGCGCATCACCATGGCGACGAATATCACCCAGATCAGCACCCGCAGCAGCGCCATGGCGAAGCGGCCGAAGCGCTGCACGTAGGCCGAGTGCCGGCGGTCGCGCAAGCGTGGCGGCCGCGCCGTTGCCTTGGGCGAGCGCGCGGCGACCATCGTCAGCAGCATTGCCGCGACGAATAGCGCGACCGAGGCCACGGTGCGGCGCAGGAACACATCGGCCTGGCCGGCGGCGAGCAGCGTGCCGATCACGGATGCCGCCACCACCGCCAGCACCGGCAAATGCCAGGCCTGGCCGATCAGCCGCAGCAGATCCGTCAGGCCCGGATGCGACTGGCGGAAGGCCAGCGGCCGCTGGCTGATCAGCTGGCCGATCTGGCGCCGGAAGCAAAGGGCGAACGCGCCGATACCCAGCGCCGCGGCGATATTGGCCGTGGTCGACACCAGCGCGGCGAGGTTGGTGCCGATCACCGCGACGACGCGGCTGTCAGTGGCGCTGTCGCCCAGGGCCGCCAGGGCGCCGGTGCCGAACAGCAGCCACGGCGAGCGCGCCAGCAGCTGTCGTACCGCAAGCTGGCGGTGCGCGGTGCGGAACAGGGCGAAGATGACCTGGCACCCCGCGGCGGCAATGGCACCCGCCACGATGGCGTACGCGACCAGCACCGCGGCCACGGCGGCTGGCGAATGCGTGAAGGTGCGCGTGGCCATCAGCAGCGTGATGCCGAAAGCGATCACCCAAGGCCCGATATGGCGCAGCATGTAGATGCCGACATCCACCCAGGATGGCACGGCGGGCAGCCTGGCGCGCTCGGTCCGCGGGCGCGGCGGCGCGCGCCGCCGCCGGATGCGGTGGCCGATCTCCCACAGGCCCCAGCCGCTCATGGCCCACACGGCCAGCACCAGCGCGAATTCGCGCAGCGAGTCCAGCGCCGGCCGGGTGCCGTGATGGGTCAGCGCGGCGCGCCATTCGTCGCCTGCAAAGCGCGAGCGCCAGCCCCAGTATCGCCAAGGCCCGCGGTCCTTGCGCAGCTGCGTGTCGACTTCGTCGAGCATCTCTGCCACGGCGCCGATCAGCCCGGGTGCCGAAGCGCCGGCCGCTGCGGCGGACGCCGGCGCCGGCACCGCGCCGGACGCGTCCAGGCCGCGCCGCAAGGCCTGCAGCTGGCCAACCAGCGCGCGCCGTTCGCGGTCGTCCTGCAGCGTAGTGATGACCTGGTCGAGGGATTGCGCCAGCGGCACGCTGGCGGGGGCCGGCGCGCTCGCGGGCGCGGGCTTGGCGGGGGCCAGCAGCGTGGCTAGCGGACCGGCCGCCACGGCGCGCGCCGGCAGCGCGCACCACAGCAGCGCCAGTACCAGAAGCGCCGGCATAAGCATCCCCGGCCCAAGCATCGCCGGCATAAGCCGCATGACATGCGCGGCCAGGCTGGCACATGGTGCTAGCCGGCGTGGCCACATCGATCGGGCGGGGGCGTTGCGATCGGGTTTGCACATGGCTGGATGTCCGTGTCCGGTCCGGCGTGACGCTGCCGGCGGGGTGCGGGAGTGACCGTCGATCGCGCCACTGTAGCGCATCGGCGGTGCCGGATGCCGCGGTGCGCCTACCCGGCATCGCGGCATCGCGGCACTGCGGCATCCGGCACCGCCGGGCCCACGCCTGGACCCGGGCCTGGGTCATTCGTCGCTTCGGACGATGCGTCGCTTGCGCCGATCCACGAATCTCGAACCCACTCCGGCGTGGGCATTTCCGCACCCGCTGGTTACTCACAGATCGCGGGCGCGCGCACCGGAACCGGTGTGCCCGTCCGGGCAGACACCAGACACAAAGGAAAGACGGCATGGAACTCAATGCATCGGTATCGGCAGTGGTGACGGGCGGCGCTTCGGGCCTGGGCGCGGCAACGGCCCGCGCGCTTGCGGCGCACGGCGTGCGCGTGGCGCTGTTCGACCTCAACGTCGAGAAGGGCGAAGCGCTGGCGCGCGAGCTGGGCGGTGTGTTCTGCCAGGTCAACGTGACTTCCGAGGCCGAGGTCGAGGCCGGCTTTGCCAAGGCGCGCGCCGCCATCGGCCAGGAACGCATCCTGGTCAACTGCGCCGGCACCGGCAACGCCATCAAGACCGCATCGCGTTCCAAGGAAGCGCCGGACCAGATCAAGCATTTTCCGTCCGATGCCTTCGAGCGCATTATCCAGATCAACCTGATCGGCACCTTCCGCTGCATCGCGCGCTCGGCGGCGGGCATGCTGACGCTTGACACCGCGGGCGGCGAGCGCGGCGTGATCATCAGCACCGCATCGGTGGCTGCGCAGGATGGCCAGATGGGGCAGGCCGCGTACTCGGCGTCCAAGGCCGGCGTGGTCGGCATGACGCTGCCGATCGCGCGCGACCTGGCGGGCGAGGGCATCCGCGTCAATACCATCCTGCCGGGCATCTTCAATACGCCGCTGCTGCAGGGTGCCGCCGAGAACGTCAAGGCCGCGCTCGCCGCTTCGGTGCCGTTCCCCAAGCGCCTGGGCCAGCCGGAAGAGTTCGCCTCGCTGGCCGTCGAGATGTGCCGCAACGGCTATTTCAACGGCGAATCCGTGCGGCTGGACGGCGCCATCCGGATGGCGCCGCGCTGAGCCGCGCGGCCTGGGCCCAATCAACACGGAGACGCGGATGGATTTCAGCTACCTGAGCACGCTGCCTGATGCCGTGCGCCATTTCGCCGGGCTGCGGCCCGACGCGGTCGCGTATGCGTTTGAGGGCCGCCAGACCACCTACGCCGACTTTGAGCGCAATACGGACCGGGTCGCGCAGGCGCTGCTGGCCGAGGGAATTGGCGCCGGCGACCGCATTGCCTATATCGGCAAGAACAGCGACCACTACTTCGAGCTGCTGCTCGGCGCGGCCAAGGCCGGCGTCGTCACCACGCCGGCCAGCTGGCGCCTGGCGCCGCCGGAGATCGAGTTCATCGTCGCCCATTGCGACGCGGTGGTGCTGTTTGTCGGGCCGGAATCGGCGGCGATGGCAATGTCGCTGCTGCCGGCGCTGCCGATGGTGCGCAAGGTGGTGCTGATGGAGCCGTGCGCCGTCGGCGGCGATGCCCCTCTCTACACCGACTGGCGCGACGCGCAGCCGGCCACGCCGCCGGCACACCGGCCGGCGCCGCATGACGTGGTGCTGCAGCTGTACACCTCGGGCACCACCGGGCGGCCCAAGGGGGCGATGCTGACGCACCGCAACCTGACCATCGGCACCGAGGTCAGCGAGCGTGAAGGCATTCCCTGGTCGCACTGGACGGCCGACGATATCTCGCTGGTGGCGATGCCGGTGGCGCATATCGGCGGCTCGGGCTGGGGACTGCGCAATCTTCTCTCGGGCGCCAAGGGTGTGGTCGCGCGCGAATTCGATCCGCGCGCGGTGCTGGATTTCATCGAGCATGAGCGCGTCAGCAAACTGTTCATGGTGCCGGCGGCCATGCAGATCGTGCTGCGCGACCCGCGTGCGCGCCAGGTGGACTACTCGCGGCTGAAGTACCTGCTGTACGGCGCCGCGCCGATTCCGGCCGCGCTGCTGCGCGAGGGCATCGAGGTCTTCGGCTGCGGCTTCGTGCAGCAGTACGGCATGACCGAGACCACCGGCACCATCGTCGCGTTGCCGCCCGAGGACCACACCACCGAAGAGGTGCCGCGCATGCGTGCCGCGGGCAAGCCGCTGCCGGGCGTGGAAATCAAGGTGGTGGACTATGAAGGGCGCGCGCTGGGTCCGGACGAAGTCGGCGAGATCGTGGTGCGCTCGCAGCACAACATGGCCGGCTACTGGAAACAGCCCGAGGAAACCGCGCGCACCATCGACGCCGATGGCTGGCTGCGCACCGGCGACGCGGGCTATATGGATGCGCAGGGCTACCTGTACATCCACGACCGGGTCAAGGACATGATCATCAGCGGTGGCGAGAACGTTTATCCGGCCGAGGTCGAAAGCGCGATCTATGGCCACCCGCAGGTGGCCGACGTGGCGGTGATCGGCGTGCCGGACGAGAAGTGGGGCGAGGCGGTGAAGGCCATCGTCGTGCTCAAGCCGGGGCAGTCGCCCGACCGCGACGGCATCATTGCGTGGGCGCGCCAGCGGCTGGCCGGCTTCAAGGTGCCGAAGAGCATTGAGTTCGTCGATGCGCTGCCGCGCAATCCGTCCGGCAAGCTGCTGCGTCGCAAGCTGCGCGAGCCGTACTGGGAGGGGATGAACCGGCAAGTAAACTGAGCCTGGCTCCCTGTCGCGCGAGCGGGCAGGGAGCATCTACTTCTTCTTGATCACGCTGACCTTGCCGTCCGCCTCCAGATACAGCGCCTTGATTTCCTCGAGCTTCTCGACTCCCTCTTCACGATATTTGGCATCCAGCTCGTCGTCGGTGATCGATTCGCGCCGCATGTTTTCTTCCAGCTTGGCGCCGTCGCGCACGAGCAGGATCTTCCGGGCTTCGGCAAAGCGCTGGAACGTTGGGAAATGGTAGGCCAGCAGGTCGATCAGCCGGTTCCACGCGATTAGCGTGGCGACCAGCAGCATGGCGTCGGCAACGCCTTCACCCTTGCCGGCCATGCCGTTCTGCGCCGCATCGGCAACGATCACGACTACAAGCAGGTCGGCAATGCCCATCGAGCCGATATCGCGCCGTACCACGAATCGAAACATCAGGAACAGCGCCCAATACATCACCGTGCCGCGAACGACGATCTCGAGCGGCGAGATGGTGAAGAAGAGCGCTTCGCGCCAGTCGAACGAGAAGTCCATGGCCCGAACGCAGCAACTTCCGGGCCACTTTGCAGCAATGGCGCTTGTGCACGCCACATCGCCTTGCTGACGGTAATTCTTGCAGCGGCTGCGTACGGATTGCCGTGGCGCAGCCGTGCGGCTCCTGCCTTCGCAGGAAGCCGCCGGTGCGAGGGTCAGTCGGCCTGGATGCCGAACTCCTTCACGATCTTGGTATAGCGCGTGGTATCCGCGGCGATCAGCTTCGACAGCGCGGCCGGCTCGCCGCCCGCCGGCGTGACCGCGATGGTGGCCATGCGCGACACCACGTCGGGCATCTTCAGGATTTCATTGATGTGCGTGTTGAGCGTGCGCACCACGTCGGCGGGCATGTTCTTCGGCCCCAGCAGCGCCTGCCAGGCGCCAATCTCTACATCCTTGTAGCCCAGTTCCGCCAGCGTCGGCACGCTGGGCGCGAACGGCGAGCGCTTCAGGTCCGCCACCGCCAGCGGCACCAGGCTGCCATTGCCCACGTACTGCGCCACTGCGCCGTAGGTGACATAGGTCACCGGCACCTGCCCGCCGATCACGTCGACAATGGCGGGCGCCAGGCCGCGGTACGGCACCTGGCTGATCTTGATGCCGGCGGACTTGTTGAACAGTTCGCCCATGATGTGCATCGGCGAGCCATTGCCGGGGGTGGCATAGGTTTCTACCTTGCCCGACTTGGCGCGTGCCACCAGGTCGCTGACCTTGGTGATGCCGGTGCCCTTGTTGACCACCACGAAGAGCGACTGCGTGCCGATCTGCGAGATCGGCGTGAAATCATGCTGCACGTCGTAGGTGGCGCCGGAGCCGGCCTTCAGCACCAGTGGAGCGATGGCGACCGTGTTGGGTGCCAGCAGCAGCGTATAGCCATCCGGGTTGGCGCGCGCCACATACGCGCTGCCGATGGTGCCGGCTGCGCCGGTGCGGTTTTCCACCACCACCGACTGCTTCAGCCGCGGTGCCAGCTTTTCCGCGAACATGCGGGCCAGGACGTCGACATCGCCGCCGGCCGGATAGGCGACGACGATGGTGATGGGTTTGCTCGGGTAAGCGCCCTGCGCCAGGGCGGTGCCGGCGCAGAGCACGGAGGCGGCGGCGGCCAGCGTGGCCAGGACTTTGCGGCGTGCAGACTTCATGATGTTCAGACCTCGGTAAAACCTGGCGTCCGGCGGGGGCCGGGGCCAACATGGCGGGTGAAGCGGCTGGTGAAGCCCGGCGCGCGGCGCCGGGGCGTCGCGAATGCCTCAGAAAATGTGCTTGATGCCCAGCATCGAGCCCCACTGGTTCGCGCCCGGGCGGGGGTTGGAGCCGGGCGAACCACCGCTCACCGACATGGCGAGCTGGCCGTCGTTATTGATATAGCCCCCGGTGGCATAGACCGAAGTCCGCTTGCTGAAACTGTATGACGCGCGCAGCGCGTAGAGCATGGCCTGGTTATCGCTGCCGTGGTAGTTCAGGAAGTAGACCTGGCCGGCCAGGTTGACGGCCGGCGTGATGTCATAGGAGACGCCCGCGTAGTAGAGGTCGCTGACCGGCGTGGGGCTGCCTTCGTTGTCGCGGCGGATCCAGCCGGCGCCAAGCTTGGTGTTCTTCAGCAGCATGTAGCCGCCCAGCGACAGGCGGTCGTCGGTCAGGTTGCTGTTGGTCAGGCCGCCGAAGGCGCCGGGGCCGCCGCGCTGCGAATCGTAGGCCGCGATCAGGCCCCACGTCTTGCTGTCATAGCCGACCATGGCCGACCACTCGCGGCAGGCCTTCTTGTCGGCAGGGTTCTCGCCGGCGCAGTTGGTACCGGCCGGGCTGGGGCCGGCGTTGACCGCGTCGCGCCCGAAGCTATAGGTCGCACCAACCACGAAGCCATTGAAGTTGGCCTTGTACGCGACCGCATTGTCGGCGCGCGTGTTGGGCAGGTAGCTGTCGAGCGAGCCCGAGCCGTACACGTTCGGCCCCAGGATATCGCTGTCGAGGATGGCCCAGAACAGCATCGTGTACTGGCGGCCGAACGACAGCTGGCCATACTGGTTGCTCAGCCCGACCAGCGCCTGGCGCCCGAACAGGCGGCCGCCCTGGTTGGCGTTGCCCGTGTCGGGCGAAAAGCCCGATTCCAGCACGAACAGGCCCTTCAGCCCGCCGCCCAGGTCTTCCGTGCCGCGGATGCCCCAGCGCGACGGCACCGTGGCGGTGTTGTTGGGCATGCGCACCAGGCTGTCGCCGTTGGCGCCGACATTGCTCACGTACTCGACACCAGTATCGATGACGCCATAAAGCGTCACCGAAGATTGGGCCGAGGCCAGCAGGGGGGAAGCCGCAAGCAGCGCCGCGGCGGTTCGTGCAAGTTTCATCTACCAGTTTCCTTCCGTTTTTTCCGTCTTGTCATCGTCTTTGTGGTCCGGACCGCTGCGATGGCGCCGGGTTTCAGGGCGGGCTTGTTGTTGGCAGGGAGTTCTCCTCTTGTGGGCATGCGCGGGTTGTCAGTGGCCGCAAAGGTCTAGCAAAAATGCTGCCATCGCCGCTTGTGTGTTTTATATATGGAACATCAAACAACATAAGAAACGTTAGGCAAAATATAGCCGCGAGTTTCCGAAAGTTGTGAGGAGGGTTATCCCTAGTGCGGCATGGCGGCGACGTGCCCGACAGGCGCTGGCTGCACCCGCACGGGGCGAGGCATGCGCATGGGCAGTGCCCCGGCACTGCGCGGCGCGCGCCACTGGCGGCTCGGTCGCCCTTGCGTCTTGCCGCACCGGTAAAGGCGCTGCGCCCGATGCCATGAGCCAGGGCCTGCCGTGCGGTGCAAACCGGTGCGTGCACCAGCCCGGAGCGCTGACGTTTTCGTGTCGGATAGGCCTATCGTTTACCCTGATCCCGTTTCCTGAAGCCCACGCCTATGCTTTAAAAGTTTTATTCGCAAACCTAAGTTTTATATATGGAACAAAATAAACCCCCCATTCCTCCGCAGCCGGATCGGCAGCTACTGGAGGCCCTGAGCAGCGGGTTTGCGGAACGCGTGGTGACTGTCGATGGCGGCGCGCAGGTGGCTTACCGCAGCGGCGGCAACAGCGGGCCCGCTATCGTGCTGCTGCACGGCATCAGCTCCGGCGCGGCCTCGTGGCTGCCTTGCGCCAGCCTGCTGGCCGCGCACGCGCGCGTGATTGCCTGGGACGCGCCGGGCTACGGCAACTCGACGCCGCTGGCGCAGGAGCGCCCGCTGGCGTCCGACTACGCGCAACGGCTGGACGGCATGCTGCAGGCGCTGGCACTGCAGCCTGTCCTGATCGTCGGCCATTCACTGGGCGCGCTGATGGCCGCGGCCTATGTGGCCAACGCGCGCAACCTGCCGGCGCGGCTGTTGCTGCTGAGCGTGGCCCAGGGCTACGGCGCGGCGGGCAAGGAGGCGCAGGCGCAGCAGGTGGCACAGCAGCGGCTGGCGGCGTTGGACACGCTGGGCGTGGAAGGGCTGGCGCAGCGCGGGCCCGCCCGGTTGCTGAGCGATCTGGCCGATGCCGGGGCGCAGTCATGGGTGCGCTGGAACATGCAGCGGCTTGACCCGGACGGCTATCGCCAGGCCGTGGCGATGCTGTGCGGCGACGATATCGACCGTTACCTGTCGCGCCGGCCGGCGACACTGCCCACGCGCATCGCCTGCGGCAGCCACGACGTGGTGACCACGCCGCTGGCCTGTGGCACGCTGGCCGAACGCTTTAACCTGCCGCTGGCGCTGATCCCCGACGCCGGCCATGCCTGCTACATCGAGCAGGCCGCGGCGACCGCGCGGCTGATCCGCTCGGCGCTGCCCCAGGGCACCGCCTGACCCCCGAAACCCTTTTCGGCGCCGCCAGCCACGCGGCGCTGCTTCCCTGGCGCGCCGCTTGCGCCGCCTGACCCGACTTCGCGGGTTTACCCCAGTCAATTTTTGCCAGCACGTTGTCTATAGTCGTACCTGTGTTCAATATCTAAACCAGTGTTTCATTAGTAAAACACGACGGACGCAAAAGCAGGTCGCGTCCGGGCGGCGTCGGAACACGGTCCCCCAAGCTGCAAGACATGGAGCAAAGCGCAATGGAAAGCCTCTCATACAACCCGAACCTGGTGCCCTGGGAGCGTCCGGCGCCGAACAACGTCGCAGGCAAGGGCCATATCGAACAACCCGGCAAGGTCGCCAACATCGTCTGGCAGACCCGCGCCACCGCGCCGAGCGCCTACGAGAACGCGCTGGGCGACGCGCTCGAAGCCGCCTTCGAAGGCGGCGCGCAGAACCCGCAGGAGATCGTGCGCGCGTTCAACGCCGCCGGCTTCCTGGGCGTCGACGGCCAGCCCTGGACCGAAGAGCGCTTCCTCTCGGAAATGCGCCGCCTGGGCGCCTGAACCGCGCCAGAACCGCGTCTGAACCGCGCCCGAATCGCACGCACAGCGAGAACAACATGGAATCGAACAAGCAAGCCCGCGCCGAAGCCCGCCTGAACACCGGCCTGCGCAATTACTGGTACCCGGTCGCTGCCTCGTGGGCCGTGACCCACGCCCCGATCGGCATCACCCGCCTGAGCCAGAACATCGTGCTGTGGCGCGACGGCGCCGGCCAGGTCCACGCGCTGGAAGACCGCTGCCCGCACCGCGGCGCGCGCCTGTCGATGGGCTGGAACCTGGGCGACCGCGTCGCCTGCTGGTACCACGGCGTGGAAGTGGGCGGCGACGGCCAGGTGAAGAGCGTTCCGGCAGTGGAAAGCTGTCCGCTGGAAGGCCGCACCTGCGTGCGCAGCTACCCGGCGCAAGAGAGGGCCGGCGCGATCTTCCTGTGGTTCGGCGACCAGGCACCGCAGGGTGAAGGCAGCCCCGACGAGCTGCGCCTGCCGGAAGAACTGGTCAGTGAAGAGCACAGCAACTTCCTGTGCGTGGCGCACTGGGACTGCAATTACCGCTACGCCATCGACAACGTGATGGACCCGATGCACGGCGCCTACCTGCACGCGGTATCGCACTCGATGGCTGCGGGCGAAAAGTCCGCCGTGATGCAGATCCGCGAGACCGAGCATGGCCTGGTGTTCGAGAAGACCGGCCAGCGCGGCGTCAACTTCGACTGGGTGGAATTCGGCGAGACCGGCACGCTGTGGCTGCGCCTGGCGATCCCGTACCGCGCCAAGGTCGGCCCCGGCGGCCCGTTCGGCATCGTCGGCATGGCCACGCCGGTGGATGAAGACCACTGCATGGTGTTCTTCTGGCGTACCCGCCACGTGCAGGGCTGGGAGCGCGACGTGTGGCGCTTCCTGTACCGCAACCGCCTGGAGCAGCTGCACTGGGACGTGCTGGAGCAGGACCGCGTGGTGCTGGAAATGATGGCGCCGAACGCGCGCGACCACGAGATGCTGTACCAGCACGATGCCGGCATCACGCGCGTGCGCCGTCTGCTGAAGCGCCGTGCCGACCAGGAAATCGCCGACGAGCCGGTGGCCATGCTGAAACCCGCTGGAGCCGCGAGCCATGCCTGAGGCCATCAAGAACAACACGCTGCTGGCCGGCCGCAAGGTGCTGGTTACCGGCGCCGCGCGCGGCCTGGGCCTGGCTTTCGTCAAGGCGCTGGCTGAAGCCGGCGCCACTGTGGCGATGGCCGACATCCTGGCCGATCGCCTGCAGCAGGAAGCCGATACGCTGCGCGCCCGCGGCCTGAAAGTGGTGCCGGTGACGGTGGACCTGTCGGACCCCGCCTCGGTAGAGGCTTGCGCCGACGCGGCGGTGAAGGCCCTGGGCGGCCTCGACGGCCTCGTCAACAACGCCGCCGTGACCGACTCGGGCGGCCGCGACGCCAGCGCCATCGACATCGCCACCTGGGACCGCGTGATGAACGTCAACGTGCGTGGCACCTGGCTGATGACCTCCGCCTGCCTGCCGGCGCTGCGCACGAGCGGCCGTGGCGCCATCGTCAACCTGGCCTCCGACACGCCGCTGTGGGGCGCGCCCAACCTGCTCGCCTACGTGGCCAGCAAGAGCGCCATCATCGGCATGACCCGTTCGCTGGCCCGCGAGCTGGGCAAGGACCAGATCACGGTCAACGCCGTGGCCCCGGGCCTGACGCTGGTGGAAGCCACCGAATACGTGCCCCAGCACCGCCACGACCTGTACCGCGAGCAACGCGCGATCTCGCGCGAACAACTGCCCGACGACGTCTGCGGCGCGGTGCTGTTCGCACTGTCCGACCTCGCCCGTTTCGTGACCGGCCAGACGCTGGCAGTCAACGGCGGCTTTGTCATGCATTGATCCAACCGATCCACTGAAAACAGAAGGAATCCAGATGAGCGATCTTTCCCAACCAGCCAATATCAAGCGTTCGTGGGACCAGCCGGACGGCGCCTCGTTCGACCAGTGGATGGAAAGCCGGGTCGCGCGCTTCTCCACGCGCAAGTACGACTGGGACGCGCTGAAGTTCCAGGCCGACTACGACCCCAAGTACCGCCGCGCGCAGATGCGCTACCTGGGTACCGGCGGCACCGGCGTGGCCGCGGACACCAACACCGTGCCGTCGGAGCACTTCACCTTCTCCACCATGATCATCCCGGCCGGCCATGAAGGCCCGTCGCATCTCCACACCGACGTGGAAGAGGTGTTCTTCATCCTGCGCGGCAAGATCAAGCTGATCCTGGAAAAGGACGGCGAGCGCTTCGAGACCATCCTGACCGACCGCGACCTGGTCTCGGTGCCGCCGGGCGTGTACCGCGAGGAAATCAATATCGGCGAGGAAGACGCACTGATGTGCGTGATGCTCGGCGCCAGGAAGCCGATCACGCCAACGTACCCGCCCGAGCACCCGCTGACGAAGATCAAGCGTTGATGCCCGCATTGGCCTTCCGCAAGCACAGACCATGAGCCTTCACCCGACCCAGGCGATCCCGGCGATCCCGGCCACGCCAGCCGCCAACGAGACCCCGGACAAGTACATCGTCCCGGGCCTGGAGCGCGGGCTGCGCCTGCTCGGCGAGTTCAGCAGCAAGGACCGCACCATGTCGGCCGCGGAACTGGCGCGCCGCCTGAAGGTGCCGCGCTCCACCGTGTTCCGCCTGCTGGCCACGCTGGAAATGCTGGGCTTTGTCGAGCGCGCCGATGGCGGGCGTGATTTCCGGCTGGGCATGGCGGTGCTGCGGCTCGGGTTTGAATACCTGGCGTCGCTGGAGCTGACCGAACTGGGCCGCCCGCTGCTGGAGCGGCTGCGCGACGAGATCGCCTATCCGACCAACCTGGTGGTGCGCGACGGACGTTCGATCGTGTATGTGGCCAAGGCGGTGTCGCCGCGGCCCTTCGCCAGCTCGGTCAACGTCGGTACGCGCTTGCCGGCGCATGCCACGGTGCTGGGCCGGGTGCTGCTGGAAGACCTGTCACTGGCGGAACTGCGCGCGCTGTACCCGGAGGCGCAGCTGGAAGTGTTCTCCGACAGCACGCCGCGCACGGTCGATGCGCTCTTTGCCATCGTCCAGCGCGACCGCGAGCGTGGCTACGTGCTGCAGGAGGGCTTTTTCGAATCGAGCATTTCGACCATCGCCGCGCCGGTGCGCGACCGCACCGGCAAGGTGGTGGCAGCACTTGGCGCCACCATCCCCGCCGCGCATATCGATCCGGAACAGCTGGACGCGATGGTGGAGAAAGTGCGGAGCACCGCGGGCGAGCTGTCGCGCCTGCTCGACTACCGGCCGTCGCTGCACAGCGCCGGCAAGGTGGTGAATCTGTATCGGGAGTGAGGACAATGTCCATGATTGAACTCGGCGGCAAGGTTGCCGTCGTTACCGGCGGGTCCTCCGGCATCGGGCTGGCGACCGTCGAACTGCTGCTCGAAGCGGGCGCCGCCGTTGCCATGTGCGGCCGCGACGAACCCCGCCTGCGCGGCGCCGAAGCGCAGCTGCGCGAGAAATTCCCCGGGTGCCGGCTCCATGCCGCCACCTGCGACGTGCTCAGGCCGGAACAGGTCGCCGCCTTCGCCGCCGACGTGCAGGCCGCGCTTGGCAACGTCGACATGCTGGTCAACAACGCCGGCCAGGGCCGCGTGTCCACCTTCGCCAATACTGAAGACTCGGCCTGGATGGACGAACTGCAGCTCAAGTTCTTCTCGGTGATCCACCCGACGCGCGCGTTCCTGCCGCAGCTGGAGAAGTCGGGCCAGGGCGCGATCGTCTGCGTCAACTCGCTGCTGGCGCAGCAGCCTGAGCCGCACATGGTGGCGACTTCCGCCGCGCGCGCGGGCGTGCTGAACCTGGTGCGCTCGATGGCCACCGAGTTCGCGCCCAAGGGTGTCCGCGTCAACGGCATCCTGATCGGGCTGGTCGAATCGGGCCAGTGGCGCCGCCGCTTCGAGGCGCGTCCGGAAGAGGACCGCCACCTGGACTGGGCCGCGTGGACCGCGCGCCTGGCCCAGCAGAAACATATTCCCCTTGGCCGCCTGGGCCTGCCTGTCGAGGCAGCCCGCGCCATCCTGTTCCTTGCCTCGCCGTTGTCTTCATACACCACGGGCAGCCATATCGATATCTCCGGAGGACACTCCCGTCATGCCTAATCCACAACAGTACGAACAACAGCAGGTTACCGTCGGCTGCGCCATCACGGCGTTTCTCGAGCAGTGCGGGGTCAAGGCTGCATTTGGTGTGATCTCGATCCACAACATGCCGATCCTCGACGCCATGGGCGAGCGCGGCAAGATCCGCTTCGTGCCGGCACGCGGCGAAGCGGGAGGCACCAATATGGCCGACGCCTATGCCCGCACCACGGGTGGCCTGGGCGTGTGCCTGACCAGCACCGGCACCGCCGCGGGCAATGCCGCCGGCGCCATGGTTGAAGCGCTGACCGCCGGCACGCCGATGCTCCACATCACCGGCCAGATCGAGACGCCGTACCTGGACCAGAGCCTGGCCTACATCCACGAAGCGCCGGACCAGCTCACCATGCTGAAGGCCGTGTCCAAGGCTGCTTTCCGCATCCGCAGCGCCGACACCGCGATCAGCACCATCAAGCTGGCGGTGCAGACCGCGCTGACGGCGCCGACCGGCCCGGTCAGCGTGGAGATCCCCATCGACATCCAGGCCGCGCTGATCGACCTGCCGGCCGACCTGCAGCCGCTGCCGGTGCCGAAGCATGTGCCGTCGGCGCACGCGCTGGACGCGCTGGCCGAGCGCCTGGTCAACGCCAGGCGTCCGCTGCTGTGGCTGGGCGGCGGTGCGCGCCACGCCAGCAAGCAAGTGCAACGCCTGCTGGACCTGGGCTTCGGCGTGGTCACCAGCACGCAGGGCCGCGGCATCGTCGCGGAAGACGACCCGCGCTCGCTGGGCGCCTACAACCTGCACAAGCCGGTCGAGGCCTTCTACCAGACCTGCGACGCCATGCTGGTGGTGGGTTCGCGCCTGCGCGGCAATGAAACGCTGAAGTACGAACTGAAGCTGCCGCGCCCGCTGCTGCGCATCGACGCCGACCCCGCCGCCGAAGGCCGCTGCTACCTGAGCGACTACTTTGTCAGCGGCGACGCCGCGCTGGCGCTGGACGCCCTCGCGGATCGGCTCGAAAAGCGCATGAAGGTCGACCCGGCCTTCGCCGCCGACCTGCGCCGCGCGCACGACACCGCCGTCAATGGCCTGGTCGATGGTCTGGGCCCGTACTCGGCGCTGGTGCAGGCCCTGCAGGGCGCGGTGGGCCGCAACTTCAACTGGGTGCGCGACGTGACCGTGTCGAACAGCACCTGGGGCAACCGCGAACTGCGCATCTTCGACTCGCGTGCCGGCGTGCATGCGCTGGGCGGCGGCATCGGCCAGGGCCTGGCGATGGGCATCGGCGCCGCGATCGGCGCGGCGGCCACCGCATCGGGCAAGAAGACCTTCACGCTGGCTGGCGACGGCGGCTTCATCCTGAACCTGGGCGAACTGGCCACCGCGGTGCAGGAACGTGCCGACATGGTCATCGTGCTGATGAACGACAAGGGCTACGGCGTGATCAAGAACATCCAGGACGCGCAGTACGGTGGCCGCCGCCACTATGTGGACCTGCACACGCCCGACTACGCCGCGCTGGCCAAGTCGCTGTCGCTGCGCCATGCGCGCGTCAGCAGCCTGGCCGAAGTCGGCGCCGCGCTGGAGCAGGCCACGGTCGAGGCCGGCCCGTTCCTGCTGGAAATCGACATGCTGTCGATCGGCAGCTTCAAGACCGTGTTTGCCGGCCCGCCGGTGAACAAGGAAACCCCGGCTTCGGAACAGGCCACCGTCAGCGCCTGAGGGAGACCAGAAATGCTGCATGTGTCCATGATTGGGTGCGGTGCGATCGGCCGTGGCGTGCTTGAGCTGCTCAAGAGCGATCCCGACGTCGCCTTCGACGTGGTGATCGTGCCCGAGAGCGCGATGGACGAGGCCCGCGGTGCGCTCTCCGCGCTGGCGCCCAGCGCCCGCGTGGCCACGCACCTGGACGACCAGCGCCCCGACCTGCTGGTCGAGTGCGCCGGCCACCATGCGCTGGAAGAGCACATCGTGCCGGCACTGGAACGCGGCATCCCGTGCATGGTGGTGTCGGTGGGCGCGCTGTCCGAGCCCGGCATGGCCGAGCGTCTGGAAGCGGCCGCGCGCCGCGGCGGCACGCAGGTGCAGCTGCTGTCCGGCGCGATCGGCGCGATCGACGCGCTCGCCGCGGCGCGTGTCGGCGGGCTGGATGAAGTCATCTACACCGGCCGCAAGCCGGCGCGTGCGTGGGCTGGCACCCCGGCCGAGAAGCTGTTCGACCTGGATGCGCTGACCGAGACGACGGTGATCTTCGAAGGCACCGCGCGCGACGCCGCGCGCCTGTACCCGAAGAACGCCAACGTCGCCGCCACGGTGTCGCTGGCCGGCCTCGGGCTGGACCGCACCGCGGTGAAGCTGCTGGCCGATCCGCATGCGGTGGAAAACGTGCATCACGTGGAAGCGCGTGGCGCGTTCGGCGGGTTTGAGCTGACGATGCGCGGCAAGCCGCTGGCGGCGAATCCGAAGACGTCGGCGCTGACGGTGTTCAGCGTGGTGCGGGCGCTGGGGAATCGGGCGCACGCGGTATCGATTTAAGGGACTGAGGCGCCAACGACCGCTGCGTGTTTGCTCCCCTCTCCCGCGCGCGGGAGAGGGGCCGGGGGAGAGGGCAGGCGTGTGCCAAGCATGACGCGCTGCACTCCGTGAGAAGCGCCCACCCTCTCCCCCACCCCTCTCCCGCAAGCGGGAGAGGGGAGTCCCGCCGCAGCAGGCGCCAGGACATCGCAGCGAAATAGCGCAGTAAGGCCGGCAGCGGCCACGACAGACATAGCAGGCAACGACATGAACCCACAAGAAGTCCTTCCCATCTGCATCGCCGGCGAATGGCGCCACGGCACCGGCGACCGCTACGGCACGCGCTACCCGGCGACCGGCGAAGTCGTCGCCGAACTGAACGCCGCCAGCCTGGCTGACGTGGAAGACGCCGTGCAGGGCGCACACCACGCCTTCCTCACCAGCGGCTGGGCCCAGCGCAAGCCGCACGAGCGTGCCGCCGTGCTGTACCGCGTGGCCGAGCTGATCCGCGCCAAGGCCGAACCGCTGGCCCAGCGCCAGCGCCTCGACAACGGCAAGCCCATCAGCGAAACGCGCGCCCTGGTCGCCAGCGCCGCGGGCACCTTCCAGTTCTTTGCCGCCGCCTGCGAAACGCTGGAAGAAACCATCACGCCCCAGCGCGGCGACTGCCTGACCATGAGCGTCTACGAGCCGATGGGCGTGGTCGCGGCGATCACGCCGTGGAACTCGCCGATCGCCAGCGAGGCGCAGAAGATGGCGCCCGCGCTCGCCGCCGGCAACGCCGTGGTGGTCAAGCCGGCTGAAGTCACGCCGCTGATGGCGCTGGAACTGGCGCGCATCTGCGAAGAAGCCGGCGTGCCCAAGGGACTGATCAGCGTGCTGCCCGGCAAGGGCTCGGTGATCGGGGACGCCATCACCAAGCATCCGCTGGTGCGCCGCGTGTCGTTCACCGGCGGCACCACGACCGGCAAGCACATCGCCCACATCGCCGCCGACAAGATGATGCCGGTGTCGCTGGAGCTGGGCGGCAAGTCGCCGACCATGGTGTTCGACGACGCCGACCTCGACCACGCGGTCAACGGCGTGCTGTACGGCATCTTCAGCTCGTCGGGCGAATCGTGCATCGCCGGGTCGCGCCTGTTCGTCGCGCGCTCGCAGTACGAGGCGTTTATCGATCGCCTCGCCGCCGGTGCCGCGCATCTGCGCGTGGGCGATCCCGCCGACGAGCGCACGCAGATGGGCCCGCTGATCACCGACCGCCATCGCGACAGCATCGAGTCGTACGTCGCCACCGGCGTGCACGAAGGCGGGCAACTGCGCACCGGCGGCGTGCGTCCCGACGTGGCCGGCCTGCCCAACGGCTACTTCTACACGCCGACCATCATCGAAGGCCTGGATAACAACGCCCGCATCTGCCAGGAAGAAATCTTCGGGCCGGTGCTGGTGGCGATCCCGTTCGACGACGAGGACGACCTGATCGAACAGGCCAACGACAGCGTCTACGCGCTGGCCGCCGGCATCTGGACGCGCGACTACAAGCGCGCCTGGCGCGTGGCACGCGCGGTGCAGGCGGGCAACGTGTGGATCAACACCTACAAGCAGTTCTCGATCTCGACGCCGTTCGGCGGCTGGCGCGACAGCGGCCTGGGCCGCGAGAAGGGGCGGCTTGGCATCCTGCAGTACATGGAGCAGAAGAGCGTGTACTGGGGCCTGAACGAACAACCGCTGCCGTGGGCCAACCACTGAACCCGGCAGGCTGGAGAGAAGCAATGATCAAGGTATTGGGAATCGACGAGATCGTCTACGGCGCGGATGACTTTGACGCCTGCCGTGGCTTTTTCTCGGACTGGGGCCTGGCCATCAAGCGCGATGACGCGCAGGGCCTGGACTTCGAAACGCTGAACGGGTGCCGCGTGCTGGTGCGCCGCATCGACGATCCGTCGCTGCCGCCCGCGATCGAGGCTGGCCCGACGCTGCGCGAAGTGGTGTGGGGTGTCGAATCGCAGGCATCGCTCGATTATCTGGCCGGCGCGATCGCCGATGCGCCGGGCTTCATCAGGCAAGGCGAAGGCGCCACGCTGCGCATCGGCTGCACCGATCCGAACGGCCTGGCCGTGCGTTTCCAGGTCACGCGCAAGCATGACGTGCAGGTCGAATGCGCGCTGATGAACACGTGGAACGACAAGCCGCGCATGAACCAGCGCAGCCCGATCTACGACCACGCCACGCCGATCGAAGTCGGCCACGTGGTGTTCTTCGTGAAAGACGTCAAGGCCACCGAGCAGTTCTATGTGGAGAAGTTCGGCTTCGTGCCGTCGGACCGCTACCCGGACCGCGGCGCGTTCCTGCGCTGCACGGCGGATGGCGGCCACCACGATCTGTTCCTGCTGCAGCTGCCGGAACCGAAGAGCGGCCTGAACCACGTCGCCTTCACCGTGCGCGATATCCATGAAGTCTTCGGCGGCGGCATGCATGTCTCGCGCAAGGGCTGGGACACGCAGCTCGGCCCGGGCCGGCATCCGATTTCTTCGGCCTACTTCTGGTACTTCAAGAACCCGGCCGGCGGCCTGATCGAGTACTACGCCGATGAAGACCAGCTCGACGAACACTGGGAGCCGCGCGCCTTTGAGCCGGGCCCGACCATGTTCGCCGAATGGGCGATCGAGGGCGGTATCGACGGCAACACCCGCCGCCAGAAGAACGCGGGCGGACCGGCAGGCAAGTTCCTGACCGAGAAGCGGTAAGTCAGCAGCAAGCGGAATCGAAGGAAGCAGCATGAGTGCCCACCAGTCCCATTCCCTGACCCTGCGAGTCCAGGCCATGCGCTACGAAGCGCGCGGCGTGGTCAGCATCGAACTGCAAGATCCCGAAGGGAAGACCCTGCCCGAGTACAGCCCGGGCGCCCATATCGACCTGCACCTGGGCAACGGCCTGGTGCGCAGCTACTCGCTGTGCGGCGCGCCGGAAACGCGCAACCGCTACACCGTGGGCGTGCTGCTGGACCGCGGCAGCCGCGGCGGCTCGCGCTACGTGCACGAGCAGCTGCGCGTGGGCGCCACGCTGACCGTGGGCGCGCCGCGCAATAACTTCGAGCTGGACGAGAGCGCGGCGCACACCGTGCTGGTGGCCGGCGGCATCGGCGTCACGCCAATCGTCTGCATGGCGCGCCGGCTGGCGGAGCTGGGGAAGTCGTTCACGCTGGTCTACTGCGCGCGTTCGCGCGCCGAGGCGGCGTTCGTCGAAACGCTGTCGGCGTACGGCGACGCGGTGCGCTTCCATTTCGACGACGAAGCGGGCGCGCCGCCGGACCTGAAGGCAATGCTGGGCGGACAGGACGCGCAGACGCACTTCTACTGCTGCGGGCCGGGCCCGATGCTGAATGCGTTCGAGGCCGCGTGCGAAGCGCATGCCTACCCCAACATCCATATCGAGCGCTTTGCCGCGGACCCGTCGACCGAGGCGGTGCAGGAAGGCGAATACGTGGTGCAGCTGTCGCGCACCGGCTCGCTGGTCAAGGTACCGTCGGGCAAGTCGCTGCTCGATGCGCTGCTCGATTCCGGCGTGGAAGTCGAGTACAGCTGCCGCGAAGGCGTGTGCGGCTCGTGCGAGACCGCCGTGCTGGAAGGCTGCCCCGACCACCGCGACAGCGTGCTGAGCAACAGCGAGCGCGCCAGCAACAAGACCATGATGGTGTGCGTGTCCGGGTGCAAGGGCAGCAAGCTGGTGCTGGATTTGTAATCCTCGATTGCTCGTTCCGCGAGTGTTTTCTCCCCTCTCCCGCGAGCGGGAGAGGGGCGGGGGAGAGGGCAGGCGCCGGCCGTAGCCAGCGCATTGCCAGATCCCGACTTCCTCGTCCACGGCCGCGGGGCAAGCGGCGCGTATGCCGCCCGCAAGCGCCTGCCCTCTCCCCCAACCCCTCTCCCGCATGCGGGAGAGGGGGAGCAACCCCCGACGAATCAAACCGAGAAGTACCGTGTTCACCCAGAGACAAGACGCAGCGTCCCCCGGCGCACCGGTGGCCGCCACCGCAGGTATTGTGATCACGGCCGACAGTGCCGGCCAGGGCGCTGCCACGGCTACCGCACGCAGCGGCCCGGTCACGCGTGGCAATATCGTCGCCCGCATCGAACGCATGCCGGGCAACGCCATGCATATCCGCGCCCGGCTGCTGATCGGCCTGGCCACCTTCTTCGACGGCTTTGACGTCATCGCCATTGCCGCCACGCTGCCGTTGCTGATCGCGCAGTGGTCGCTGACGCCGGTGCAGATCGGCGTCCTGATCGCGGCGCCGTCGGTCGGCCAACTGGTCGGGGCGCTGCTGTTCCCGGGGCTGGCCGAGCGCTTCGGGCGGTTGCGCTCGATCGGCTGGAGCGCGGGCATCATCGGCCTGATGAGCATTGCCTGCGGCCTGGCGCCTTCGTTCGAGATCTTCTTGCTGCTGCGCATCGTGCAGGGCCTGGGGCTCGGCGGAGAACTGCCGGTCGCCGCCACCTATATCAACGAAGTCACGCGCGCGCATGGCCGCGGGCGCTTCGTGCTGCTGTACGAGGTGGTATTCCCGATTGGCCTGATGGTGTCCAACGGCGTCGGTGCCTGGCTTGTGCCGCACTACGGCTGGGAGGTGATGTACTTCATTGGCGGCGTGCCGCTGGTGCTGTTCTTCATCCTGAAGCGCGTGATCCCCGAATCGCCGCGCTGGCTGGCCGAGAAGGGCCGGCTGGAAGAAGCCGACGCCGCGCTGCGCGCGTTCGAGGCGCGCGCCAGGGGCCCGCTGCCGCCGCCACAGAACGCCAGCGCCTACGATCGTATGACCCAGCACCCGCGCCGCCGCGTGCGCGACCTCGTCAGCAAGGCCTATCTGGGCCGCACGATCGCGGTCTGGATGCTTTGGGCGACCTGCGGCTTTATCCAGTACGGCCTGTCGACCTGGCTGCCCACGGTCTACAAGACCGTCTACCACGCGCCGCTGCAACTGGCGCTGAACCTGGCCGCGGGCGCTTCGGTGCTGGGCGTGGTCGGCTCGCTGGTGTGCGCGATGATCGTCGACAAGGTCGGCCGCAAGCCGGTGATCAATGTGTCGTTCCTGCTGTGCGCGCTGTCGCTGGTGCTGGCCGGCGTGTTCCACGCGTCGTCGGTGTACGTGGTGGCGACCTTCTGCGCGCTGGCGATGGGCTTCCTGGCCAGCGGTTTCATCACCGCCTACGTCTATACGCCCGAGCTGTACCCGACCAGCGTGCGCGCGATGGGCTGCGGGCTCGGCGGCGCCTGGCTGAAGCTGGCCGCGATCTTCGCGCCGACATTGATCGCCGGCACCATCGGCAATGGCACCCTCAATGTGGCGTTCTTCGCGCTGGCCGTGGTGCCCGCCCTGGCAGCAGTTACCGTTCACTTCTTCGGCATCGAGACCAAGGGGCAGGTGCTGGAGGAACTGGAGGTCTGAACGGGCGCGTGCTCGTCCCGTTCATCTTTGAAGGCCGCGCCCGGATCCGGGCGCGGCCTTTTTTCTTTCTTCTTGCTGTGCCGACCAGGCCCTTGCGCTATGCCTGGGCTCGCAGCAGCTTGCGCAGCCCCAGGTAGACCGCCTCCCGTTCCTCTGGCGACAGCATCCGGATCACTTCCGCCTGGCCCTTGCGTGCCAGCGGCATCACCTGGTCGTGCAGCGCCGCCCCGGCTTCGGTGATGGCGCAGATCAGCTTCTTGCGCGGGGTGTTGCCAGCCGAGGTCAGCTGTACCAGCCCGCGGTCTTCCAGCAGCCGCAGCGTGCGGCTGACCAGTGCCTTGTCCGAGGTCGATTGCGTGACCAGCTCGGAGAAGGGCAGTTCTTTCGCATGCGCCAGCAGCGCCAGGATGCGCCACTCCGGCACGGTCAGTCCGAACTGCTCGGCGTAGGGCTTGGTGACCGTGCTGCGCAGCGCGGTCACCAGTTGGCTCAGCATGGTGGTGAGGAAGTTGTCGACGGTCAGGCCATTGCCGGCCTCGTCGAGGTCGGTCCAGGGGCTGGTCAGGTCTGGCGCGGGCTGGCCCTGGGCGGGTGCGGCGTCACGGGGCATGCGGTCCTCTTGTCTGGTGTCTGCCGGCCAGGTGTCCGGCCGGTGGGCGGGCCAGATTGTCTCACAGGCGGCAGCGAGTCCGGCGGTAATGTCTCGTCATTACCACCTGAAAAAATCAAGCAAACAGTAAAGAAAAGTCAATTAGTGGTTTCAGTAAGTTGAGTTGTCAATAATGCCGACCTACAGTTAGTGTGTTCCAGATGTGAGCTAGCGTTTTAATGATAAAACAACCGAAGTGTTGTAACCCTGAGCCAACCCTGTTTTCGCGGTGCGCACGACAGCCCACTCCAACGCCGCGAATGCGCCCCCACAGGAGCCGTTGATGAGACATGATCGCCCCCGCCGCCTTTTCCTTGTTGCCACTGCCATGGCCGCGCTCGCTCTTGCCGCGGGCAGCGCGGTGGCCGCGCCCTATCCGGCAAAGACCGTGACCATGGTCGTGGCCTATCCGCCCGGCGGCGATACCGACGCCATGGCGCGGCTGTATGCCGACAAGCTGTCCGCACGCCTGAAGCAGCCGGTAATCGTCGAGAACCGTCCTGGCGCCGGCGGCGTGGTCGGCGCCAGCTTTGTCAGCCGGGCGCCTGCCGATGGCTACACACTGCTCTACACGCCGAACCCGTTCACGCTCGCACCGATGGTGCTCAAACTGGCGCCGGCCGCCAGCTACGACCCGCTGCACGGCTTCACGCCGGTGGTCCAGACCGCCGTGCAGGCGGTGCTGCTGGTGGCGAACCCGGCTGCGGGCGTCAAGACCGTGCCGGAGATGATCGCGGCGGCCAGGGCGGGCAAGACCTTCACCTACGGCAGCCCGGGTGCCGGGTCGCCGATGCACATCGCCGGTGAAATGCTCAACCGCGCCGCCGGCGTGAAGATCCAGCACGTGCCGTACAAGGGCGTGGCGCCGGCGGTCAATGACGTGGTGGCGGGGCATGTGAACTTCGCCTACGTCACGCTGGGGCCGGTGGCGCAGTACATCAACACCGGCCGGCTGATCCCGCTGGCGATCACGGACGCAAAGCGCTCGCCGCTGCTGCCCAACGTGCCGACGCTGGCCGAGCTTGGCTACAAGGACGTGGTGGTGGGCGCCTGGCACGGCGTGATGGCGCCCAAGGGCACGCCGCCCGACGTGGTCAAGGTGCTGAACCAGCAGCTCAATGAAGTCATCCGCCTGCCCGACGTGGCCGAGAAGATGGCCACCTTCGGCGCCAGCCCGGTGGGCGGGGCCCCGGCCGCGCTCGACAAGGTCAATGCGGGGGACTACGAGCGCCTGGGCAAGGTAATCCGCGACCTCGGCATCACCGCCGAATGAGGGCGGCCAGCGCATCGCATTCATGCAACACGTCAAGCAACACGTCAGGCAGGAGGCCGGCATGAGCAAGGCCATCGTGGGAACCTCCACGCCGCAGGTGACCGCGCGGGAAAAGGTCATGGGGCGCGCGCAGTATGCCGGCGACATCAGGCTGCCCGGCATGCTGCACGCCAAGGTATTGCGCAGCCCGCACCCGCATGCGCGCATCGCCGGCATCGACACGTCGGCGGCGCGCTCGCTGCCCGGCGTGAAGCTGGTGGTGACCGGGCACGACGTGCCCACCCGCAACTGGGGACCGCACCGCAAGGAGCAGCGCATCCTGGCCTGCGGCGTGGTGCGCCACGTGGGCGAGGAAGTGGCGGCCGTGGTGGCCGTCAGCGACGAGGTGGCGCGCGATGCGCTGGACCTGATCCGCGTCGAGTACGAACCGCTGCCGGCATTGCTGACGCCGGCGGCGGCCCTGGCCGAAGGCGCGCCGGAGCTGCACGCCGGCACGCGCAATATCGGCCACGAGATGCGGATCGAGCGCGGCGACGTGGAAGCGGGCTTTGCCGCAGCCGCTGCCGTGTATGAAGCCACCTACGATATGCACTCGCAGTACCCGGGCTACCTGGAGCCGATGGCCTCGGTCGCGGCGCAGGACGGCAATGGCCGGCTGACGCTGTGGGCCTCGACCCAGTCGGTGTTCCTGGCGCGCATGCGGCTGGCCGAGGCGCTGGAGCGGCCGGTGTCGACCATCCGCGTGGTGCAGGCCACCACCGGCGGTGGCTTTGGCGCCAAGATCGTCGAGGAGAACAACAGCCTGATCTGTGCGTTCCTGGCCAGCAAGCTGGATCGGCCGGTGCGGCTCGTCAACAACCGGCTGGAGGACTTCCAGGGCGCGCGCGCCAGCGTGCCGATGACGGTCTGGTTGCGCATGGGCCTGTCCGCAGACGGCATGATCGTGGCCAAGGACGTGCGCATCACCGCAGAGTGCGGCGCGTACTCCGGCCTGGCCGGCGATGTGATGCACGTCACCGCGATGCGCAGCGACAACATGCACCAGATGCAGAACGTGCGCTCGCACGCGGTGATGGCCTATACCAACAACCCGCCGCGCGGCGCTTTCCGCGGCTTCGGCGGGCAGCAGATGCAGTTTCCGCTGAACTGCCACCTGACCGTGCTGGCTGGCATGCTCGGCATCGATCCGGTGGAAGTGCACAAGCGCAACGCGATCCCCGCCGGCGCGACCAGCGTGCATGGCTGGAAGATCAGCAGCACCGGCATGGTCGAATGCCTGGAAATGACGCGCAAGGCAATCGGTTGGGACCAGAAGCGCGCCGCCTCGAACTCCGCCGCGCGCGGCACCGGCACGCGCCGGCGCGGCGTTGGCATTGCGGCGGCGATGCACGTCAGCGGCAATCGCACGCTGGGCAACTGGGACGGCTCGACCATCCTGCTCAAGGTCAACGAAGACGGCCGCGTGATGCTGCAGACCAGCGAATGCGACATGGGGCAGGGCGCCAACACCATGCTCAGCCAGATCTGCGCGCAGGAGCTGGGCATCCCGCTGTCGCACGTGACCGTGATGGTGCCCGACACCGACACCGCGCCGTTCTGCCTGGGATCGCTGGCGTCGCGCGTGACCATCATCGCCGGCAATGCGGCGTTGCGCGCTGCGCGCGAGGCGCGGCAGAAGCTGCTGGCGCTGGCGGCGGAAAAGCTGGGCGTCGCGGCCGAGCACCTGACGATTGCTGATGGCCGCATCATTGCATCCGAGCAGCCTGACAAGTCCGCCACGCTGGCCGAGATCGCGCGCCTGCATATCTTCCGCCACGGCGGCGAAGGCATTCACGTGCGCGCCAGCTACGACGCGCCTACCGTGATGCATGACGCCAACTACTACGGCAACGTCGCGCCGTCGCACTCCTTCGCGGCGCAGGCGGTCGTGGTGGAAGTCGACACCTGCACCGGCCAGGTCACCGTGATCGACAGCTTTGTCGCCGACGACTGCGGCAAGGCCATCAACCCGCTCGCGGTGCATGGCCAGACCCATGGCGCCACGGTGCAGGCGATCGGCTGGACGCTGTACGAGAACCTGCACTACGAGGAAGGCCGCCTGATGAACGGCAACTTTGCCGACTACACCATGCCCACTGCCGATGCCGTGCCGATGCTGCGCACCGACGTGGTCGAATCGAACGATCCCAACGGGCCGTATGGCGCCAAGGGTGCCAGCGAGACAGCGATCCTGCCGGGCGCGGCCGCGATCGCCAATGCCGTGTTCGATGCCGTGGGCGTGCGCATCCAGTCGCTGCCGATCACGCCGGAGAAGGTGCTGGCGGGTTTGCGCGCCTTGCCGCAGCAGGACGGGGAGGCCGCCCATGCGTGATTTCGAATTCCTGGAGCCGGCCTCGGTGGCCGAAGCCAGCCGCATACTGGCCGACCTTGGCGACAGCTGCCGCGTCTTTGCCGGCGGCACCGCGCTGATGCTCGGCATGCGGCAGCGCATGCTGACGCCCAGCCACCTGGTGTCGCTGGGCCGGCTGGACGCCCTGCGCGGCATCAGCTTCGATGCCCGCGAAGGACTGCGCATCGGCGCGCTGACGCTGCATGCCGAGGTGGCCCGTTCGCCGCTGGTGCAGGCGCATTACCCGATGCTGGCCAGCATGGCCGCGCGCGTGGCCAACCCGCAGGTGCGCAACCAGGGCACCATCGGCGGCAACCTCTGCTACGCCGATCCGGCCACCGATCCGCCGGGCTGCCTGATGGCGCTGGGGGCGCAGGTTGTGCTCAGCGGCCGTGGCGGCGAACGCGTGATCCCCATCGAAGACTTCCTGGTCGACTACTACGTGACCGCGCTGGCGCCCGACGAGGTAGTCACGCAGATCCGCCTGCCCGCGCCGGGCGCGGGTGCCGACGGTCGCTATGCGCGCTTCCTGCGCACCGCCGCCGAGCACCGGCCGCTGGCCAGCGTGGCGCTGGCGGTGCGCCGCGAAGGCGCGTTCTGCGTGGAGGCCCGGCTGGCAGTGGGCGCGTCGACGCCGATCCCGGCGCGCCTGCGCCGCGCCGAAGCGCTGCTCGCCGGCAAGACCGTGACGGCTGAACTGGCCGCCGAGGCGGCCGCCATCGTCGCCACGGATATCAACGCGGTCTCGGACATGCGCGGCTCGGACACGTACCGCCGCGAGATGGTGCGCGTGGTCGCGCGCCGCACCATTGCCGAGCTGTTCGGCGTGGCTTCGGAGTAAGGAAACGCCATGAACAAAGTCAGCATCGAACTCACCGTCAACGGTGAGGAACACCAGGTGGAAGTGCCGGCCCGGCGCCTGCTCTCCGACCTGCTGCGCGACGACCTCAACCTGACCGGCACCAAGCGCGGCTGCGAAACCGGCATCTGCGGCGCCTGCTCCGTGCTGGTCGACGGCGAGGTGGTCAAGTCCTGCCTGATGCTTGCCGTGCAGGCGCGCGGGCGCGATGTGATGACAGTCGAAGGGCTGGCCGCCGACGGCCAGCTGCATCCGCTGCAGCAGTGCTTCATGGACAACGGCGGGCTGCAGTGCGGCTATTGCACGCCCGGCTTCCTGATGGCGTCGTGCGCGCTGCTTGCCAATAATCCCAACCCGACGGAAGACGAGGTCCGCCACGGCCTGAACGGCAACCTGTGCCGCTGCACCGGTTATGTGGGCATCGTCGAGTCCGTGCTGTCCGCCGCGGAGAAAATGCGTGGAAATTGAAAAGACCCTTGTCACCGCGGCGCCGCCGGCGCGCGTATGGGAGCTGCTGCTCGACCCCAACGTGATGGGCGCCTGCGTGCCCGGCATGGAATCGATCGAGGTGCTGAGCGATGTCGAGTACATCGCGCATATGGCGGTGAAGATCGCTTTCATCAACGCGCGCTTCCGGCTGCATACGAAGATTGTGGAGACCCGTGCGCCGCATTACCTGCGCACCGAAGGCACCGGCGAGGATGCGTCGGTGGCGAGTTCGCTGCGCCAGTCCAGCGAGATCTTCCTGACCGAACAGGACGATGGCTCGACGCAGCTGCGCATCAGGGTGCAAGTGGATGTGCTGGGGCGGCTCGGCACGTTCGGACTGAGCGTGATGAAGACCAAGGCCGACCGGATGTGGGATGAGTTTGGGGCTAACCTGCTGGGGCGGCTGTCGCCGCAGGGGCGGGGGCAAGCGCAATCACAACCGCAAGTGGAAGCTAAACCGCAGCCGTCCGCGCGGGTGCGCACGCAACCCGCCGCCGCGCCTGTCACCAATGGCCATGCGGTGCTGCCGCCGCCGCCGGCAGCGCCTGGCTTGTTTGCGCGGCTGCTTGGGCGTGGCGATGCCGCGCGCGGGCCGCTGAGCGACATCTGCGTTGAGCTGCGCCGCCGCAATGAGACCATCGTGGTGCGCTGGCCCGCGGCGCATGGTGAGCAGTGTGCGGCTTGGTTGCGGGATTATTTGCGGTGAGGGTGTGGGTCGATTTTCTGGGGCTGCGGGTTGGAATCTGGTGGATATTTGATATGCCCGGTTCCGCCCTGAAGGGCGGGTAACTTTTTGTCCGAGCGACAAAAAGTCACCAAAAAGCGCGTTTACTGCCCTGGGCGGGCGGCCACTTTTATCGTAGTGGGTGGGGGGTTTCGTACGGGGCTTGGCTTCCTCACAAAGCCGGGCTGCCTGCCGCCTTGGTGCGCCACGGTGGTTCGGGATTGATGCGATTATTGAACGAGCCCAGAGCTGTGGATGGCCCCTGCTGCTGGCGGCATGGTAGGAACGCCTTCGGCTGCGCTGCGCGCCGGCAGCATCTCAGGTCACTGGCCCTGGCCCTGGCACGGAACGCGTCGCGTCGCTGCGCTCGCTTGGCGCTATCGCCGATCGAATGCGCCAGCCTTTCCCGGCCCGCTTGTTCGCTCCCCTCTCCCACTTGCGGGAGAGGGGCTGGGGGAGAGGGCAGGCGCCTCGACGAAGTATTGAACGTCAAGTGCCCAAGCCCGTCCCCAAAGAAGGGGTCTCGTCCGCAGAACAGGTACCCTATCGCCTTCAGGCGTGATATATGAAGGCGTTACGCCAAGACCGAAACCTGCAGAGACAGACCATGACCACCGATACGCCGCAAGAGGACGACAAGGACAGCGGCCAGGATAAATACATCGTGCCCGGCCTGGAGCGCGGGCTGCGGCTGCTGGGCGAGTTCAGCAGCCGCGAGCGTACCTTGTCCGCCGCCGACCTGGCGCGCCGCCTCAAGGTGCCGCGCTCGACCGTGTTCCGGCTGCTGGCCACGCTTGAAATGATGGGCTTTGTCGAGCGCACCGATGGCGGGCGCGAATTCCGCCTGGGCATGGCGGTGCTGCGGCTGGGGTTTGACTACCTGGCCTCGCTGGAGCTGACCGAGCTGGGCCGGCCGCTGCTCGACCGGCTGCGCGACGAGATCCACTACCCGTGCAACCTGGTGGTGCGCGACGGGCGCTCGATCGTCTACGTGGCCAAGTCGGTGGCGGCGCGGCCGTTCGCCAGCACGGTCAACGTCGGCACGCGGCTGCCGGCGCACGCTACCGTGCTGGGCCGGGTGCTGCTGGAAGACCTGACGCTGGAAGAACTGCGGGCGCTGTACCCGGAAGACCAGCTCGAAGTGTATTCCGAGAGCACCCCACGCACGGTCCAGGAATTGTACGAAATGGTCCAGCGCGATCGCGAGCGCGGCTACGTGCTGCATGAAGGCTTCTTCGAGGCCAGCATCTCCACCATCGCGGCGCCGGTGCGCGACCGCACCGGCAAGGTGGTGGCGGCGCTCGGCGCAACCATCCCCGCCGCGCGTATCGAACCCGACCAGTTGGACGACATGGTCGAGAAAGTCAGGCAGGCGGCGGCCGAGCTGTCGCGCCTGCTCGACTATCGTCCGGTCATGTCGAAACCATTTGTATAGGCAGCAGCATGCAGCAATCCAGGCAATTGAAGAGATCGCCGCGCCGGCGCCAATGGCTGGGCGCGGCAATGGCCCTGGCGGCGGCCATGCCGTGGCCGGCAGCGCAGGCGGCTGGCTGCGCCAACGTGCGCATCGTGGTGCCGTTTCCGGCCGGCGGCCCGGCCGACCAGCTGGCGCGCACGTTGGCGCACGGCCTGCAGCAGAAGCGCGGCACGCCGTTCGTGGTCGATAACAAGCCCGGCGCCAATGGCAATATCGGTATCGATGCCGTGCGGCGCGCGCCTGGCGACGGCTGCACGCTGCTGGTGGCGCCGGCTGGCAACCTCACCATCAATCCGACGCTGATGCCGGCGCTGACGTACAACGTCGAACGCGATTTCCGCGCAGCATCCCTGCTGGCGGGATCGCCCAACGTGCTCGCGGTGCATCCGTCGGTCAAGGCGAACAGCGTGCAGGAGCTGGTGAAGCTGGCGCAGCAGGCCGACAAGAGCGGCAAGCCTCTTGGCTACGCCAGTCCCGGCGTCGGCAGCGGGCTGCACCTGGCGGGCGAGCTGTTCCGCCACATGGCCGGCATTGCGCTGCTGCATGTACCGTACAAGGGAACCACGCAGGCGCTCAACGACGTGGTCGGCGGGCAGGTGCCGATGCTGTTCGGTACCTGGCCGACGCTGGCGCCGTTCATCCAGTCGGGCCAGCTGCGCGCGTTGGCCGTGACGCAGGCCAAACGCTCGCCCGCGGCACCGGGCGTGCCGTCGCTGGCGGAGCAGGGCGTACCCGGCATCGATGTCAGTTCCTGGTATGCGCTGCTGGTGCCGAAGGCCACGCCGCAGCCGGCGGCGGATAGGCTTAGCGCCGACGTGCGCGCCTTGCTGGCTACGCCGGCAGTGCGCGCGGAGTTGCAGCGCCAGGGCATGGAACCGGCCGGCAGCACACCGCAGGCGCTCGACGCGCGCATCCGCGAGGAAACCGCGTCGTGGGCAAAGCTGATCCGCGAGTACGGGATTACCGCGGAATAAACCTGGAATAACCGCGGAATAACCGTGGCTGGCGTCAGCGCTGCCGGTCGGGCCGATGGCCCAGCAGCGCCGACAGGTCGCGCGCCGCCACCCTGACTTCCTTCTCCACGCGTTCGCGCAGTGTGCCGTCCTGCTCGAAGCGCTGCTGCGGTCCCGCCACGCTCAGGGCGGCGACGACCGCGCCCTCGGCGCCGCGCACCGGCGCCGCGCAGGAATCGATCCCCGGCTCGTAGGCCGAAAAACTCCACGCGCAGTCGCGCTCGCGGTCGGCGGCAAGGATATCGGCCAGCCGGGCATGGGTGGCCGGGCTCTGGCCGGTCACGGTCGGCAGCGGGTCCGGGCCCAGCAATTCCTTCATTGTTTCCGGCGGCAGGTCGGCAATCAGCATCCGGCCGGGCGTGGTCAGATGCGCCGGCACGCGGCTGCCTACCTGGATATTGCTGACCAGTGAGGCCGCGGGCATGTGGCGCAGCAGGTAGAGCGCATGGCCGCCGTCGCGCACCACCAGGTACGCGGACAGCTGCAGCGAATCGCTCAGCCTTGCCAGTACGCGTGTGGCCAGGCTGGTGAGGTCGTTGGATGCCAATACGCGTGACGCCAGCTTCAGGAAATTGAAGCCGACCTGGTGGCCGCCATGCGACAGGCGTTCCACCATGCCTTCGTGCTCCAGCGTATCGAGCAACCGCATCACGGTAACGCGGTTCACGTCGATGCGGCGGCCGACCTCGCTCAGGTTGGCAGTGGAGCCGCCTTCGGCGATATAGCGCAGCAGGCGCAGGCCGCGGATCACCGGCGAGACCAGCTGCGCTTCGCGGGCGTCTTCGGTTTCGGTGCTGTCGTCGAGGTCGAGGTCGGGTTCGGTTGGCGGGCGGGACTTGGGCATTCAGGTTTTACTGTTAACGGAAGACGGCCGCGCGCGCGGCCGTCAGGCTGGTGGCAATAATCCAATCGCGAGGGCCGTCGGTCTGCGAAGACGTTGCCATTTGCCATCACCCTTGGCAAACGCTCCCCTCTCCCGCAAGCGGGAGAGGGGAGCAAACCGCCAGCGTGTGTTCACCCCAGCGCCACGTTCCAGGCGTCGTAATCGTACACCCAGTCGGCATTGCCGCCTTCCTTGAGCCAGGCATTGCTGCGCGAGCCGATCTGGATGCGGCTGGTGCGCTCGTGGCGCGCCGCCTGGTAGCGGGCCAGCGCCGCGGGCACAGCGGCAGCGCCATCCTGTGCCGCATCAGCCAGGCAGCGCGCCAGCACGACCCCATCCTCGATCGCCATGCCGGCACCCTGCGCCATGAACGGCATCATTGGGTGGCATGCATCGCCCAGCAGCGTGACCGGGCCGGACGACCACCGCGGCAGCGGGTCGCGCACATACAGCGCGGAAATCAACACCTCGTCGCAGGCATCGAGCAACGCGCGCGCCTCCGGATGGAAACCGGCATACGCGCTGCGCAACTCCTCCACGCGGCCTGGCGTGGTCCACGATTCATGCCGCCACGCCTCCTGTGCCACCGTGGCAAAGATAAAGATGTCGCGGCCGCGGTTGAGCGGGAAGGTGACGATCTGCGTGGCGGCGTCCGGACCCCACCATTTGGTGAAGGCGTTCAGGTTAGGCACGCCGGCCAGCTTTTCGGCGGGCACCACGGCGCGGTACGCGACCACGCCGGTGAAGATCGGGCTTTCCTGGCCGAGCAGGGCAGTGCGCACCGTGGAGTGGATGCCGTCGGCGCCGACCAGCACGTCGACGCGCTCTTCCGTGCCGTTGGCAAAGCGCAGCGTGGCGCCGTGGGCGTCCGGGACGATCGCCACGGCCTTGTGATCCAGGCGCACATTCGCGGCGGGCACCGCGGCTTCCAGCGCGGTCATCAGGTCGGCCCGGTGCATGGTGAGCTGCGGGGCGCCGTAGCGGCGCTCGGCGTCTTCCTGCATCGGCAGGCGCGAGGTTTCCTCGCCGGTGTCCCACATGCGGCTGATGCGGTGGGAAGGCCGCGCGGCGGTCTCGCGCAGCGCATCGCCGACGCCCAGGCCGTCCAGTGCGCGCACCGCGTTGGGCGTCAGGTTGATGTCCGCGCCGACGCGGGCAAAGCGCGGCGCCTGTTCATAAACCACCGCGTCCAAACCGAGCTTGCGCAGCGCGATGGCCGCGGCCAGCCCGCCGATGCCGGCGCCGTTGATGCCGATCTTCAAAGTCATGTTGCCGTTCCGGTAACGCCAGCGAGACGTTCCGGAACCGGTGGGGCGCGCGCTGACTTGTTTTGTTCATAAATGAACGATATGTTCATAAAAAGGTAATTCATGAGGGGGGAAGCGTCAACCAAGGGTTAACGCGCAGTAAGAAGAGCCTATTCCGGCTGCCGCCCGATGCTTCCCACGATCCCTTTGCGGAAAGCCAGCACGCAGACGACGAAGATGACGCCGGTCACCATCGATACCGATTCCCCCAGCCCGTTGAACCACTGCAGGCCAGTGGCGGAGGCCAGGAAGCTGCCGATGTCGCCCAGCTTGTTCTCCAGCGCCACGATCACGAAGGCGCCGACGATCGGGCCGGACAAGGTGCCCAGGCCGCCGACCAGCGTCATCAGGATCACCAGTCCCGACATCGACCAGTGCACGTCGCTCAGGGTCTCAAAGCCCAGCACCAGCGCTTTGACCGAACCCGCCAATCCCGCCAACGCCGCCGACAGCACAAAGGCGGCCAGCTTGAAGCGGTCGACGTCATAACCGAGCGAGACCGCGCGCGGCTCGTTTTCCTTGATCGCCTTCAGGATCTGGCCGAACGGCGAATGCACCGTGCGCACGATCAGCGCGAACGCCGCCACGACGATGGCCAGCGCCACGTAGTACAGCGTCAGGTCATCCGACAGCGGCAGCACGCCGAACAGCTTGCCGCGCGGGATGCCCTGCAGCCCGTCCTCGCCCCCGGTGAACGGCGCCTGCAGGCAGATAAAGAACAGCATCTGCGCCAGCGCCAGCGTGATCATCGAAAAGTAGATGCCCTGGCGGCGGATCGCCAGTGCTCCCATCACCAAACCGACCAGCGCCCCGGTCCCCGTGCCCAGGACCAGCCCGATCTCGGGCGTCACGCCCCACACCTTCATGGCATGGCCCGCTGCATAGCCGGCACCGCCGAAGAACGCCGCATGGCCGAACGACAGCAGGCCGGCATAGCCGATCAGCAGGTTGAACGCGCACGCAAACAGCGCGAAGCACAGCACTTTCAGCACGAGCACCGGATAAGCGCCGGCCAGCGGCGCGGCCAGCAGGCAAGCCAGCAGCGCGCCGTAGACTACCCGTCGCGGCAGGCGGCGCGCGGCCTGTGCCGGCTGCAGCCCGAGGGTAGCGATAGTCGATCCGTTCATCACTTCTCCTTTCCAAACAGTCCGGCCGGGCGCAGCAGCAACACGACCACCATGACCACGAACACCACCGTCGACGACACCTCGGGGTAGACCACCTTGGCCAGTCCTTCGATCACGCCCAGCCCCAGGCCGGTCAGGATTGCACCGAGGATCGAACCCATGCCGCCGATCACCACCACCGCGAACACGACGATGATCAGGTTCTGCCCCATCAGCGGCGACACCTGCATCACCGGCGCCGCCAGCACGCCGGCGAAGCCGGCCAGTGCGACGCCGAAGCCGTAGGTCAGCGTCACCATCCGTGGCACGTTGACGCCGAACGCCTGGACTACCTTTGCGTTCTCGGTGCCCGCGCGCAGGTACGCGCCCAGCCTGGTTTTCTCGATCACGTACCAGGTTGACAGGCATGCCGCGAGCGATGCCGCCACCACCCACACGCGATAGTTTGGCAGCCGCATGAAGCCCAGGTCCGACGCGCCTTGCAGCGCTTCCGGCGGGGCGTAGGGCAGGCCCGAAACGCCATAGACCGAACGGAACACGCCTTCGATCACCAGCGTGATGCCCAGCGTCAGCAGCAGGCCGTAGATGTGGTCGAGCTTGTAGATCCAGCGCAGCATGGTCTTCTCGATCGCCACGCCGACGCCGGCCACCGCCAGCGGCGCCAGTGCCAGCATCGCCCAGTAGCTCAGGCCGGCATATGACATGCCGGCCCAGGCCAGTACCGCGCCCAGCATGAACAGCGCGCCATGGGCAAAGTTGATGACGTTGAGCAGGCCGAAGATCACGGCCAGGCCCAGGCTCAGCATGGCGTAGAAGGCGCCATTGACGAGCCCCAGCAGCAGTTGCGACAGCAGCGCGGGCAAGGGGATTTCAAACAGGTTCATGGTGGCTCCTCATACGCCCAGCAGTTCATGCAGCACCGGCATCTTTGCCTGCAATTCGCTGGCATCGAAGCGTTCGACGATGCTGCCGTGCTCCATCACGTAGAAGCGGTCGGCCAGCGGCGCGGCGAAGCGGAAGTTCTGCTCCACCATCACCACCGTGTACCCCTTCTGCTTGAGCATCCGGATCATGCGCGCCAGCGCCTGCACGATCACCGGCGCCAGCCCTTCAGAGATTTCATCGAGCAGCAGCAGGTTGGCGCCGGTGCGCAGGATGCGCGCCACCGCCAGCATCTGCTGCTCGCCGCCCGACAGGCGCGTGCCCTGGCTCTGGCGGCGCTCCTTCAGGTTGGGGAACATGTCGTAGATCTCGGCCTCGCTCATGCCCGATTCCTTGCCTTTGAGCTGCGGGGGCAGCAGCAGGTTCTCCTCGCATGACAGGCTGGAGAAGATCGCGCGCTCTTCGGGGCAGTAGCCGATGCCGTAGTGCGCGATCTTGTGCGTCGGCAGGCCGATGGTCTCGTTGCCGTTGACCTTGATCGAACCCTTGCGCGCGCCGGTCAGGCCCATGATCGCGCGCAGCGTGGTGGTGCGGCCCGCGCCGTTGCGGCCCAGCAGCGTCACCACTTCGCCGCGGTTCACCGTGAGGTCGACGCCGTGCAGGATGTGCGATTCGCCGTACCAGGCCTGCAGGCCCTTGATTTCGAGTGCGGGTGTGTTGTTCGTGCTCATCGTATCGTCCCCCGCTTCAGTGCGCGCCCTGCAGCTCGGCATCGGCCGTGCCCATGTAGGCCTCCATCACGCGCGGGTCCTTCGACACCTCGGCGTAAGGCCCCTCGGCCAGGATCGCGCCACGCTGCAGCACGGTGATCTTGTCGGCGATCGACGAGACCACGCTCATGTTGTGCTCGACCATCAGGATGGTGCGCCCTGCCGAGACCGTCTTGATCAGCTGCGTGACGCGGTCCACGTCCTCGTGGCCCATGCCCTGCGTGGGCTCGTCGAGCAGCATCAGCTCCGGCTCCATCGCCAGCGTGGTGGCGATCTCCAGCGCGCGCTTGCGCCCGTACGGCAGGTTCACTGTCAGCGTCTGCGCGAACTCGGTCAGCCCCACTTGCTCGAGCAGCTCCATGGCGCGGTCGTTGAGCACATCGAGCGAGCGTTCGCTGCGCCAGAACTGGTAAGCGGTGCCAAGCTGGCGCTGCAGCCCGATGCGCACGTTCTCCATCACCGTCAGGTGCGGGAACACCGCCGAGATCTGGAACGAGCGGATCACGCCGCGGCGCGCGATCTGCGCGGGCTTTTCGCGGGTGATGTCGATGCCGTTGAATACGATGGTGCCGGTGGTCGGCTCCAGGAACTTGGTGAGCAGGTTGAAGCAAGTGGTCTTGCCTGCGCCGTTGGGGCCGATCAATGCATGAATCGAGCCGCGCCGGACTTGCAGGTTGACACCGTTGACCGCGGTAAAGCCGCGAAACGACTTGCCGAGGTTGCGGGTCGCCAGGATCAGGTCGTCATGCGGCATGGCCGTGCCTCCTTGTCGTTGACCGCCACGTTGCCGTGGCGAAATGGATGGCGCGCCATGCTCAGCCCTCCACCGGCAGCGTCGCGATCGCATAGGCGTGGCGCAGCGTGCGGCCCAGCACCGGATCTTCCAGTTCGATCTCGAAACGCTGCGCCGGGCGGATGCCGCCGATGGCCGGCACCGTGCCGCACAGCATCGCCGAACCTTCGCCGAAGCTGCCGCCATGGCCAGCAAACCGGCCCAGCAGGTCGGCCGGCGAGCGCATCGCCGTCACCGCACCTTGCTGGTACAGCACGCGTTCGCCGCCGATGGTGGCGTACGAGCGCAGTACCAGCTGGTCCCAGTGGCCCTCCACTTCCGCCAGCTTCCACAGCGTCTGCGCACAGGGCTTCTCGCACATCTGCTTGGACACAGTGATGCCGTAAGTCTCGGCTTCGCGGTCGGTGTGGTCCGAGGCGATGCCCACCAGGATCTCGCCGCCGTCATTGACGAGCAGGAACTCCGCTTCGCCGCTGCTGGCCTCGCCGCTGACCTGGATCTCCGGCGCGGCGCCCAGCCGTTCGGCGGCAACGCGATAGAACACGGGGGTGTAGGGCGGGCGCTTGACGCCCAGTTCTTCCAGCTCGCGGATATGGGCTTCCATGGCCTCGACGTCGCGGCCGGTCCAGCCCGCCACTACCAGCTGGCGGATGGCGACGGCGCGTTGCAATTTGCCCTGGCGGCTGTCGATATCGAAGGTAAGGGTCTTCATGTTCGGGGGCTCTCTGTGCGGGGGAGTGTGGGTGATGGGCGGCCGGCGTCAGCGCCGGCCGCATGGACGGGCTGGCTTACTTCCTGACCAGCGGGCAGGCGCTGGCGCGGAGCGGGCGGAACGCTTCGCTGGCCGGGATCACGCTCTTGATCTTGTAGTAGTCCCACGGGCGCTTCGATTCCTGCGGCCGCTTGACCTCGACCAGGTACATGTCGTGCACCATCAGGCCATCGGCGCGGATGATGCCGTTGGTCGCGAAGAAGTCGTTGACCGGGGTGGCGCGCATTCTGGCGAGCACGGCATCGCTTTCGTCGGTGCGCGCGGCCTGGATCGCCTTCAGGTAGTGCATGGTCGACGAATACACGCCGGCATGGACCAGCGTCGGCATCTTGCCGGTCTTGACGAAGAAGCGCTGCGACCACGCGCGCGTGGCGTCGTCACGGTCCCAGTAGAACGAGGTCGTCAGGGTCATGCCTTGCGCGGCCTGCAGGCCGAGGCTGTGGATGTCGCTGATGAACATGTGCAGGCCCGCCAGCCGCTGCTTGCCGCTGCCGTTGATGCCGAAATCCGCAGCGGTCTTGATCGCGTTGACGGTATCGGCGCCGGCGTTGGCCAGCCCGATCACGCGGGCGCCGGACGCCTGGCCTTGCAGCAGGTACGACGACAGGTCGGCGGAGTTGATCGGGTGCTTCGCCTTGCCCTTGAGCGTGCCGCCGACGCTCGACAGCGCCTCGGTGCCGTCCTTCTCTAGCGATGCGCCCAGCGCGTAGTCGACAGTCAGGAAGTACCAGCTGTTGTCGCCGCGGCGCGCCAGCGCCTTGACCGTGTTGGCGGCGAAGGCGTAGGTGTCGTACGAGTACTGGATGGTGTAGGGCGAGCAGTCCTCGTTGCTCAGCCGCGTGGTGCCGGCACCGCTGGCGATGACGATCTTGTGCTTGAGCTTGCCCAGGTTGGAAACGGCCAGCGCCACCGACGACGGCAGCGCATCCTGGATGACATCGACCTTCTGGTTGTCGAACCAGCCACGCGCCAGCGTGGCGGCCACGTCGGTCTTGTTCTGGTGGTCGGCGCTTACCACCTGCACGGGTGCGCCGAGCACCTTGCCGCCGAAGTCGTCGACAGCCATCTGCGCGGCGATCACCGAGCCCTTGCCGCCGATATCGGAAAAGATGGACGACATGTCGGTGAGCACACCGATCTTGACGATGCCGTCGCTGATGGGGGCGGGGTCGGCCGCCACGGCGGATCCCGAGATGAGGCTGGCGCAGGCGAGCGCGGCCGCGCCGATGCGGATATCAGGCATGTTGTCTCCTTGGGTCTTTGTAGGAATAGTTGGTACTGCTCAGGCTGGGCTTACCTATGGAACTGCCGCAGCGCCGCTTCCACCGCCATGCCGATCGCCAGCAGCCTGCGGTCGGCGCCATGCCGGCCGAACAGCATCAGGCCCACCGGCGCCTCGCCGCGGCGATGGCAAGGGACCGACAGCGCGCACAGGTCGAGCATGTTGGCGATGGCCGGGTTGCGCAGCAGCAGCCGGTTGGTGGCGAAGAAGGCGTCGTCGTTATCGAGGTCGGCGATGCGCGGCGCCACGATCGGCACGGTCGGCAGCATCACGGCATCGAAGCCCGCCAGTTCCGCATCCGCCTGCCGGCACAGCGCGGCACGGCGATCGCGCATGCGCAGGTAGTCGGCAGCGAGCTGGCCGTCGGCCAGCCGGATGCGCGACAGCACGCGCGGGTCGTAGCGGTCGGCGTGCGCCGTCATCAGCTTGCCGTGCCAGGCACTGGCCTCGGCGGCCACCAACCCGCCGCCGTGACCGAGGTCGCCGAGCTGGCCCCAGGTGTCGAAGTCCACGTCCTGCAGCAGCGCGCCGGCGGCGGAAAGCCGGCGCAAGGCGTCGCTGAACGTTTGTGCGACCGTATAGTCGATCCCGTCCAGCACCATTCCGCCGGGCACGGCCAGGCGTAGTCCGGCGAGGCTGGCCGGCGCCGCGGGCGGCGATTCGCCGGCCATCACCGCGTCGACCGCGGCGCAGCACGCGACGGTATTGGCCAGGCAGCCGACCGAGTCGTAGCTGGGCGACAGTGGCACGGTGCCCTGCAGCGGCACCCGGCTCGCGGTGGGCTTGAAGCCGACGATGCCGCACAGCGCTGCCGGGATGCGGCAGGAGCCGCCGGTGTCCGACCCGATCGCGGCCAGCGCCATGCCGTCTGTCACCGAGACCGCCGCGCCGGACGACGAGCCGCCCGGAATGCGCCCGGCCTGCCGGTCGAACGGGTTGCGCGGCGTGCCGTAGTGCGGGTTGATGCCGACGCCGGAATAGGCGAACTCAGTCATGTTGGTCCGGCCGACAAAGACCGCGCCCGCGGCGCGCAGCCGCGCAATGGCCGGGGCATCGGCGCTGGCGGCGCGCTCGGGCAGCACCTTCGCGCCGGCGCGGGTCACATCGCCCTGCACATCGAACAGGTCCTTCACAGACACCGGCACCCCGGCAAGGGCACCGGCCACGCCCTGTTCGCGCAGCATGTCGCTGGCTTGCGCCTGCTTGCGCGCGGCCATGCTGACGCCGTGCGGGAAGACGCGGGCGCCTTCGCCGCCGGGATTGCAGATGCGTTCGACACACGAGGCCAGCAGGGACAGCGCATTGGCGCTGCCGTCGGCAAGCTGGCGCCTGGCGGTGGCTACGGTGGCTTCCATGATCAGGCCGGGTCGTAGTAGTGGATTTCCAGCAGCATGCAGCCGCCGTTGGACCGGAACGGGCCGTGGAACGCGCCGGGCGGCCGGCAGGCGTAGGTGTTGGGCTCGAAGGCTTCGCCGCCGTTGCCGTTGGCATCGTTGCCGACGGTCAGGTCGCCGCTGAGCAGGTACACCTCCTCCCAGTACTCATGGACGAACGGTGCCTTGGTGAAGATGCCCGCATCGAAGCGCAGCAGGCGGGTCCGGCTGCCGCGGCGGCCGCTTTCGTCCAGCGCACCGGACAGGATCTTCTGCTGGATGCCGGCGGGGTAGCCTTCCGGCACTTCCCAGCCGGAGGCCAGGTCCAGGGTATGGAACTCGTCGTGAAGTTTGTTGATCGCCATGCTGATCTCCGTTATCGGGGCAAGGGTTGGGGCAGTCGTTGAGCGGCTCAGGCGGCCTGCGGCAGGCGGGCCAGTTCGTCTTGCAGGGAATAGCTGCCGAGCATGTTGTCGACCAGGCCCGACGCGCGCTGCCAGTCATAGGTGCGGTAGGCGTGCCCCTTGGTGACGAAGGTGGCGCCGGCGTAGAACATCTCGTACTGGTTATGGCGCGAGGCAAACTCGGAGCCGACCGCGTCCCAGGCAAGCTTGAAGAACTTGACGCGCTCCTCCGGGCTGCAGACCGGCGACTTCTGCGTCTTGGCAATGATGTCGGCCACGGTGGGATTGGCGAAATCCTCGATGCTGGAGGGCAGCATGATCATGCCGCCGCCGGCCAGCTCGCGCAGCGTATTGAGGACCTTGGCGTAGAGCTGCTGCGTCACCACCTGCGAGCCGTACAGCATGCCGCGGTCGGGGATGAAGTAGCCGTTCTGGTTGACCTGGCCCTTCGCTTCCATGCCATAGACCCACGCCTCCACCATGCCCGCCTCGGCGGCGAGCTGGCCCAGCAGTTCCTTGACCTGCGGGAAGCCGGCAGTGCCGTTGATCTCGGTGATGCGGTGCGCCAGGCCGACCAGGAAGCGCAGCTTGACCATCAGCCGCACCTGGCACTGGTAGTTCTGGTAGACGTGCGCCGGCGTGGCATGGAACTGCTTCGCGCACATGGCGACGTCGCCCGCGACGAAGATCCGCTCCCAGGGCACCTTGACGTCGTCGAAGTAGAGCACCGCATCGTTCTCGTCGAATCGGCTTGCCAGCGGGTTGTCGAAGACCGAAGTGGCGCTCGCTTCGTACGACTTGCGCGACATCACCTTCAGCCCCTTGCTGTTCATCGGCACCGCGAAGGACAGCGCATACATCTCGTCGCCCTCGCGCAGCGGCTGGATGCAGCTGCAGAAGACCTCGTTGGCCATGATGCCGCTGGTGGCGAGCATCTTCGCGCCGCGCACGGTGATGCCCTCCGCGTCCTGGTCGACGATGCCCACCGCCAGGTACTTGTCTTCCTGCTCATGCGCCGCCTTGGCCTGGTTGGCCTGCGGGTTGACGATGACATAGGTGAGGAACAGGTCGTTGTCGCGGGCGTAGTGGTAGTAGTCACGCAAGGCGCCGGCGCGCGCCGGATCGGCCTGCTCGAGCACGTCGATGCCCATGTACATGCCGGAGATGCACGACGCGACATGGTCGGGCGAACGGCCCATGAAGCCGTAGTGCAGCGCGGTCCAGGCTTCCAGCATCTCGCGGCGCTCGACCAGTTCGTTGTAGCTGGCGGGCAGTTGCCAGATGCGGCTGACGCGCCGGTCGCTGCCCTCCGGCTGGAACGTCATCCTGTCGACGTTCTCGGGACGCGCCTGGAAGTCGTACAGACTGGCATAGCTGCGGATCGAGTTGCGGAAGGCGGGATGCACCGTAACGTCGGTGACGCGCTTGCCATCGAGGTACACTTCGCGCCCATCGCGCAGCATGGCGATGTGCTGGGTGCCGGTCTTGATCATGTCGTTCTCCTGTGCTGACTGCTTGTGTTGTTGGATTCAGGCGGCGGCAGGGCTGTCTTCCAGCGCCCGGTATTTGCCGCCAAAGAAGATCAGCGGCCGGCCGTCGTGGCGGGCCTGGTGACGGACCACCCGCCCGATAAAGATCACGTGGTCGCCGCCGTCGTGCTGCGCATAGGGCTCGCATTCAAAGGTCGCCAGCGTGTCCGGCAGCAGCACAGGGCTGCCGCCGCGTTCCTCGGTGGCGCCAAAGTGGATGCCATCCCACTTGCCCGAGTTGGCGCGGGCGAAGCGGTTCGAGATCTCCTGTTGCGCCTCGGCCAGCACGTTGACCGCGTAGCGCGGCGCGCTGCGCAGGTCGGCCAGGCTCAGGCAGCGGCGATCGACCGAAAACAGCACGAGAGGCGGATCCAGCGATACCGAGTTGAACGACGCCACCGTGATGCCGACCGGAACCTCGCCGGCGCGCGGCGCAGTGATCACGGCAACGCCGGTTGCGAACATGGCCAGCGCGTTGCGGAAATTGCGCTGCGCGTCGGCGTCCACCACGACGCCCCGATCGACAGATGACTCAGCCATCACGACTCCTACGCATGTTTGGGCAACCGATCCCGGCGCCGCAGTTTGTTTAATTAGCTTTGTAACTTAGGTTTCATTGAATGCTAACAAGCTGCGGTATTCAAGCTGGTGGAAACCCTAGGCGGCAGGTTTGGCACGGTCGCGGCGTCGCCGCGTGAATGCCGAAAAGCCTTGTGGCACAACGGTTTGCGGGAGACGGAGGGAATGCGGCGGGAGGTTGCGAAGGGGCTGGCGGCAGCATGAAGCAACCCTATCGCCAGCATGGCGCCTGCGCGTCGGCGCATTGCCCGGTGCTAGACTCGGCCGCACTTTCCCTGACCAGCGGGTTCGCGCAGTTTCGCTTTTCCCCCCCGGTCGTACACTCTCCGCAGCCAGGAATGCGCCCCATGAAAATCGAGCAAGACAAACTCCCCATCTACATGGACTACAGTGCGACGACGCCGGTGGATCTCCGCGTCGTCGACAAGATGGTGCCGTTCCTGCACCAGCAGTTCGGCAACCCGGCATCGCGCAGCCACAGCTATGGCTGGCAGGCGGAAGCGGCGGTGGAAACGGCGCGCGCGCACGTTGCAGCGCTGCTCAATGCCGACTCGCGCGAGATCGTCTGGAGCTCCGGCGCGACCGAAGGAAACAACCTCGCGATCAAGGGCGCGGCGCATTTCTATCGCGGCAAGGGCAATCACATCATCACGGTAAAAACCGAGCACAAGGCCGTGCTCGATACCTGCCGCGAACTGGAGCGGCAAGGCTTCGATGTGACGTATCTCGATGTGGGGGCCGACGGCCTGATCGACCTCGATGTGCTGCGCGCGGCGCTGCGGCCGGACACCATCCTGGTGTCGGTGATGATGGTCAACAATGAGATCGGCGTGATCCAGCCGGTCGCGCAGATTGGCGAAATCTGCCGCGCGGCGGGCATCGTGTTCCACTGCGACGCGGTGCAGGCCGCGGGCAAGATCCCGATCGACCTGACGGCGCTGAAGATCGACCTGCTGACCGTGACCGCACACAAGGTCTACGGGCCGAAGGGCATCGGCGCACTGTACGTGCGCCGCAAGCCGCGCATCCGGCTGGAGGCGCAGATCCATGGCGGCGGCCATGAGCGCGGCATGCGTTCCGGCACGCTGCCGACGCACCAGATCGTGGGCATGGGTGAAGCCTTCCGGCTGGCGAGGCTGGAACTGGAAGAGGAGGGACGCCGTGTCGGCGCGTTGCGCGACCGGCTGCTCGCGGGCCTGTCGCGGCTGGACGAGGTCTACGTCAACGGCAGCCTGGAACACCGCATTCCGCACAACCTGAACATCAGCTTCAACTATGTCGAGGGCGAGTCCCTGATCATGGGCATCAAGGACGTGGCGGTGTCTTCGGGATCGGCCTGCACCTCGGCATCGCTGGAGCCGTCGTTCGTGCTGCGCGCGCTGGGCCGCAGCGACGAGCTGGCGCACAGCTCGATCCGCTTTACGCTGGGCCGCTACACCACCGAGGCGGAAGTCGACGAAGTCATCCGGCAGGTCAGCGCCACGGTGTCGAAACTGCGCGAACTCAGCCCGCTATGGGAGATGCACCAGGAGGGCATCGATGTCGGCACGGTGCAATGGGCCGCGCATTGACGGCGGCGTGCCGCTAGCCTTTCAGGCGGCGCGCCTGCAGGTGCTCCAGGTCGAGTGCGGCACGGTCACCGTTGGCGACGAGGCGGTCGACCACCGAACACAGCACCTTGAACTCGGTGCGGGTGACGCCGTCGAACAGCACGTCGTTGATCTGCTGCTGCACTGGCAGCAGTTCATTGAGCAGCTTGTTGCCCGCCGTGGTGATGGTCAGGCGCATCTTGCGCTTGTCGTCCGGATGCGCCTTCTTGTCGATCAGGCCAAGCTTCTTCAGCTTGCCGGTCTCGATGGTGATGAACGGCCCGCTCAGGTGCAGGTGGTCGGCCAGCTGGTTTACCGTCACCTCGTCCTGCTGCGACAGGTGGGCGATCGAGCGGATCAGCGAATACTGCACGCCGGTCAGTCCGACCAGGTTGCCAAAGCCGTCCCGCACCGACAGCAGCCGCGCGGCAAACGGGAGCAATCCATTGACAAGGTGCCGGAACTCGCGGTCCGAGCCATCCACCAGGCAAGCCGGATGTGTGATAGTCAGGGTCTTGTTTGCAGGAGTCGTAGCCATCGGCGGATTGTTCAATTAGCTTGTAATGCAAGCTTTGTGCCAAATTCTACCAAACTCGCCGCGCGGTGCCCCCTGCGCTGTCCGGCCTCATTTCTTGCACCAAGGCGTTACATCGTATGAACCCGATCTCCCTATCCGAAGCCCAGGCGCTGCTGGCCCGCTATGTCGACGCCAAGGACAACAACCGTCCCGCGCTGATCCACGAGGCGTTCACGCCGAATGCGACGCTGACCTTCTCGATCGACACCGACACCATCAGCTTTCCGGCAAAGACGGAAGGTGCCGCGGCGATTGCGGCGACGCTGGTGACTGACTTCGCCAAGACTTTCGACCGCTGCCGGACCTACTACGTCGGCGACTTGTCGCTCGCCGCGGAGGGAGCCACGCTGACGGTCCCGTGGCTGGTGCTGATGCGCGAGACGGCGGCGCACACCTTGCGCGTGGGGAGGGGCATCTACCGCTGGGGCTTTGCCTGGCAGCAGGATGGAACGTACCGCATCGGCAGCCTGCACATCCATATCGCGCGGATGGACGTGATGCCGGATGCCGGCGCGGCCATGCTGGCGGCCTTGCAGGCTGCGCTGCCGTATCCCTGGCTGCCGTCGCAGACGCTGCAGGCGTCAGCCGCAGCCCAGGCATCGGCTGACGCCAGGCTGGCGTTCCTGAAAGAATTTGTCTAAGGGCGCCCTTGCCGGCAGGACGAACCTGCCGGCACGAGGCATCAAAGCCCCAATACCAGCTTGGCGATGATATTGCGCTGGATTTCGTTCGATCCGCCGTAGATCGACGCCTTGCGGTAGTTGAAATAGCGCGGCGCCAGCACGGCGGCATAGTCCGGTCCCACGCGCGGCGCGGCCTCGCGGCCCTGGATCCCGGCCCAGGTGTCCTGCACGAACGGCAGTGCCGCGGGACCGGCGGCCTCTACCGCCAGCTCGCTGACCGCCTGCAATGTCTCCGTGCCGGTGAGCTTCAGCGTGCTGGACGCCGCACCGATAGACGTGCCCGATTCCACGCCCGAGAACACGCGCAGCTCGACCGCCTCCAGCGCGGCCGTGCGCACATGCAGCGCGGCCAGCTTGCGCCGGAAGGCGGGATCGTCGAGCAGCCGCCCGCCATCGTCGGCGGCCTGTTCCGCGGCAATTTGTGCCACCTTGGCCAGCTGCTTGCGCAGCATCGGGCTGTAGGTGCCGCCACGCTCGAACTCCAGCAGGTACTTGGCGTAGGTCCAGCCCTTGCCTTCCTCGCCGATGCGGTTCTCCGCCGGTACGCGCACGTTCTCGAAGAAGACCTGGTTCACCTCCTGCTGCCCGGCCACGGGACCGTCCAGCGTCGGCAGCGGCGACACCGTGATGCCGGGCGCATGCATGTCGAGCAGCAGGAACGAGATGCCTTCCTGCCGCTTCGACTCGCGGCTGGTGCGCACCAGGCAGAACATCCAGTCGGCCCACTGCGCATGCGTGGTCCAGATCTTGGATCCGTTCAGGATGTAGTGCTCGCCGTCGCTGTCGGTGCCGGGATCCGCGCGTAGCTGCAATGAGGCGAGGTCGGAGCCGGAATTGGGCTCGGAGTAGCCCTGGCACCACCACACCTCCGAGGCCAGGATCGGGGGCAGGAAGCGCGCCTTCTGCGCGGGCGTGCCGTACTTCATGATCACCGGCGCCACCATCTTCAGCCCCATCGGCGACACCGGCGGGCAGCCGGCCGCGGCCAGTTCGGACTGGAAGATAAAGCGCTGCGTCGGCGTCCATCCCGGGCCGCCGTATTCCTGCGGCCAGTTGGGCGCGGCCCAGCCGCGCGCATGCAGCGCCTTCTGCCAGCGCACCTGGCCGGCCTTGTCGAGATAGCCGTTCTTGGACTGCGCCATCATCGCGCGCAATTCGTCGTCATACGCCTCGGCGATCCAGGCGCGCACGTCTTCACGGAACTGCTGGTCTTGCGGGGAGAAATCGAGATGCATCGACGGACCTCGCTGGGGTAGTCGTCAGGGATTGGCGGTTCAGGCCGCGGCGGGATAGAGCAGGTCGGCGTAGCGGCGCAGGTGGTGCTCGGCCGAGCCGAACTGCAGGTCGATCGCAGTGACGCGCTTGAAGTAGTGGCCCACCGCCAGTTCCTCCGTAACGCCCATGCCGCCGTGGATCTGCACCGCGCCCTGGCCGACGAAGGCACCGGCCTGGCCGGCCTGGACCTTGGCCGCGCACGCCGCCTGCGCGAACGCTGCCGGTGCGCCGCCCGCCTGCATCGCCGCGACCTGCGTAAGTGCCACGGATTGCTCCAGCTGCATAGACATGTCGGCCATGCGGTGCTGCAGCACCTGGAACGTGCCGATCGGCACGCCGAACTGCTTGCGCTGGCGCGCATAGTCGATGGTGTCGGCCAGCATGCGCGCCATCGCGCCGTTGGCTTCGGCTGCCAGCGCGACCATGGCGTGGTCGCACAGCCGCTCGATCAGCGCGAAGGCCTCGCCTTCGGCGCCGATGCGCTGGCTGGCCGGCACTTGTACGTTGTCTAGCAGCACCTCGGCCGCGCGCAGGCCGTCGAAGGTCGGGTATTCGCGCAGGGTGACGCCCGGTGTGTCGCGCGCGACCCAGAACAGGCTGATGCCGTCCCGGTCGCGGCGCGCACTGGCGGTGCGGGCGCTGACCACCAGGTGCGAAGCGAAGGGCGCGCCTACCACGGCGTGCTTGTGCCCGCTCAGCTTGTAGCCGTTGCCCGCGCGCGTGGCGCTGGCCTGCACGTCATGCCGGCAATAGCGGCTGGCGGGCTCGGCATGTGCCCAGGCGGCAGTGGCCTCGCCGCCGATGATGGCGGGCAGCCATTGCGCCGCCAGCTCCGGATTGCCTTGCGCCAGAGCGCCGCCGGCCAGCACCACGGTGCCAAGATACGGCTCCAGCACCAGGTGGCGGCCGATCTGCTCCATCACGATCATGTGCTCGGCCGCACCGCCGCCGAGCCCGCCAAATGCCTCGGGAAAGCCAGCGCCCAGGATGCCGAGGTCGCGCGCGAAGGCACGCCAGCAATCGGGCCGCCAGCCCGCCGCGGATTGCACCGCGGCTCGGCGCGCTTCAAAAGCGTAGTGGTCGGCCAGGTAACGCGCGAGCGTGTCGCGCAGCATCGATTGTTCTTCGCTGAACTTGAAATCCACCTCGGCTCCTTCGGGAATGGGGGAAGGCGTGGCTGCGATCGCCCGCAGAGAGCATGATCCGGGCACGCTGGCGGGCGGCGCATCGTCGCATCGGACGAAGGTGCGCAGCGGTCGCACAGAGTCAGCACAGAGCCCGCACAGAGCCCGCACAGGGACCCCACTTCGCCGATGCATGCGGCACCGCATCAAAATGCCGACGCCGCGCTTCGTCGCTTCCGACGATGGTTGAACCGGCGGGTCGTTCACAGAATGCGGGATCACCCATCCCAATCCAGCGAAACCCTGTCGAGGAGCTCAACGCCATGCATCCGTCCATCCACGCGCAGCGCACGCCAGAGAAGCCGGCCGTCATCATGGGCAGCAGCGGAGCAGTCGTCACATACCGCGAGCTGGACGAGCGTTCGAACCAGGTGGCACATCTCTTTCGGACGTTGGGACTGCGCCCGGGCGATCGCGTGGCTTTCATGCTGGAGAACAATCCGCGCATGTTCGAGCTGTGCTGGGGCGCGCAACGCAGCGGTATCGTCTATATCTGCCTGAGCACCAAGCTGAACGCGGCCGACGCCGCTTATATCCTCAATGACAGCGCCGCGCAGATGCTGGTGACCACGCACGCCATGGCGGAGATCGCGGCCACGCTGGTGGCGCAGACGCCGGCGCTGAAGCGCCGGCTGATGCTCGACGGCACGGTGCCCGGCTACGATGCATATGAACCGGCGTTGGCAAGCTGCCCAACGACGCGCATCGCAGACGAAGTGACCGGCGGCGACATGCTTTATTCCTCCGGCACCACGGGGCGGCCCAAAGGCGTGTACGCCCCGCCGGGCAGCCCGCGCATCGAGGATCCCACCACGCTGACCAGCCTGTGCCAGCGGCTCTATGGCTTCGATGCCGACACCCGCTACCTGTCGCCGGCGCCGCTGTACCATGCCGCGCCGTTGCGCTACAACATGTCGGTGCAGGCGCTGGGCGGCACCGCGGTGGTGATGGAGCATTTCGACGCTGAGCAGTACCTGCAACTGGTGCAGCAGTACCGCATCACCCATACGCAGCTGGTGCCGACGATGTTCTCGCGCATGCTAAAGCTGCCCGAGGCGCGGCGCCAAGCTTGCGATGTGTCCTCGCTGCGCGTGGCGATCCATGCCGCGGCGCCGTGCCCGGTGCAGGTCAAGGAGGCGATGATCGCGTGGTGGGGGCCGGTGATCTGGGAGTACTACGCCGGCACCGAGGGCAACGGCGTGACCGTGGTCAGCACGCAGGAATGGCTGCAGCGCAAGGGCACCGTGGGCCGGGCCATGGTCGGCAAGCTGCGCATCTGCGGCCCCGACGGCGAACCGCTGCCGCCGGGCGAGCCCGGCACGATCTATTTTGCCGAAGGCCGGGCCTTCGAATACCACAACGACCCGGCCAAGACCGCGGAATCGCGCCATCCGCAGCATCCGGACTGGAGCACGATCGGCGATGTCGGCTATGCCGATGCCGACGGGTACCTGTTCCTGACTGACCGCAAGGCCAACATGATCATCTCCGGCGGCGTCAACATCTATCCGCAGGAGGCCGAGAATCTGCTGATGACGCACCCCAAGGTGCTGGACGTGGCGGTGATCGGGGTACCCAACGAGGATTTCGGCGAAGAGGTCAAGGCCGTCGTGCAGCCGGCCGACATGGCCCAGGCCGGGCCGGAGCTGGCGGCCGAACTGATTGCGTTCTGCCGCGCCAACCTGTCCACCATCAAATGCCCGCGCTCGGTCGATTTCGAGTCCGAGCTGCCGCGCCTGCCGACCGGCAAGCTGCTCAAGCGGCTGCTGCGCGACCGCTATTGGGCAGCCCACGGTAACAAGCTGGTGTAAGGGCGGTCCCGGCATCTGGCCGGGAGAGCGGGGCGTTGGGGTGGTCCGGGGCCCTTAATCCAGCCGGAAGGCCGCCTGAAGAGACCCTGAACCCTCGGCAGCGCGCGGCCGCACGCGTTTACGCCATAATTCTGTGTTCCATCACAGTCACGCCCGCCCGCGCTGCTGCACGGGCGAGCGCATCGCTTCGCATTGCCGCATCGACGGTGCGGCGCGGAAGACGACAAAAGGCCAATGGCAAGTATCGAGGAGACCGGGCGGCGCATGCCGTCTGCCACTGGCGCCGGCGCCGCTGCGCTGGCCGCCAAGCTGCGTCCGCCGCTGCTGACGCCGTTCCAGGTCGAGCGCGCGGCGATCTGCGACGCCGTGTGCGCCGCGGACTTCGTCAAGCTCGTGCTGGTGCGCGCGCCCGCGGGCTTTGGCAAGACCACCGCCATGCTCCAGTGCCGTGCGCGCCTGGAAGCCGCTGGCGGGCGCACCGCCTGGCTCACCCTTGACCGCTCCGACAACGATGCCACCCGCTTCCTGGGCTCGATCGGGGCCGCCATCGCGCAGGCGCTCGGCGCCGCGGCCCAGCCGCCCCGCTTGGGGCTGGTGCAGGATCCCGGCGAGCAGGCGCTCGCCCTGATCGACCGGCTGGCCAGCCACAGCGGCGCCTTCACGCTGTTCCTCGACGATTTCGAATCGATCCAGAACGCCGCCGTCAGCGGCCTGGTGTGGCAGATGGTCGAAAGCCTGCCGCCGGGCTGCCGTGTCGTGATCGGCACCCGCTGGGTGCCGGAGAGCGGCCTGGGCCGGCTGCGCGCGCGCGGCGAGCTGCTCGAGATCGAGCCCGCGCAACTGCGCTTCAGTGCCAGCGAGACCGAATCCTTCCTGCGCCACGCCCGTGGGCTCAAATTGCAGCCAGCCGCGATCAGCGCGCTGCACCGGCGCACCGAAGGCTGGGCCACGGCGCTGTGGCTGGCCTCGGTAGCAATGGAACGGCGCAGCCAGCCCGAGGGCTTCATCGCCGGCTTTTCCGGCTCCAACGCGGCGATTGCCGACTATCTGGTCGAAGACGTCTTCCTGCACCTGCCCGAGGCGGTGCGGGACTTCCTGTTGCGGACCTCGATCCTGGACCAGCTCTGCGGCCCGCTGTGCGACGCGGTCTGCCAGGCCACTATGCCATCCGCGGTCGGCGCCGGCAGCAGCGACGAGATCCTGGCCTGGCTGGAGCGCGCCAACCTGTTCCTGCTGCCGCTGGAGAGCGAGCGCTACGGCGAGCGCGGCACCGGCGCGGCACCGGAGCAGTGGTACCGCTATCACAGCCTGTTTTCCGGCTTCCTGCGCGGCCAGCTGGTGCAGTCGACGCCCGAGGCCGTGCCGCCATTGCACCTGGCTGCCTCGCGCTGGTATGAATCGCAGGGCCGTCCGGTGCCCGCCATCGAGCACGCACTCGCGGCCGGCGCGCTGGGCCATGCGCTGGAATTGCTGGACAGCGCCGTCGATGACCTGCTGGGGCAGGGCCGCATGCGGCTGCTGACGCGCTGGCTGGAGGCGGTACCGGCGCAAGAGCTGGCTCGCTGGCCCAAGCTGCAGATCGCGCATGCGTGGGCGGTGTCGTTCACGCGCGGCCCGGCCGACGCGATCGCGCTGCTGCAGGCGATTCCGACCGAAGGCGCGGCCGGCGACCTGCTCGCGCATATCCGCGCGCTGCGCCACGTGCTGCTCAACATGATGGACCGCTTCGACGACGCGCGCGCCTTCGCCCGCAACGAGGTGCCGCCGCTGCCGATGGGCTACGCCTTCCCGGACGCGATCCTGGGCACGTCGATGGCGCGGCTGGCCGCGGTTATCGGCGATTATCCCGAGGCGCGCCGGCTGCTGCAGATCGCGCGCCAGGCCGTGCGCGGCTCGGACAGCAACTTCAACAAGATCTTCTCCGAAGCGGTCGAAGGCCTGATCGACCTGCGCCAGGGACGGCTGCAGCAGGCGCTGGCGCGCTTTCGTATTGCCGCGCGCACGATGCTGCCGAACCGCTTCGGCCCGACCAACGGCAACGCCATGGCCGGCATCCTGCTGGCCGAAGGGCTGTACGAGAGCGGCGATACCGAACGCGCCAGCCGGCTGCTCAACGTGTACCTGCCGCTGTCGCGCGACCTCGGCCTGCCGGATCAGATCATCACCGGCCATACCGTGCTGGCGCGCATCGCCTTCGAGCGAGGCGAGACCGACCAGGCGCATGAATGGCTGGCGCAGCTGGAGGCGCTCGGCCACCACCGCGGCCTGACCCGGCTGGTGATGGCGGCGATGCTGGAGCGCGCGCGGCTGGCGCTGCGCCAGGGCAATGTGCACGCCGCGCAAGAGGCGATCGAGCGCGCCGCCGACCCCGCGCTGTGGCGCACGCGTCCGGGCGTCAGTTCGTTTGCCAGCGACGTCGAGGACATCTTTGTCGGAAGGCTGCGGCTTGACGTGCATGCCCGCCCCGGCGCGCAGGTGCGCGACGCGATCGAGCGCGAACTGGCGGCCGCCACCAGCAACCAGCTGATGCGCCGCGCGCTCAAGCTGCGCATCCTGCTGGCACAGGCGTGGCAGCGCAGCGGCGACGGTGCGCATGCGCTGGTGGTGATGGGCGAGGCGTTGCGCTTCGGCGCGGCCGAGGGATTCGTGCGGATTTTTGCCGACGAAGGCGACGACGTGCGCCGGCTGGTGGCCGACGCCTGCGCGCGCCAGGGCGCGAGCCTGCCATCCGCCTATGTGGAAAAGCTGCTGCAGGCATGCGGCCAGCAAGCCGGCGAAGCGCCTGGCGGCACCACCGGCCGTCCCGCACCGCCGGCGCTGGTGGAGCCGCTGACGCCCAAGGAGCAGAAGGTGCTGCAGTTGCTGGCCGAAGGCTTTTCCAATGTCGCCATGGCCGAGCGCCTGTTTGTGTCCGAGACCACGGTGCGCACGCACCTGCGCAATATCAGCGCCAAGCTGCACGCCAGCAACCGCACCCAGGCGGTGGCGATCGCGCGGCAGCTGGGCCTGCTCTGAGCCGGTCGCCGCAAGCGCAGCTGCGCGCGGCGCCTGGGCCCGGATGCCGACTCAGTGCCGACTCAGATGCCGATGAACTCGGCGAATTCCGTCAGCGGCGCGCGCGCCGCGCGCAACTGGTTGGCCGGCGCCTCGGGATCCTCGTAGCCGATCGCCATGCCGGTGAACAGCATGCGCTCGGCGGGCAGCTGCAGGAAGCTGCCGATGGTCTCCGGATACATCGCCCAGCATTCCTGCGCGCAGCTGTCGAGCCCTTCCTCGCGCAGCAGCAGCATCACGCTCTGCAGGTACATGCCAAGGTCCGACCACTGCGGCGGGCCCATGCGCCGGTCCACGGTGCAGAACAGCGCCAGCGGCGCGCCGAAGAAGGTGAAGTTGTTGGCGAACTGCGCCAGCCGCCGCGCCTTGTCTTCACGCGGAATGCCGAGGTAGTGGTAGAGCGCCTCGCCCACCTCGAAGCGCCGGTCGCGGTAGGGCGCGACCAGTTCGGGCGGGTAGACGTTGTATTCGCGGTCTTCGCCTTTGGGCGTGCGCGAGATGCGCTCGCGCATGATGCCGCGCAGGCGCTCCAGCGCCTCGCCGCCGATCACGTGGATGTGCCAGGGCTGCAGGTTGCCGCCCGACGGCGCGCGCGCCGCGGCATCGAGCACGCGGCGGATGGTGTCGGCTGGCACGGGTTTGGGCAGGAAGCCGCGGACGGACTTGCGGCTGGCGACGGCTTGACTGACTTTCATGCTGACTCCGGAAAAAACGGTGGGGCGCTGGCTTCAGGCGCTTCAGGCGAACGGCGGCTCGCCGCGCCAGTCGAAGAAGTCCGGCAGGTCTTGCGAGACGGTGTCGGGGAACGCAGCCTGACGCTTTTCCAGGAATGCGCTGACGCCTTCCTTGACGTCGGCGGAGCGCCCGCGCGACTGGATCGCCCGGCTGTCGAGCTTGTGCGCCTCCATGGGGTGGCTGGCGCCGGCCATGCGCCAGATCAGCTGGCGCGAGATCGCCACCGAGACCGGCGCGGCGTTGTCGGCGATCTCGCGCGCGATCGCCCGCGCCGCCGGCAGCAGGTCCTCGGGTGCATGCAGCGAGCGCACCAGCCCGCGTTCATGCGCCTCCTGCGCGGAGAACACCCGGCCGGTATAGCACCATTCCAGCGCCGTCGAAACGCCGACCACGCGCGACAGGAACCACGACGACGCGGCCTCCGGCGTGATGCCGCGGCGCGCAAACACGAAGCCGAACTTGGCGTCGGTCGACGCCAGCCGGATATCCATCGGCAGCTGCATGGTCACGCCCACGCCGACGGCGGCGCCGTTGACCGCGGCAATCACCGGCTTGAGGCTGCGGAAGATGCGCAGCGACACGCGGCCGCCGCCGTCGCGGTGCGCCGTGTCGGGGCTGGCGCCATAGCGCTTCTCGTAATCGAACGTCGAGCTGCCGCCGGACAGGTCGGCGCCGGCGCAGAAGGCGCGGCCCGCGCCGGTGACGATCACCGCGCGGACGTTGTCGTCGGCATCGGTGGCGTCGAAGGCGGCGATCAGGTCCTGCATCATCTGCGCGGTGAAGGCGTTGAGCTGGTCCGGGCGATGCAGGGTGATAGTGGCTACGCCGTCTTCGACGGCGTAGCGCAGGGTTTCGAACGAAGGCGTGGCTTGCGTCATGGCGACTCCTGCTGAGGAAAGGGGGCGGGGTGCTGCGGGCCGGAAGGCGGCAAGGGCCCGGAACGGCGCGGGGACAGCCAACACTAGTGCAGAATGCGCCGCCTGCAATCGTCGCTTCCGACGAAGCATGGCGCGGGCCCGCGCCTTAGACTGGCCCGACCGCCGCCAAGGCCCGCTTCCAAGGCCCGCTAGCTGACAGCACAAAGGACAATCATGAAGACTCGAATCACCGAACTGCTTGGCATCCGCTACCCGATTATCCAGGGCGGCATGCAATGGGTCGGCTACGCGGAAATGGCCGCGGCCGTCTCCAACGCCGGCGGGCTGGGCATCCTCACCGCGCTGACGCAGCCGACCCCGGAGGCGCTGGGCGAGGAAATCCGCCGCTGCCGTGATATGACCGACAAGCCATTTGGCGTGAACCTGACGCTGCTGCCTTCGATCAACCCCCCGCCGTACGCGCGCTACCTCGACGTCATCATCGAGAACGGCGTCAAGGTGCTGGAGACCGCCGGCAACAACCCCAAGGAACATATCGCGCGCGCCAAGGCCGCCGGCATGAAGGTGATCCACAAGTGCGTGGCGATCCGCCATGCGCTGTCGGCCGAGCGCCTGGGCGTGGACGCGGTGTCGATCGACGGCTTCGAGTGCGCCGGCCACCCCGGCGAAGACGATGTCCCGGGCATGGTGCTGATCCCGCTGGCGGCACGCAAGCTGTCGGTGCCGGTGATTGCCTCGGGTGGCATCGCCGACGGCCGCGGCATGGCCGCCGCGCTGGTGCTGGGTGCCGAGGGCGTGAACATGGGTACGCGCTTCTGCGCCACCCAGGAAGCGCCGATCCACGACAACGTCAAGCAGGCGCTGGTGCAGGCCAGCGAGCGCGACACCAACCTGATCTTCCGCACGCTGCATAACACCGCGCGGGTGCTGAAGAATGCTGTGTCGGACGAAGTCGTGAGCATCGAACGCCGCCCCGGCGGGGCGCAGTTCGAAGACGTCAAGCACCTGGTAGCCGGCGTGCGCGGCAAGGCTGCGCTGAAGGCGGGCGAGACCGATGGCGGCATCATCAGCGCCGGCCAGTGCGTGGGCCTGATCGACGATGTGCCGAGCTGCGAGGAGCTGCTCGCGCGCATGGTCCGCGAATGCCGCGAGCACCTTGGCTCGGCCTCGCGCTGCTTTGCCTGACGCCATGGCCGAAGCCGGAATCGAGGCGGCGCTGCCGCAGGCGGCCGATAGCACCGGTGGTGCAGCCGTGCCGGAAGGCTTCGTGCCGCTGCGGGGGCTGGGCGGCTACATGGCCAACTTCGGCCAGCTCTACCTGAACCGCGAACGCCGCACGCTGGCGGTGCGCATCGACGAGAGCCATCTGAACAACCTGGGCATCCCGCATGGCGGCATGCTGGCGACGCTGGCCGATACCGCCATCGGCATGATGATGTCGCTGGAGACCGGCCGCGTGAAAAGCGCGGTCACCGTCAACCTGAGCCTGGACTTCCTGGACTCCGCGCGCCTGGGCGACTGGGTCGAGGCACGCGTGGAGTTCGACAAGCTCGGCTCGCGGCTGCGCTACGGCAACTGCCGGCTGGTCAGCGGTGAACGCTGCCTGCTGCGTGCGACAGCAATCTTCGCGGTGCTCGGCCCGCGCAGCTGAGGTAGCCCCGACAGCCGCCTGAGGCGGCCGGCTAACTTCGTCGCTTCCGACGACGCTGGCCGGCCGGCCGGGGACAACAATACGGGCTAACCCTGCCGGCAGTTCGCTGGCACCGAACAAGGAGATCACATGGCAGAGGCATATATCGTCGCCGCGGCACGGACCGCCGGCGGGCGCAAGGGCGGCAAGCTGTCGGGCTGGCATCCGGCCGACCTTGCCGCGCAGGTGCTCGATGCGCTGGTCGAGCGTTCCGGCGCCGATCCCGCGCTGGTCGAAGACGTCATCATGGGCTGTGTCAGCCAGGTCGGAGAGCAGGCCGGCAACGTGGCGCGCAACGCCATCCTCGCTTCGCGGCTACCGGAAAGCGTGCCGGGCACGTCGGTCGACCGCCAGTGCGGCTCGTCGCAGCAGGCGCTGCACTTTGCCGCGCAGGCGGTGATGTCGGGCGCGATGGATATCGTGATCGCGGCCGGCGTGGAAAGCATGACGCGCGTGCCGATGGGCCTGTCTTCGCAGTTGCCGGCCAAGAACGGCTTCGGCGTGCCCAAGAGCCCGGGTGTCGAAGCGCGCTACCCCGGCGTGCAGTTCAGCCAGTTCACCGGCGCCGAGATGATCGCGCGCAAGTACAACCTGTCGCGCGAGCAGCTCGATGCTTACGCGCTGCTCAGCCACCAGCGTGCGGTGGCTGCGACCCAGGCGGGGCGCTTCAATGCCGAGATCGTCCCGGTCGAAGTGCGTACCGCAGAGGGCGCCAACGGCGAAATGCATACCGCTGACGAAGGCATTCGCTATGACGCCACGCTGCAGAGCATTGGCGCAGTCAAGCTGATCGCCGAAGGCGGGCGCGTGACAGCTGCCTCCTCGAGCCAGATCTGCGATGGCGCCGCCGGCCTGCTGGTGGTCAACGAGGCTGGCCTGAAGAAGCTCGGCGTCAAGCCGCTGGCGCGCGTGCACCATATGACCGTGATCGGCCACGACCCGGTGGTGATGCTCGAAGCGCCGCTGCCGGCCACCATGCACGCGCTGAAGAAGGCTGGCATGCGCATCAACGACATCGACCTGTTCGAAGTCAACGAAGCCTTCGCACCGGTGCCGCTGGCCTGGCTGCAGGCAACCGGCGCCGATCCGGAGCGCCTCAACGTGCATGGCGGCGCGATTGCGCTGGGCCATCCGCTGGGTGGCTCGGGCGCCAAGCTGATGACGACGCTGGTGCATGCGCTGCATACGCACGGCAAGCGCTACGGCCTGCAGACCATGTGCGAAGGCGGCGGGCTGGCCAACGTGACCATCGTCGAGCGCTTGTAAGGCGTTGGCGCTTGCGTCTGGCGCCTGCGCCAGGAATGCGGCAATAAAGGGTAGAAAGAGTAGTAAAGGGTAGTAAAGGGAGAAGGACCGGCGGCGCGGGCATGTCAATGTGCCCGCGCCAGTTGCCGGAGCGATTGCCGCCGCATTTCACGGAAAAAAGAAAACCCGCCGTCAGGCGGGTTTGTCGTTGTTGCGCGTAGCGCCTGTGGTACCTGTCCTGGCCTTCAGGCAAAGGTGAGGGCGTCGCGGCGTTCCGGCCGATCCAGGTGCGGGATGTTGTTGAAGCTCAGCAATCGCTGCACGCCGCGGCCGACAATGATCTCGCAGAACGCGGTATTGCGGAACTGCAGGTTCATTTCGATGGCAGTGGCCGCGGGGGCGCCGAGGAGGTCTGCCGTGGCGCGACCGATGGCGCCACCGGAACTGACCACGAGGATGGCGTCTTCACGCGTGGTGCCTTCGCAGGCTTGCGTCAGCGCGCCGGCAATGCGCGCGCCGAAATCGGCCCAGCTTTCCGTCATGTCGGCCAGGCCATCCTGGGTCCAGGCATGGTACGCGGCGCGGAAAGTGCGCCAGTAATCGTTGTAGTCGCCGTTCTGGTGGGCGCGGTGGTCGGCGCCGCCGGTGTGGCAGCGGTACAGCGCCTCGCCGTCATATTCATTCAGGCCGGGATGCGTGGCAATTTCCGCTTGCGGCTGGCCCATCGCGGCCAGGATCTCGCGCGCGGTGTCCTGCTGCCGCACCAGGTTGCCCGCTGCCACGCGTGCGAAGCGCAAGCCGCGCTCGCTGAAGTATTCGCCCAGCCAGCGCGCTTGCTGGCGGCCTGTCTCCGACAGGCAGTCGTAGTTGGCGGCGCCAAACGAGGCTTGTCCGTGACGGACGAGGAAAAGCGTGGCCATGTGCGGTATCAGTGGGCGTCAATGCAGTCAGCGTGGACGCATTCTAGAGAGACCGTGCGCCGCCGCCTAGCAAGCGCTACGGAATTCATGGCGGCCATGGGCGCGATGCATGACCGCGCGAATTCAGGCCTGGGCGTTGTCAGTGACGCCGAGGTACCCTGCCATCATGCGGCTCAATTCGGGGATCATCCGTTCATCGTCGAGATGCAGGGGCCCGCCATCGTTCAGCACCGCATTGACCAGCACGCTGAAGACCGCCTGCATGGCAAAGCGCACACGCAACTCGGCGATATCCGCGGGCAGCGACAGACGCGGCACCAGCAATTGCACCATCCGCTCGATGATCGCTTCGCCACTCTGGCGGTGGGGCAGCCACTCTTCCGGTTTCGTCGAGGCATGCCGCAGCGATGCGCGCATCACGCCGCGATTGGCCAGCGTGCCCAGCACCATGAAGCGCGCGGCTTTGTCGAGCAGCACGGAGGTTGGCACGTCTTCCCAGCGGTCCTGCGCGAGGTAGCGGTCGATCGATGCCGAGGTTTCCTCCATCACCAGCGCACGCAACGCCTCGAAATAAGCCATCTTGTCGCGGAAGCGGCCATAGAAAGCGCCCACCGACACCTGACACGCAGCGGCGATCTGCGCCACCGAAACCGCGGTGAAATCGCGCTTCGCCAGCAATTCGCGGCCCGCGCCGAGCAGGGCCTGCTCGGTTTCGCGCGCGCGCCGCTGCCGCGGCGGCTGCAGGATCGAAGGCGTATCGATACGGGGGAAGGAGGAGGTGGCCGAAAGGCCGGACGACGTCGCTGGCATGGGGATGTTCCGTATTCGAATGCGGATTCGCTTTTGAAAAATACCGGTGCGCGCAGCGCGGCGTCAAGGCTTTTGTCGGGTGGCTGGTCGCTGCGAGCGGGTGGGTGGGCACCCATGCGCGCAAGGCGCGCATGCTCGTTGCTCCGCATCGTGGATGCCCTGGCGGGCAGCATCAGAGCGAGCCGAATACCATGCCGAGGCCGTATGTGAACGAAGCGGCCATGCCGCCGATCAGGATCTGCCGCAGCGCCGAGAACCATCCCGGCCTGCCGTTGAACGACGACGTGCCCCAGCCGACCAGGCCAAGCCCGCAGAGGCAGGCAACGATGCTGCCGAGCTGCGCCGATGGTCCTGCGGTCACCAGGAAGGGCAACAGCGGCACCAGCGCGCCGCTGCTGTACAGCACGAAGGAGATCACCGCGGCCTGCAGTGGGTTGCCGCCACGGTCCTGCGGGTTGATGCCAAGCACGTCGCGCGCAAACCTATCGAGCGTGGCGCGCGGATCGCGCATGATCTCGTCGGTGGCACGTTCCGCATCCGCGGGCGACATGCCCTTGCCGGCCAGCACCACCACCAGACGCTGTCGCGTCCTGGCGCTGTCGTGCGTGATCTCGTGCGCCATGTCGCGCAGCCGCTTGTTGTTCATCTCGCGGCTGTTGGTGACCGAGAGCCATTCGCCCAGCGCCATCGAGCATGCCCCTGCAGTCAGGCCGGCAAGGCCGGCAAGAATCACGGCTTCACGCGTGGCAGCCGCGCCTTCCAGTCCCATGACCAGGCAGAAGCTGGAGACGAGGCCGTCGTTGACGCCCAGCACCGCTGCGCGCAGCGCATTGCCGCTGGGACGGCGGATGAGGCGCCGCAAGCGGGCACCGAAGCCAGTCGGAGTGGGGACGCTGGTCAGGGGCATGGGTCGACGTCTTGGCGATCTGGTCGTGGTTTTGGTCTCGTTGACGGTGTCTCAGCGGAAGCGCGGAGCGAGGTCGTCGCGCATCCAGTCGAGAAAGGCACGCGTGCGCGCCGGCAGCAAGCGCGCATGCGGATAGATCAGCGACAGCGGCCAGGCTGGCTGCTCGAACGTCTCCAGCACAATGCGCAGCTTGCGCGCCTGCACCAGTTGCGCCACGTGGTAGGAGAGGAAATTGCCGAAGCCGGCGCCTTCCGCGCAAGCGGCAACGGCTGGTGCGGTCTGGTTGAACTCGAGGTTGCCCGTCACCTGCACCTGGAACGGTTTGCCGTTTTCCTGGAACGTCCACCAGTGCGCGGCATTGCCGGTGAAGCGCACGCAATTGGCACGCGCGAGGTCGTTGGGGTGGCGCGGCGTGCCATGCTTGCGCAGGTAGGCGGGGGTGGCCACCACCACGCGCCGGATATGGCCGACCTGCTGCGCCACCAGTGTCGAATCTGCCAGCGGGCCGATGCGTACGCCCACGTCGAGTTCTTCTTCCAGCAGGTTCACCACGCGGTCGGTGAATTCCATGCGGCAGCGCACGCGCGGATAGCGTTGCACGAAGCGCGTGACCGCCGGGGCGATATACATCTGCCCGAACAGCACCGGCGCGGTCAGCGTGAGCTGGCCGCTGGGCTCGACATGGCTGGCGGTCAGGCCAGCCTCGACTTCATCGATGGTGGCCAGGATGCGCCGGCAGCTGTCCAGGTAGCTGCGTCCCTCGCCGGTCAGCGACAGCCGTCGCGTGGTGCGATTGAGCAGCCGCACCTGCAGCTGGGATTCGAGCGCGGCCAGCGTGCGCACCACTGCGGGCAGGGAGGTGTGCAGCGTCGCCGCGGCGGCCGTCAGGCTGCCCGCGTCAACGATCCGCACGAACGTCTGCATTGCACGAAGCTTGTCCATGGCGCCACACATTACTCCGATTATCGGAGTAGTCAAATACCAGGCACCCTATTTATTGCACCGCCTTCCACGGCCAGAATTCCGTTATCCCAACCACCGAGGAGCGTGTCATGCAAGCTGCCAACCATCCTGCCGAGCCCCGGGTTCCGCTCGTTCTCTATCGCTCGCCGCTGTCCGGCCATGCGCATCGCGCCGAGCTGTTCCTGTCGCTGCTGGGGCTGACGTACCGGCTGGTCGATGTCGACCTGCGCGGCGGCGAACAGCATCGCGAGCCGTTCCTGCGGCTCAACGCCTTCGGTCAGGTGCCGGTGCTGGACGACAACGGCGTGGTGCTGGGCGATTCCAACGCGATCCTGGTCTACCTGGCCACGCGCTACGACGATGGCCGCTGGCTGCCGCGCGACCCGGTCGGGGCCGCGCGCGTGCAGCGCTGGCTGTCGGTGGCCGCTGGCGAGATCGCCTTCGGTCCGGCCGCGGCGCGCCTGGGGGTGCTGTTCGGCCGACCGGTGCCGCTTGACGACGCCATCGCCCGCGCGCAGCGACTGTTCGATCTGATGGAATCCCTGTTGGCCGAGCAGCCGTTCCTGGCCGCCGCCCATGCCGCGATCGCCGACGTCGCCGCCTACAGTTACATCGCCCGCGCCGAAGAAGGCAACGTGCCGCTGGCGCCGTATCCCGCGTTGAACGCCTGGCTGCGCCGTATTGAAGCGCTGCCCGGCTTCGTGCCGATGATCGTATCCCGGCCCGGCCGGGCTGCCTGAGGCCGGCTGAATCCAGGGCCGCCGCGCGAGCGGCGGCCGCATCTGCCAAGGAGTCCATCATGGAACTGCCCGTCTGGCCGCATGCCGGCCTGCCTTTCCACGCCGGGGAACTGGCCGCGCAGGAGCGCGCCGGCAAGCGCGAACGCATGGCGGCGGCCGGTGCGCGCGTGATCCGTGGCGAGATGCCCGCCCAGCATCGCGACTTCTTTGGCCAGTTGCCATTCCTGCTGGTCGGCGCGGTCGATGCCGGCGGACTGCCGTGGGCATCGATGCTCGCCGGCGTGCCCGGGTTTGCTCACAGCCCCGATGCCACGCACTTGCGCATCGACGCCTTGCCGCTGCCCGGCGATCCGCTGGAACAGGTCCTGGCGCATGGTGCGCATATCGGGTTGCTTGGCATCGAGCTCCCTACGCGCCGGCGCAACCGCATGAACGGCATCATCGTCGCGCGCGACCAGGATGGGTTCACGGTCGAAGTCGAGCAAAGCTTCGGGAACTGCCCGCGCTATATCCAGCTGCGCGAGGCCACCGCGGCCCTGCCGGGCGCGCCGATGCCTGCCTGGCACGGCACGGCGCTGGACGACGAGGCGGCAGCATGGCTGCGCGCGGCCGATACGCTGTTTATCGCCACCAGTCATGCCGCCTCGACGGAGGAGGGCGAGCACACCGGCGGCGCCGATGTGTCGCACCGCGGCGGCAAGCCGGGCTTTATCCGTGTGAACGACGACGGCACGCTCACCTTCCCGGATTTCAATGGCAACAACTTCTTCAATACCATCGGGAACCTGCTGGCGAACCCGCGCGCCGGGCTGGTGGTGCCTGATTTTGCCGAAGGCGCGCTGCTCCATGTGGGCGGGCAAGCCGAAGTGATCTGGGGCGGCGCGGAACTGGCGGCGTTCGCGGGGGCGGAGCGCCTGGTGCGTCTGCATGTCGAGCGGGTAGTGCGGCGCCCGTCGGTGCTGCCGATGCGCTGGCAGTTGCGCGAATACTCGCCGGTGCTGGCTGCTACCGGAGCCTGGCCGCCGGCAAGGGGAGCGCACGGGCGCTGACCGACGTGATGGGCGGGCAGGCGCAGATGATGGCGGATTCGATCCCGCTGTTCACGCAGTACATCAAGGCGGGCAAGGTGCGCGCGCTGGCGGTGACGTCGGCGCAGCGCTCGCCGGCGCTGCCTGACGTGCCGACCATGCAGGAAGCCGGGCTGAAGGGCTTCGAGGTGGTGGGCTTCTACGGCATGCTGGCACCCGCCGGCACGCCCAGGGAAGTGGTGGCACGCCTGTCCGGTGCCCTGCGCACCGTGCTGGCGGACCCTGATACCAAGGCCAAGCTCGAGCAGCAGGGCGCCGAGCCGGCCTGGCAGTCGCCGGAAGCCTTCGCCGCCACCATTGCGGCTGAGCAGAAGCGCTGGGGACAGACGATCAAGGCGTCGGGCGCGAGCATCGACTAAGCCCGCTGGCGGGTGCGGACGAGCCGTCGGTCAGCCGCGCCCGCGGTATTTCAGTGCGGCGCAGTGTCCGACCAGCGTGCTGATGCAGCAGGCATCGCCGCTCCATTCGCCACCGATGACGATGCCGTCCGGGCCCGCGATCAGCTTGCGCTGGCAATGGCCTGGCATCGGTGTGCGTTCCATGCCGGCATCGCGGGGGCCGCTGCCTGGCGCGCGGGCTGCCGGGATGGTCTCGTTCCAGACATAGGCGGTCCCGGACGGCATCGCCTGAACCGCCTGTGGCGGTCCCCACTGGCGCTTGGCTTCGTCGACAGAGACATTTTTCCAGGAGTCGAAGATGTCCTGCATGGCACCGCCGCCGAGGCTGGCACACGCGCCGGTGACGGCGCCGGCCCAGATGAGGGCCAGGCATGCGCGCACGCCCGCGGCGCCGCGGGCCGTTTCGGCAGGTCGGAACAGGTTGGCAGGCATGGACACTCCGCATCGGCGCGCCCGGCGGCAAGGGCCGGTCCGTCGAGACTAACGGAAGCGCGCACGGGCTCACAAGCACGGTTTGCGCGACAGCACACACAGCGGGTGGCCGACGACGCGAGGCTCAGTCGGCGAAAAGGTCCAGAGCTTGCTGTCCGGCCACGCGGTTTGTCCGTCGCGGAGCCGGACCCGATGCAGGTCGCACCGGCCGCACCGCGTCCTGTGACATGGTCGACGGGGTCAGCTCGAACAGGCTCGTTACCGGCAGCGGGACCGTTTCCGGCATCCACTGTGCCAGGCGCGGGGCCAGGATATGGTAGGTGTCCAGGTCGAAGTACGCCGGGGCATCGGCCAGCGCGCGGGCCTCGTCGAGCGTGGCCGAGCAACCCAGGTAGCACCAGTCGCTGGCGACATGCCACCACGCGCGTCCGGCATGCTCCTCGCGCCATGCCACCGGACCGTCAAAAGGCCACGGCATCAGTGCCAGCGGCGCCAGTGCGGTGGCCAGGCGGTCGCGGTGCGTGGCGGACGGTTCGGCGCCGACGCAGGCGCCGGCGCAGCGGTGGACCTGCCGCGCGAAGCAGGGGTTGCCCCGCCTCGTGGTCTTTTCCAGTGACAGCGTGGCCATGCACAGCCCGTGTTCTTCGGCCAGCGCACGCAGGCGCGCCTCGGCCGCGCCGCGGCTGCCAAAGGCGCCGAACAGATCGCGATGCCGGCAGAAATCCGTGTCGCGGCTGGTGCGCAGGCGCGGCACCGGCAGCTGCGGCGGCAGCTCCCATGCGTAGAGCCGGGCATTGCTGCGCAGCAGCTGGTTATGGACAGGCTGCATCGCCTTGACCAGCCTGGCCTCGAGCAGCAGCGCGCCGGTCTCGCCGCCGGTCTCGTGCCACGCCACCCGGCGTACCAGCCGCGCCAGCCGCATATCCTTGCCGTAGCGATAGTCGCCTGAGAAATGGGCGCCGATGCGCTGGCGCAGGTGCACGCTCTTGCCTACGTATAGCGGGACGTCGTCGTCGCCATAGAAGATATAGACGCCGGGGGTGGCAGGCACGTCTTCCAGCGCGGTCTCGTCCAGACCTGCGGGCAGGCTGGCGCGTCGTACCAGCGAGCGCACCGCGGATTCGACCAGTTCGACCGAATAGGTGTCATGGATCTTCTGCCAGAACTGCCATAGCAGCTCGGCATCGGCCAAGGCGCGGTGCCGGCCCTTGGGCGTCAGGCCAAAGCGGGCAATCAGGGCATCGAGGCCATGGCGTTCCACGGACGGATAGAGCGAGCGCGACAGTCGTACCGTGCACAACACATCCGCGCGAAACGTGACGCCGGCGCGCCGGAAGGCGTTCTTCAGGAAGCCATAGTCGAAGCGGGCGTTGTGCGCCACGAAAAGGCGGCCTTGCAGGCGCTCCGCAAGTGGCTCGGCGAGCGACTCGAACGTCGGCTGGCCGCGCACCATCTCGTCAGTGATGCCGGTCATGCGCTGGATAAACGGCGGGATCCCGATACCAGGGTCCAGCAACGTGTCCCATTCTGTAATCCCGTCCGGGCCGACCTCGACGACGCCGATCTCGGTGATCCGGTCGCGCTGGGCGTCGGCCCCGGTGGTTTCCAGGTCGACAAAGACGATCGGGCGCGACAGGGCCGCGGCGAGCGCCAGGGCGTCAGCAAAGTGTTTTCCGTCCGCGGGCATGCGCGACGGCAGGTAAGTGGGCATATCCGGCATCAGCCGATTTTAAGTGCGCTGCGATGGCGGCACGAAGAAGTTTTCAGGAACCCCTTGCCAAGCACCTCGGCGTCCCTTAATATTCGCCCCCTCGCAACGCAGCGCTGCAAGGCAGCACTGACAAGGGTTGCGGGGTCGACCGGGAGGTTGGCGCAGCGAAGTTGG